>NZ_JBFBAM010000057.1:0-62128 GCF_040682195.1 Kutzneria sp. NPDC051319 | reverse complement strand
CCTGCGTTGAACGCAGGTAAGGCGTCCTTCCCTGCATCGGTTTTCGCGGCTGCTGGTCACGGTCCGTTCGGGCGTCACCTGATCGGGTGGGAGACCTGGCTCACCGGCGCGTCAATATCGCGTCAATGCCGCGCCGACGGGCGTCAAGAGGCTGTCAGGCCGGGGCTCGGGCGGTGACCGCCGATGCACGCTCGTCTCGATCGCGGTCGCCGTCCGGGTGACTGCTTCGCGTGAGGGGAAAGGCGCGTCATGGCCGACCTGGCCTACGCCGTGCTGGTGATCGGCGTCTTCGGAGTGCTCGCACTCATGGTGCGTGGTTTGGAGCGGCTGTGAACGGGGCCGGTCTCCTGGCGAACGTCCTCGGCGGCGTGCTCGCCCTGCTGTTGCTCGTCTACCTGTTCGTCGCCCTGATCAAGCCGGAGAAGTTCTGACATGAACGACACTGTTGCCGGCTTGCTCCAGGTCGCGCTGCTGTTGGCCGCGCTCGCGGCGGTCTACAAGCCGCTGGGCGACCACATGGCCCGCGCCTACCTGAGCGCCAAGCACTGGCGGCTGGAACGCGCGCTGTACAGGGCGGTTCGCGTCGACGCCGACTCCGACCAGCGCTGGACCACCTACGCCTACGGCGTGATCGGGTTTTCCTTCGCCTCCGTCGTCGCGCTGTACCTGTTGCAGCGCCTGCAAACCGTGCTGCCGCTGGGGCTGGGCCGGCCGGAGATCAACCCCGCGACCGCGTTCAACACCGCGATCAGCTTCGTCACCAACACCAACTGGCAGTCCTACGTGCCGGAGCAGGCCTACGGCCACCTGGTGCAGATGGCCGGCCTGACCGTGCAGAACTTCGTCTCGGCGGCGGTCGGCATGTGCGTGGCCGTGGCCCTGGTGCGCGGCTTCATGCGCGCCGGCACCGACCGCGTCGGCAACCTGTGGGTGGACCTGACCCGCACGGTGATCCGGATCCTGCTGCCGATCGCCTTCGTCTTCGCGATGGTGCTCATCGCGCTCGGCGTGGTGGACAGCCTGTCCGGCGGTATCGCCGTGACGGCGCTCGACGGCAGCCAGCACACCATCGCGCTGGCCCCGACCGCGAGCCAGGAGGCCATCAAGGAGTTGGGCACCAACGGCGGCGGCATCTTCAACGCCAACTCGGCCCACCCGTTCGAGAACCCCAACTCGTGGACCAATCTCCTCGAGATCTTCCTGCTGCTGGTGATCCCGGTCAGCCTCACCCGCACGTTCGGGGTGATGGTGGCCGACAAGAAGCAGGGCTACACGATCCTGTCGGTGATGGCGTTGCTGTGGGGCGGCATGCTCGCGGTGATCTGGTGGGCCGAGGCGCACCCCAACGGCCCGGCCGCGCTGCTGGCCGGGGCCGGCATGGAGGGCAAGGAGACCCGGTTCGGCATCCCCGGCTCGTCGCTGTTCGCCGACTCCACCACGGGCACCTCGACGGGCGCGGTGAACGCCGCCCACGACAGCTTCTCCGGCCTCGGCGGCGGCGGTGCGATGCTGAACATGCTGTTCAGCGAGATATCGCCCGGCGGCACCGGCACCGGCCTGTACAGCATCCTGGTGTTCGCCATCATCGCCGTGTTCCTCGCGGGCCTGATGGTCGGCCGCACACCCGAGTACCTGGGCAAGAAGCTCGGACGGCGCGAGGTCACCATGGCCTCGATCGCCATGCTGGCCATGCCCACCCTGGTTCTCGTGCTCGCCGGCATCGCGGTGGTGCTGCCCTCCACCGGCGCGGCGCTGACCAACAGCGGCGCTCACGGCCTGTCCGAGGTCCTCTACGCCTACGCCTCGGCGTCCAACAACAACGGCAGCGCCTTCGGCGGCCTCACCGTCACCAACGACTGGTTCGAGTCCACCCTCGGCGTCGCGATGGCGTTCGGCCGGTTCATCCCCATCCTGGCCGTGCTCGGCCTGGCCGGCGGCCTGGCCAGCCAGCGGAAGATCCCGCCGTCGGCCGGCACGCTGCCCACCAGCGGACCGCTGTTCGCGTCCATGGTGGCCGGCACCGTGCTCCTCGTCGCCGCGCTGACCTTCGTCCCGGCGCTCGCTCTCGGCCCCATCGCGGAGGCGATGTCATGACCACCACCACTGATTCCCAGCCGCGTTCCGTGGAGGAGGTGGACCGCCACCACGCGGAGAACGCGGGGCGCAAGCTGTCGGCCGGCGCCTTCAATCCACGCCAGCTGCTGAGCTCGCTGCCCGACGCGCTGCGCAAGCTCAATCCACGGCACCAGATGCGCAACCCGGTCATGTTCGTGGTGTGGATCGGGTCGGCACTGTCCACAGTGTTCGCGATCACCCAGCCGTCGGTGTTCTCCATCGCCGCCACGATCTGGCTGTGGTTCACGGTGTTGTTCGCCAACCTGGCCGAGGCCGTCGCCGAGGGCCGGGGCAAGGCGCAGGCGGATTCCTTGCGCCGCAGCAAGAAGGAGTCCGTCGCACGCCGTCTACGGGAGGACGGCAGCGAAGAACGGGTTCCCGGCACCGAATTGACCATCGGTGATCTGGTCGTCGTCGAGGCGGGCGAGGTCATTCCCGGCGACGGTGACGTCATCGAGGGCATCGCCACCGTCGATGAGTCGGCCATCACCGGCGAGTCGGCCCCGGTCATCCGGGAGTCCGGCGGCGACCGGTCCGCCGTCACCGGCGGCACCACCGTGCTGTCCGACCGGATCGTCGTCAAGATCACGACCCGACCCGGCGAGTCCTTCGTGGACCGCATGATCGCCTTGGTGGAAGGCGCTTCCCGGCAGAAGACGCCGAACGAGATCGCGCTGACCATCCTGCTCGCGGTGCTGACGATCATCTTCCTGCTGGCCGTCGTGGCGCTGCAGCCGATGGCGATCTACTCCGGCAGCGAGCAGTCGGTGATCGTGCTGACCGCGCTGCTGGTCTGCCTGATCCCCACCACCATCGGCGCGCTGCTGTCGGCCATCGGCATCGCCGGCATGGACCGGCTGGTGCAGCGCAACGTGCTGGCCATGTCCGGCCGCGCGGTCGAGGCCGCCGGCGACGTGGACACGTTGCTGCTGGACAAGACCGGCACCATCACCTTCGGCAACCGCCGCGCCACCGAGCTGATCCCGGTCGGTTCGTCCACTATGGACGAACTGGCGACCGTCGCACGGCTGTCCAGCCTGGCCGACGAGACGCCGGAAGGACGCAGTATCGTCGAGTTCTGCGCCGCCCATCTCGGGATTCCGGCGAGGGTCAGCGCCACCGAACTGGTCGGCGAGGTTCTCAACGTGCCGTTCACCGCGCAGACGCGCATGTCCGGTATGGATATCGGCGACCGCCAGATCCGCAAGGGCGCCGCCAGCGCCGTGCGGGTCTGGGTCACCGAAAACGGTGGTCAGGTGCCGGATGAAGTGCATGAGACCGTGGACCGGATCAGCGGCGACGGCGGCACGCCGCTGGTGTGCGCGGAGCTTTCCGGCGGCGTTGCCGTGGTGTGCGGCGTGATCCGACTGTCCGATGTGGTCAAGCCGGGCATGAGGGAGCGCTTCGACGAGCTGCGGGCCATGGGCATCAAGACCGTGATGATCACGGGCGACAACCCGCTGACCGCGCGGGCCATCGCCGCCGAGGCCGGCGTGGACGACTTCCTGGCCGAGGCCAAGCCCGAGGACAAGATGGCCCTGATCCGCAAGGAGCAGGAGGGCGGCAAGCTCGTCGCGATGACCGGCGACGGCACCAACGACGCGCCCGCGCTGGCCCAGGCCGACGTCGGCGTGGCCATGAACACCGGCACGTCGGCCGCGAAGGAGGCCGGCAACATGGTCGACCTCGACTCGGACCCGACCAAGCTGATCGAGATCGTGGAGATCGGCAAGCAGCTGCTGATCACCCGGGGCGCGCTGACCACCTTCAGCATCGCCAACGACCTGGCCAAGTACTTCGCCATCCTGCCGGCCATGTTCGCGGCCATCTACCCGGGGCTGGGCCGGCTCAACGTCATGCACCTGGCCACACCCACCTCGGCCATCCTGTCCGCGGTCATCTTCAACGCGCTGATCATCGTGCTGCTGATCCCGCTGGCCCTGCGTGGCGTGCGCTACCGGCCCTCCAGCGCATCCAAGCTGTTGCGCCGCAACCTGTTGATCTACGGAGTCGGCGGCGTCATCACGCCATTCGCCGGCATCTGGCTCATCGACCTCGTGATCCGTCTCATCCCTGGAATCGGGTGATCGTCGTGCGTTCAGGACTGGTCAAGCAGACCGCCGCCGGACTCCGGATGGTGCTGCTGATGACGGTGCTGCTCGGGATCGTCTACCCCCTCCTGGTGTGGGGAATCGGCCAGGTCCCGGGGCTGTCGGCCCAGGCCAATGGCTCGATCGTGACCGTGGACGGCAAGCCCGTCGGGTCCTCGCTGATCGGGCTCAACCCGGTGGCCAAGGACCCGGACCACGATCCGTACTTCCACACCCGCCCCTCGGCGACGGCGTCCGACTTCTCCGCCACCGACAACACCAAGCTGGGTCTGGCCGACAACGACGCCGCCACCTCGGCCCCGTCCAACCTGGCGGCCGACAACCCGGTGCTGGTGGCGCAGATCAAGGCGCGCAAGGAGGCCATCGCCAAGCGCGAAGGCGTCTCGGCGGACCAGGTGCCGGCCGACGCCGTGACGGCGTCCGGCTCGGGTCTGGACCCGGCGATCAGCCCGGACTACGCCAGGCTCCAGATCGCCCGGGTGGCGCGGGTCAACGGGCTGTCCGTGGACCAGGTGACGAAGATCGTCACGGACGACACCGGCGGGCGCGGGGCCGGTTTCCTCGGCGAGCCCGGGGTCAACGTGCTCGCGTTGAACCTGGCCGTCCAGGCGGCGAAGCGCTGACCAGGGCAGACTGAGCGACGTGCAACCGGAGAAACCGCGGCGCGGCGAGCTGCGCATCTACCTCGGGGCAGCGCCGGGGGTCGGCAAGACCTTCGCGATGCTCGGCGAGGCGCGCCGCCGCGCCGACCGCGGCACCGACGTGGTCGTGGGTCTCGTCGAGACCCACGGCCGGGAGAAGACCGCGCAGCTGGTCGAGGGCCTGGAAGTGGTGCCGCGCAAGCACCTCAGCCACCGCGGCCTCGACTTCGAGGAGATGGACGTCGACGCCGTCCTGGCCCGTGGGCCGGAGGTCGCGCTGGTCGACGAGCTCGCCCACACCAACGTGCCCGGCTCGCGCAACGACAAGCGCTGGCGGGACATCGAGGAGCTGCTCGACGCCGGCATCGACGTGCTGTCCACCGTCAACGTGCAGCACCTGGAAAGCCTCAACGACGTGGTCGAACGCATCACCGGCGTGGCGCAGCACGAAACCGTGCCCGACCAGTTCGTGCGCACGGCCGAGCAGATCGAGCTCGTCGACATCACGCCCGAGGCGCTGCGGCGGCGCCTGGCCCACGGCAACGTCTACCCGGCCCGCAAGATCGATGCCGCCCTGGGCAACTACTTTCGGGTCGGCAACCTGACCGCGCTGCGCGAGCTGGCCCTGCTGTGGGTGGCCGACCAGGTCGACGTGGCGCTGCAGCGGTACCGCTCCGAGCAGAAGATCACCGAGACCTGGGAGACCCGGGAACGGGTGGTGGTGGCCGTCACCGCCGGGCCGGAGAGCGAGACCCTGATCCGGCGCGCCCGGCGCATCGCCACCCGGGCCGGGGCCGAGCTGCTCGTGCTGCACATCCTGCGCGGCGACGGTCTACAGGGCGCGCCGGCGGACAAGGTGGCCAAGTACCGGCGGCTGGCCGACGACATGGGCGCGTCCTTCCACACCGTGGTCGGCGACGACGTGCCGACCGCGCTGCTGGACTTCGCCCGCGGCGTGAACGCCACCCAGCTCGTGCTCGGCACCTCCCGGCGGTCGCGGGTGGCGCGGCTGTTCGAGGAGGGCATCGGCGCCACCGTCGTGCAGGAGTCCGGGCCGATCGACGTGCACATGGTCACCCACAGCGAGGCCAAGCGGGCCTTCAAGTGGAAGTTCGGCCGCAGCCCGCTGACGCCCAGGCGGCAGCTGCTGGGCTGGGCGCTGTCGATCGTGATCCCGTTGGTCGCCACCGGGATCGGGGTGCTGCTGCACGGCACCATCTCGATCTCCACCGACACCGTCGACTACTTCCTCGCCACGGTGATCGTCGCCCTCGTCGGCGGCGTCGGGCCCGCGGTCGTCGCGGCGGCGTTGTCGGCCGGGCTGCTGAACTTCTTCTTCACGCCGCCGCTGTACTCGCTGACCGTGGCCGACGGGGAGAACGTGATCACCCTCTTCGCCATGGTCATCGTCGCGGTGATGGTGGCCCTGGTCGTCGACCGCGCCGCGCGGCGGGCCGAGCAGGCAGCGCGGGCCCGTACCGAGGCCGCCCTGCTGGCGTCGTACGCGCGAACCGTGCTCACCAGCCCGTATCCGTTGGTGCGGCTGTTGGAGAAGGTACGGGAGAACTTCGGGCTCACCTCCGTGGCGCTGTTGGAGCACCGGCACGGCAAATGGGAGCGCGTCGCCTGCGTCGGGCCCACGCCGTGCGATGAACCCGATGAGGCCGATGTGGACGTTCCCGTGACGCCCGAGGTGCATTTGGCGTTGCGGGGCAAGGCTTTGGAGGCCGCCGACCGGCGGGCGCTCGAAGCCGCCGCCGGGCAGGCGCTGTTGGCCTTGCGGCAGCAGCGAATGGCCGCCCAGACCGCCGACGCCCAGCGTCGGGCCGAGACCACCGAGCTGCGGACCGCACTGCTTTCCGCTGTGGGGCACGACCTTCGCACGCCGCTGACCTCGATCAAGGCCGCCGCCGGCAGCCTGCGCGACCCCGAGCTCCGTCTGTCCGAAGAGGACACCGGCGAGCTCCTCGCCACCGTCGAGGAGTCCGCCGACCGGCTCGCCGGGCTCGTCGACAACCTGCTCGACTCCTCTCGGCTCGCCACCGGCGCCGTGCAGCCGCAGCTGCGGGCCGTGGCGTACGACGAGGTTGTCGCCCTGGCCCTGTCCGGCATCGACGACCGCCGTCACGTGCTGGTCGACGTCGACGAGCGGCTGCCGTTGGTGCTGGCCGACGCCGGCCTGCTCGAACGGGTGGTGGCCAACGTGATCGACAACGCCTTGCGCCATGGGCGGCCGGGGAGCAGCGTGAACGGCGAGCCCGTCGTCGAGGTCCGGGCCAGCGCGCACGCCTCACAGGTGGAGCTGCGGGTCGTGGACCGGGGTCGCGGCCTGCCCAAGGGCGCCGGGGACGCGCTGTTCCAGCCTTTCCAGCGGTTGGGGGACCGGGACGCGACCAGCGGGGTCGGACTGGGGTTGAGCGTGGCCAAGGGATTCACCGAGGCCATGGGCGGCGCCATCACCGCCGAGGACACCCCTGGCGGCGGCCTGACCGTGGTGATCTCGTTGCCGGCCAAGGAGGAAGCATGACAAAGGTGCTGGTCGTCGACGACGAGCCGCAGATCGTGCGGGCCCTGCGGATCAACCTGTCCGCCCGGGGCTACCAGGTCCTCACCGCCCACGACGGCGCCAGCGCGCTTCGTGCCGCCGCCGAGGCCAAACCCGACGTCGTGGTGCTGGACCTGGGCCTGCCCGACCTCGACGGCACCGACGTCATCGCCGGCCTTCGCGGCTGGACCACCGTGCCCATCCTCGTCCTGTCCGCCCGCACCGACTCCTCCGACAAGGTCGAGGCCCTCGACGCCGGCGCCGACGACTACGTCACCAAGCCCTTCGGCATGGACGAGCTCCTCGCCCGCCTCCGCGCGGCCGTCCGCCGCTCCGCTTCCTCCGCCGCAGACGGCGAGGAGGCCGTCGTCGAGACCTCGTCCTTCACCGTCGACCTGGCCGCCAAGAAGGTCCACCGCGACGGCTCCGAGGTCCACCTCACCCCCACCGAGTGGGGCGTGCTGGAGGTCCTCGTCCGCAACCGCGGCCGCCTCGTCGCCCAGAAGCAGCTCCTCCAGGACGTCTGGGGCCCCCAGTACGCCACCGAGTCCCACTACCTCCGCGTCTACCTCGCCCAGCTCCGCCGCAAGCTCGAACCCGAGCCCTCCCACCCCCGCCACCTGCTCACCGAACCCGGCATGGGCTACCGCTTCGAGACGTGAGCGGAGCTCAATACCAGTTGGTCGGTCGTGTGAACTTCTGTCCGGTGGCCGGGTCCACGACTGTGTCCGGCAGTAGCGAGTTACGGACCATCGTGTGGCTGATGACAAACGTCGCGGGCACGAGCGTGCGGATCGCGAACGAGCTGCGGGCCGGTGGAAAGGCGGCGATCACCTCGCGACCCGGGTCGAGCTGGTAGGCGGTGCGGATCGCAGGGCATAGGTCGCTGTCGGCGGAGATGACAAATGCCTTGTCCGAAGCCTGTTTCGCCGTGTCGGCGATGAGCGAGGCCGCGATGTTGACGTCCGTCTCCTTCTCCTCGTACTTGACCCGCTGGTGCCCGCACTGCGTGCAGACGACGTCCGAGCGTTGATAGCGCCCCAGCACGATGTCGATCTTCTCGCCGCTGTGTGCTTTGAGGGCGCTGAGGTAGTGCTGCTGCCGGAGGACCGCGGGGTCGTCGTCGAGTACCAGCGCGGTGAAGTACTTGATCTTGACGACCTCGTCGCTGCGACGCATTCGCTGGACGAGGCGTTCCAGATCTAGCCAGAGATAGCGGCGCCGGTACCTGGCGCGCAGGCCGTAGTACAGGTTGAAGCCGTCGACGTAAGCGATGACGCGAGCCACTGAGCATCCTCATTTGTGCGGCCGTGGAGGGGCTGTGTATGCTGTGCGTACCCCGTCAACCGGTAACAGGGTTGACCCGACGGCCCCGCCAAGGGGCCGTTTTCCTTTTCCGGGGTGCCATGCGGCCATCGGCCTGCGTGATCCATCGATTGTACGCCCCGTGGTCGGATGAGCCCGTACAGCTACGAGTGGGCCCCGCCTTGTGTGGCTGCACGTGCAGGTGGCGGTGCGGCCGAACGGAGCTCGAGGTGGCCTAGTGACGCCGGATGGGCGATCGACAGCGGTGGGTCATGTTGTTGAGCGGACGACGACCTTTACAAATGGTGACAACTTGTCCTGTTTGCTGACACAACATCACCCGTTCGGACGCAAACTCGACAGTTAGAGTGCGTAACAACTGCGGTGCGTATGCCTATGTTCTACGTGATCGTGCGAGAGGTGCGGCTACCCCCAGGATCCCGGCCGCGACCCCAGCCTCTCGCAGGGAGGAGTTGGCCATGAGCTCACCAGAGGGCCACGAGGTGTCCTGTCTCGGGTTCGGCAAGAAGCGCCGGGCCATGCGCGTGTGGTCTGCTGGCGACAAGGTGGTGCTGCAGGCGCCACCGGGCGAGGTCGCGTTCCTCTCCGACGAGGAGGTCGACCTGGTCATCTCCGCGTTGCTGGAGGCCCGCAAGCAGGCCAGGCAGACCGGCGGTCAGTGGATCGCCAACAGCGGCGGAGCCGCCTGAGATTCCGCACCCGAAAGGGTGAGGGTGAGACCCGGGTCGGCCGTCCGCCAACGGTCGGCCCGGCACACCCGCGTTCGGGTCGCGTCAGGATTGCGGCGGCGCCACCCGCGGCCGTGAACGCGCGCCTAGCCTCGGCGGGGTGGGCAAGGTCAAGCACCATCGGCTCGACCGGCTGGCCGACCTGTGCCGCCAGGTCGGGGAGGCCATGCGGCACGCCAGCGTGGCGCTGCTCGACGCCGACCCGGCGATGGCGGAGAAGGTCATCACGGGCGACTCCGCACTGGCCCGATCCCGGGCCGAGTGCGAGGAACAACTGCTGGCGACGACGGATCTGCGCGTCGTCCTGACTGCGGTGCACGCCGTGGACACCCTGGAGCGCATGGGCGACCTGGCGGTGCACATCGCCCGGGCGGCGCGCCGACGGTACCCGGCGCACGTGCTGCCGGACGAGCTGCGTGTGCCGTTCGCGGACATGGGCCAGCTCGCGATCACCCTGGCCAGCACGGCGGAACAGGTGGTCCGCACGGGCGACTCGGAGCTGGCGGCCTTCCTGGACGCCAGCGACGACATCATGGACGACCTGCACCGAGCGGTGTTCGCCACTGTCACGCGCGAGGACTGGCCCCACGGCGTCGCCACCGCGGTGGATGCCACGGTGTTGAGCCAGAACTACGAGCGCTTCGCCGACTACGCCGTCGCCCTGGCCCGCCGCACGAGTGTCATAAGCCGGCGCGACCTGGCGGCCTGACCATGGAGAGTCGGGCCATGCGGTCCACCCACCCCGCCATCCCCAATTTACCCGCTTGATCAACTCGGGTTGGTGCCACCGGGGTTGGTCGTGGTCGTGGTGGACGACGGGGGCGTCGTGGTGGTGGTCGTCGTGGTGGTCGTGGTCGACGAGTTGCCGCCCGTGGTCGGGATCGGGTCGGTGTTGGGCGGCGGGTTGCTGCCGGCCTGCTTCGTCGTGCTCGTGACCGTGGTCGTCTTGGACGCGCTGGTCTTCGACGTGGACGACTTGCTGGTCGACGAGCTGCTGCTGCTCGTGGTGTCGCCGCCGCTGGTGGTGTCGCCGTCGGCGTCGGTGGTCTGCGTCGAGCCGCCGAACTGCTGCGAGGCGGGGTCCACGTTCTGGTTCTGGGACTGCGGCGCGGCGCTCTGCCCGGCCGCCATCGCCGCCACCGAGGCGAACGCCGTCGCCACGACGACACCGGCCGCGGCCATGATGACCCTGGCCGACGACCGTGACGCGCCGCTGCGCTTCGGCGGGCTCAGCAGTGCCCGCTCGGGCTCGCTCACGCGGCCTCCTTCGTCGGCAGCGTGAGCGCCGCTACTGTGTTCGATCGTTCGCTCGCAGGCTCGCTCACGTGACCTCCTCGTTACCGCCCCGGCCAGAGAATACGGGTCGTGTCGGCGTGAGTGAAAAGCACTCAGTACGGGCGTCACGCGATCCGGTGAACACACTCAACTCCACGCGGTTACCTGCCGAAGTCCTGCACCCAGTACCACCCCTTGGTGGTCACGCCGACCCCGATGGTGGTGAACGAGCAGTCCAGGATGTTGCGGCGGTGCCCGTCGGAGTGCATCCAGCCGTCCATGACGGCCTCGGGGCTGGTGTAGCCCTCGGCGATGTTCTCGCCGCCGGCGTTGGTGTAGCCGGCGTTGCGCTCGCGGTCGACGAACGTCCGCCCGTCCTGCGAGGTGTGGGAGAAGTAACTGTGGGCCGACATGTCGTCGCTGTGGCCCTGGGCGGCGTTGTCCAGCCGCTTGTCCTCGGTCAGGTCCTTGCAGCCGACCTTGGCCCGCTCCACGTTGACCAGCCGGACCACCTCCGCGGCCGACCCGGGGTTGGCCGGCGGCTTGGCGGTGGTGGTCGGGGCCTCGGTGGTGGTGCTCGGCGGCGGCTCCGAGGTGGTCGTGGTGGTGCTGGTCGCCGTGGTCGTGCTGGTGGTCGTGGTGGTCGACGCCGTGGTCGTCTCGGTCGGCTGACCGCCGGTGGACGTGACCAGGCGGCTGTTCTGCTCGTGTCCGGCGGCGTTGCCCAGCTGCTGCGTCACGGGGGCCGTGGTCAGCGGGCTCGACTGGCCGAGGAGCACTCCGGTCAGGGTCGCGGGCCCGACGGCGACCGACGCGCCACCGGCGCACGCGGCGCCGAGGGTCAGTCCGACGAGCATGCCGGCCGTGGCCGGTCGTCTGCTTCGGGGGCTCACGGCGCGCGACCGTACCACTAATGGGTGACACACGGGCGGGCGAACGGGGTACACCCGGCCACTCGCCACCTCCCGGGGCAGGTGGGAGGCGGTGCGCGAGATCATTGCCAGATGACAGAAGAGAGCGTGCGGCTCACGGTGTGGGTGCACGGCCGTGTGCAGGGCGTCGGCTTCCGCTGGTGGACCCGCAGCCGCGCGCTGGAGCTCGGTCTCGACGGCGCGGCCACCAATCTGGCCGACGGCCGCGTGCAGGTCGTCGCCGAGGGGCCCGAGCCCATCTGTCACAAGTTGCTGGTCGCGTTGAACTCGGGTGACACCCCTGGACGTGTGGACTTGGTCGTCGAGAGATGGTCGGAGGCCAAGGGTGTCGCAAAAGGTTTTGAAGAACGCTGAACCGCCCAGGACCCCGCCCCGTATTGGACGTTCGTGGGTCAGAGTGCGAATCGTAGTGACGAGCTGGCACGTCAGCTGTACGGCCGCTACCGGCGGCCGCTACTGGGCTACGTGCTGCGGGCGGTGCGCGGCGACTACCAGTACGCCGAGGACATCGTGCAGGAGACGTTGCTGCGCGCATGGAAGCACGCTGACTCGCTGGAACCCGAGCAGGCCGGCCCGTGGCTGTACACGGTCGCGCGCAACCTCATCATCTCCGGTCACCGCCGCAAGGAGGCCAGAGCACCTGAGGTTCCGCTGGAGACCGATGAGCTGCCCTCGGGCTCCGACGAACTGGATCACGTATTGCAGGCCTGGCAGATTGCCGAGGCGATGCGGTCGCTCAGTCATGACCATCGCCAGGTCATCGTGGAGCTGTACTACTGCCGTCGGACCGTCTCCGAGGCTGCAACCGTGCTGGGCGTCCCCGCGGGCACGGTCAAGTCGCGCTGCTTCTACGCGTTGCGCGCGCTTCGGGGAGCATTGGAGGAGCGGGGGGTGACCGAGCTATGAGCTGCCAGCACTCAGTGTCCCTTGGCGTCTATGTGCTTGGCTCCCTCGAACCGGGGGAGCGCTCGCAGATGGAGCGCCATCTCGCCGGATGTCCGTTCTGCCAGCAGGAACTGGTGCGGTTCTCGCCGCTGCCGGGTCTGCTGGGGCGGATCTCCTTGGCCGACTTGGAGGACATCGACGGGTTCGACCTGGACCCGAGTTCCCTCGGACCACCGGGCGATCCCGGTATGCCGGAGCATCCGTCCATGCCGCTGCCCCGGCCGCGGCCGAACAACCGCCCCCAGCCCGACTTCGGCCACATGCCGGACATGGGCCGGATGGCCGACCCGAACCCGGGCCGCCACCTGGTGCCGCCGGTGCCGGAGCAGCCCCGACCGCCCCAGCGGCCGGCCCCGCAGCGTCCGGAACCGCCGGCGCAGCAGGCGAAGGCGAAGGGCCCGGCCACTCGCCGTCGCAGCCGGGAGACCGACAAGCGCACGAGTCGCCGCAACTTCCTGACCATGGCGGCGGTTCTGGTCGCGGCGGTGGCGGTGAGCGCCGTGTTCGTGCAGCGCTCGCTGGCCAGTGCCCCGGTCGCCGAGCAGCCGACCGCGGTGTGGCACGCGACCGACCAGACCAGCAAGGTCACGGCCAGTGCCGGCCTGACCAGCAAGGCGTGGGGCACATCGATCATGCTCTCGGTGTCCAACCTGCCCGCGGGCCAGGTGTGCCAGCTGATGGTGCACAACAAGAACGGGTCGACCCAGAGCTCGGGCTGGTGGCGCAACGGGAACGAGACCGAGAGCCAGGTGCCGGCGGCGACGTCGTACTCGATCGGCGACATCGACCGGATGGACGTGGTGACGGTGGACCAGAAGTTCCTGGTGGACCTGACCCCGAAAGCCTGATAGAGCAAGCAAAAGGGCCGACCTCAGCCAGAGGTCGGCCCTTTTTTGTGTGCTACAGGGCCGGTAGGAGCTGCACGTCGTCGGCGTTGACGTACTCGACCCGGTGCCCGTACTGGATCTCGTAGTAGCGCATCTTGCCGGTCACCGGCTTGTTCTTGGTGCCGGTGGGATCCCAGACCGTCGGCAGGTACTGCGCCGGCGCGACACCGCCGAACACGTAGCGCTGTCCGGCGCCCAGTACGTACGGCTGCGGCACGATGGCCTGCGGCGTCACGCCGGCCGGGTAGGCCGAGGCCTCCGGGTAGGCGCGGCCGTAGATCGGCACGGATGCCTTGCCGGGCTTGGGAGCCACGACGACACCGGCCGCGAAGACGGCGTCGCGGGCGTGGAGCCAGCCCTTCTGTCCCAGGTACCAGACGGCGAGCCAGTCGCCCTTGCGGTCGGCGATCGCGTACTGCTGGCCCTCGGACACCCGGCTGCCGACGTCGTTGACGTCCATGGTCTGCGGCGTGCCGGTGGGGTGCAGCCCGATGTCGGTCAGCAGCGGCGAGCTGTCACTGGGCTGCGAGTGCAGCACGACCTCGCTGGAACCCCGCGCGGGGCAAGGGGTTCCGGCCTTGACGCAGCCGGTGAACGGCACGTTGTTGGTGGCCATGTCGGGGTGGATGGTCACCATGCCGAACGGCGGCGCCGGCAGCGACGGGAACCGCGGCGCGCCCAGCAGGCCGAAGTAGTGGTCCCAGTCCCAGTAGGGGCCGGGATCGGTGTGCTGCAGGGGGATGTTCGGCCCGGTGATGCCGGGCACGTTGTCGTGGCCGAGGATGTGCTGGCGGTTCAACGGGATCTGGTACTTGGCGGCCAGGTAGCGCACCAGCTTGGCCGACGAGCGGTACATCGCCTCGGTGTACCAGCCGGTCTGGGCCAGGAAGCCCTCGTGCTCGATGCCGATGGACCGCGCGTTGATGTACCAGTTGGCCGCGTGCCAGGCCACGTTGCGGGCCAGCACGTGCTGGTCGACATGCCCGTCCTGGGACCGGATCGTGTAGTTCCAGCTGACGTACTTGGGGTCCTGGATCAGGCCGAGCGTGGTGGCCCAGTCCGCCTCGGTGTCGTGGATGACGATGTAGTCGATCTTCTGCGTGGCCGGGCGGTTCGACGTGTCGTAGTTGCCGTAGTCGTCGACGCCGGGGCCGTACTGCGCGTAGGCGGCGGGATCCAGCTCGCACGACAGGCCGCGCGGGCACTCGGCGCCGTCGGACCTGGTGGTCGTCAGGTGCAGGTCGGCCAGCTGGCCGGTGTTCGGCGCCACCGAGGCGTCGGCACGCAGCGTGACCAGCTGTCCGTCGTCCGTGGTCCGGGTCTCACCCTGTTGGATGGTCTGGAAGACCTCGTCCGCGAAGTCGGCCGCGGAGCCGCTGTCGGTGGCGCCGCTGTACTTCGCGACGGCCGCGTACCAGTCGCCGGCGTTGCCGCCACGCTGTTTCTGGAACGACGCGAGCAGCGCGGCCCCGGCGCGGATGTTCTGCTTGGGGTCGCTGCGCACCGCCGCGGCGTCGACGCCCGCGAGCTGGGCCGCCTGCTGGACTGTCTGGAGTGCCGCCGCCGGCACGCCAGTCGGGGCGGGTGCGGGGTGCAGCGCCGGACGGCTGTCGTCGCCGCGGCCGTCGCTGTCGTCGAACTCGGCGCTCTTCACGGTGTTCGCCGTGGCGAAGTCCGTGAGGTGCATGGGGCCGTAGCCGGCGGCCACGCTGGGCGTGCCGGCGTAGGTGTTCCACTGGGATTCCAGGTACGACACGCCGAGGAGGACCTCGGCCGGGACGCCGAATTCGGCGGCCGCCGCGTCGTATGCCTGCTGCCTGTCGGATGAGGGCGATGGTGCCGCGGTGGCCGTGCCGGCGGACGGCAGCAGCAGCGCTACGCTGGCCGCAGTCGCCACCACGGCGAGGATTCTGGACATGGCGGAATTCTCCTGGGTAGCCGGATCACCGCTTACCGTGACGCCGGTCACCATCGCCGTCAAGAACTGACACACAATTGGCCCGGATCAGTTCATTGTTCACCGTTCGGCCCAGCGTGCGACTGGTCCGCCCGCCCGCCGGGTACCCTCTGCCGATAACCCGGCCGGAGCAAGCGACTCGACAAGGTAAACCGACGTGCACCTCAAGAGCCTGACGCTGAAGGGCTTCAAGTCCTTCGCCTCGGCGACGACGCTGCGCTTCGAGCCGGGCATCACCTGCGTCGTCGGCCCCAACGGCTCCGGCAAGTCCAACGTGCTGGACGCGCTGCGCTGGGTGATGGGCGAGGGCAGCGCCAAGGGCCTGCGCGGCGGCAAGATGGAGGACGTCATCTTCGCCGGCACCGCCGGCCGCGCCCCGCTCGGCCGGGCCGAGGTGACGCTGACCATCGACAACTCCGACGGCGCGCTGCCCATCGACTACACCGAGGTGTCGATCACCCGCCGGATGTTCCGCGAGGGCGCCACCGAGTACGAGATCAACGGCAGCTCCTGCCGCCTGCTGGACATCCAGGAGCTGCTCAGCGACTCCGGCATCGGCCGCGAGATGCACGTCATCGTCGGGCAGGGCCAGCTCTCGGCGATCCTGGAGTCCAAGCCCGAGGAGCGCCGCGCCTTCATCGAGGAGGCGGCCGGCGTCCTCAAGCACCGCAAGCGCAAGGAGAAGGCGCTCCGCAAGCTGGACGCCATGCAGGCCAACCTGACCCGGTTGACCGACCTGACCGCGGAGCTGCGCCGTCAGCTCAAGCCGCTGGGCAAGCAGGCCGAGATCGCCCGCCGGGCCCAGGCCGTGCAGGCCGAGCTGCGCGACTCCAAGCTGCGCCTGCACGCCGACGACCTGGTCATCCAGCGCGGCGACCTGCACCGCGACGAGGCCGACGAGGCGGCGGCGCGCGCCCGGCGCACCGAGGTCGAACAGCTGGTGCAGCAGGCGTCGGCCAAGCAGTCCGAGCTGGAGCAGCTCGTCGCCGAGGACGCGCCGATCCTGCAGCAGGCCCAGGAGACCTGGTACCGGCTGTCGGCGCTGGAGGAGCGGCTGCGCGGCACCGTGCGGCTGGCCGTGGAGCGTGCCCGGCACCTGTCGGCCCCGCCCGAGGCGTCCCGCGGCGGCCGCGACCCCGACGAGCTGGATGCCGAGGCCGAGCAGACCGCCGAGCGTGAGGCCGAGCTGAACGAGGCCGTCACCGAGGCCCGGATCGTGCTGGCCGAGAGCAGCGAGACCCGGGCCGAGCTGGAGCGCACGGTCACCGCCGCCGAGAAGGCCCACCTGGCCGCCGTGCGGCTGATCGCCGACCGCCGCGAGGGCCTGGCCCGGCTGACCGGCCAGGTCGAGGCGCTGCGCAGCAAGAACAACGCCTCCGCCGAGGAGATCGAGCGGCTGTCCACCTCGCTGGCCGAGGCCGGCGAGCGGGCCGAGATCGCCCGCATCGAGCTGGCCGAGCAGCAGGAGGTCACCGGCACCGAGGACGAGGGCGACGCCGGCGTCGAGGAACGGCACCTCCAGGCGGCCGAGGCCGAGAAGATCGCACGGGCCCGGGTCGAGGAGCTGGTCAAGGCCGAGCGCACGGCCGACAAGGAGATCTCGTCCTGGAAGGCCCGCGTCGACGCGTTGTCGTTGGGGCTGACCCGCAAGGACGGCGCCGGCGCACTGCTGGCCGCCGGCGACCGGCTGCCGGGCCTGCTCGGTTCCGTCGCCGCGTTGTTGACGGTGGAGCCCGGGGCCGAGGTGGCCCTGGCCGCCGCACTCGGCCCGGTAGCCGACGCCATCGCCGTGAACGGCGGTTCGGACGCCTTCGCCGCGCTGGAGCTGCTGCGGTCCTCGGATTCCGGTCGCGCCGGGCTGTTGATCGGCGCCGGCGGTCCCGTGCCGGACCGGTCGACGTGGCCGATGCTGCCGCCGGGTGCGCGCTGGGCCGTGGACTGTGTGCGGGCCCCCGAGGCGCTGCGGCCGGCCGTGGAACGCGCGTTGGAGAAGGTGGCCATCGTCGAGGACCTGCCGACCGCACGGTCGCTGGTCGGGCTGGGCCTGCGCGCCGCCACCCGTGAGGGTGATCTGCTCGGCGCCGACTGGGCCATCGGCGGTTCGGGCCGGGCGCAGAGCACCATCGAGGTGCAGGCCGCCGTCGACGAGGCGCAGGACAGGCTGGGCGCGGCCGAGCGGGCCCTGGAGCACGCCGGCGCCGCGCTGGCCGGGGCCCGGGCCGAGCAGCAGACCCGGCGCAACGAGGTCGCCGAGCTCAAGGAGCAGCTCAACGAGGCCAAGGTCCGGCGGGCCCGGTCCGGCGAGCGGATCAACCGGCTGCGCCAGGCCGTGCGGTCGGCCGAGGCCGAGGTGGAGCGCATCGGCGGCCAGCGGATCAAGCTGGAGCAGGCCCGCGAGGACGCCGTCGGCAAGCTGGCCGAGCTGGAGGAGCGGCTCGCCGCCGTGCAGGAGGAGGCGGTCGAGGAGGAGCCCGACACCGCCGAGCGCGACGAGGCCGCCAACCAGCTCAACCAGGCCCGGCAGACCGAGATGGACGCCCGGCTGTCGCTGCGCACCGCCGAGGAGCGGGCGCGTGCGTTGCAGGGCAAGGCCGAGCAGCTGCGTCGAGCCGCCCGCGCCGAGCGCGAGGCCCGCGAACGGGCCGAGCGGGCCCGAGCCGCTCGCGTGCGTGGCGCCGTCGTGGCCAACGCCGTGGTCGCCGGTGGTGAGACCGCGCTTCAGCGCATCGCCTCGTCGCTGCACCGCGCCGCCACCGACCGTGACGCCGCGCAGGCCCGCCGCGCCGACCGCGAGGCCGCGCTGGGCACCTTCCGCAGTCGCCTCCGGGAACTCACCACCGAGTTGGAGAAGCTGACCGACGCCGTGCACCGCGACGAGGTCGTGCGGGCCGAGCAGCGGCTGCGGCTGGAGCAGTTGGAGACCCGGATCGCCGAGGAGTTCGGCATCGGCCTCGACGACCTGGTCGCCGAGTACGGGCCCGACGCCATGGTGCCGCCCACGCCGACCGAGCTGGCCGAGTACGAGGCGGCCAAGGAGCAGGGCGAGGCCGTCACCGCGCCGCAGCCCATGCCGTACAACCGTGACGTGCAGGCCCGGCGGGCCAAGCGGGCCGAGCGGGACCTGGCCCAACTGGGCAAGGTCAACCCGCTGGCCCTGGAGGAGTTCGCCGCGCTGGAGGAGCGCTACAAGTTCCTGTCCACCCAGCTGGAGGACCTCAAGGCCACCCGGCGCGATCTGCTGACCGTGGTCAAGGAGGTCGACGACAAGATCCTCGAGGTCTTCACCGAGGCCTACTGGGACGTCGCCCGCGAGTTCGAGGTCGTCTTCAAGGTCCTGTTCCCGGGCGGCGACGGCAAGCTCGTGCTCACCGAGCCCGACGACATGCTGACCACCGGCATCGAGCTGGAGGCCCGCCCGCCCGGCAAGAAGGTCAAGCGCCTGTCCCTGCTCTCGGGCGGTGAGAAGTCCCTGGCCGCCGTCGCCATGCTGGTCGCCATCTTCCGCGCCCGCCCCTCGCCCTTCTACGTCATGGACGAGGTCGAGGCCGCGCTCGACGACACCAACCTGCGCCGCCTGATCTCCCTGTTCGAGCAGCTGCGGGAGAAGTCCCAGCTGCTGATCATCACCCACCAGAAGCCCACCATGGAGATCGCCGACGCCCTCTACGGCGTCTCCATGCGCGGCGACGGCATCAGCGCCGTGATCTCCCAGCGCCTGCGCAGCGGCAAGGTCGAGAAGGCCGTCGACAAGCCCGCGCCGACGGTGGAGGAACCGGAGACCCCGGCAGTCGAGGCTGCCGCATCCGTAGTCGAGGCCTCTCCGGCGGGCGAAGACCTGTCGGTGGTCGAGGAAGCGCCGGTGGTCGAGCCCTCCCCGGCAGTCGAGGACTCCCTGCTGATCGAGGACGCGCCAGCCGCCGAAGACTCCCGGGTGGTCGAAGGCTCACCGGCGGGCGAAGACCTGTCAGGGGCCGAGGGCTCCCAGGTGGTCGATGACGCGTGGGCAGTCGATGACGCGCCGGAACTCGTCGAGGATGTCGCGGTCGATGCCGGCGAGCCCACTGTGGACGTCTCGGCCGATGTGACCGAGCCCGAACCCACTTCCTGAACACGAGCCGCCCCGAACTCGGCCCGGCCCGCCCCGAAACATGGCCCACCCTGTCCCTGGGGGACCATCCCCGGACCATTCTACCAGCGGAGACCGGTAGTTGATCTTGGCGCGGGTGGGGCTGTGGACAACCGGTGGCGGCGGTCAGATCTGGGGACAACCGGCGGCATCGCCGACCGATCTCCGTGCTGGCAAGGGAATTTCCTGAGCTGCGTGGCCGAAAACCACCCGACAAAGGGATGTTTCGGGCGGGTGGCAAAAGTGGGGCAACCTCGGGTGCCTCAGGGGCGTGACCGGACCAATACCATCGGGACCCGAGGAGGGTCGATGAGCGGCGAGGGCATGCGGTTCCGCCTGCTGGGCCCGGTCGAGCTGGTTCGCGACGGCGGCGAGCCGGTGGCGGTCCGGGCGGGCAAGCACCGGATCGTGCTGGCGACCCTGTTGCTGCACACCGGTCGCACGGTCGGCGCGCAGGAGCTGATCGACAATCTGTGGGACGAGGACCCGCCGGACGGGGCCCGGACCACGTTGCGCGCCTACGTGATGCGGCTGCGGCAGGCGATCGGCGTGCCGGACCTGATCACCACGGTGACCGACGGCTACCGGGTGGACGTGCCGGCGGACGACGTGGACGCGGGCCGCTTCGACCGGCTGCTGGCCGAGGCCAGGAACGCGGAGCCGGTCCGGGTGATCGAGCTACTCACGGCGGCGCTGGAGCTGTGGCGGGGACCAGCCCTGGCCGACGTGCCGAGCCCGCGGCTGCGTGAGCACGAGGCGGTGGCGCTGGACGAGCGTCGGCTGCTGGCGGCGGAACTGCGCCTGGACGCGCAGCTGACGCTGGGCCGCCACCACGAGCTGATCACCGAGCTGCGGGCGCTGACCACGGCCAACCCGCTACGGGAACGGTTCTGGGCCCAGCTGATGCTGGCGCTGTACCGGTCGGATCGGCAGGCCGAGGCGCTGACGATCTACCACCACGTGCGACGGCTGCTGGCCGACGAGCTGGGCGTGGAGCCGTCCACGGAGCTGCGCGACCTGCACCAGGCGATCCTCACGAGCGATCCGAAGCTGGCCCCGCCGACGTCCGCCCCGAGCATCAGCGCGCAGGCGCCGGTGTTCCAGATGCCGGCGCGTGGCGGCGAGTTCGTCGGCCGAGAGACGGAACTGGCCCGGGTCAAGGCATTGCTGGCGCCGGCGGAGCTCGATCTCGCGGTGCCGGTGGTGACGCTGTCGGGCCCGGCTGGCGTCGGCAAGACCGCGTTGGCCGTGCGTGCGGCGACCGATCTGAGACAACGTTTTCCCGACGGCCAGCTGTTCGTGCATCTGCGCGGGCAGGCGCCGGCACATCCACTGCTGCCGGGGGAAGTGCTGCCGCGGCTGCTGCGCGCGTTGGGCGTTGTCCCGCACCAGATTCCGACCGATGAAGACGAGCAGATCTCGCTCTACCGCTCGCAACTGGCCGGCAAGCGGATGCTTTTGGTCCTTGACAACGCTGTCACTCCGGATCAGGTCCGCCCGCTGCTGCCCGGGGAACCGGGCTGCGCTGTCCTGATCACCAGCCGGAACGCGCTGCGCGGCCTGATCGTGTTGCAGGGCGCGAGCCCGGTGAGCCTGGATGTGTTGGCGGCCAACGACTCTCGCGCACTGCTGGTCGCGCTGCTCGGCGAGCGGGTGGTGCGGGCCGAGCCCGAGGCAGCGGCCGAGCTGGCCACGCTGTGCGCGCACCTGCCGCTGGCGCTGCGCTTCGCCGCCGGCGTGATTGGCGACGGCTCCATCGCCGACTACGTCCGCCGGCTGCGCAAGGGCGGCCTGCTGACCGCCCTTGACGTCGAGGAGGACGAGGAAGCGGCCCTGCACGCAACCTTCGACCTCGCCTACGAGGCGTTGCCTCCGGTGGCCGCCCGGATGCTGCGGCTACTCGGGTCCACGCCGATCCTCGAGTTCGGCATGCTGGCCACCGCCTCGCTGGCCGTCCTCGAGTACGACGAGGTCGAGGCAGTGCTGGACCTGTTGGACCGGGCGCACTTGATCGACCGACACCAGCCCGACCGGTTCCACCTTCCCGACCCGGTCCGTCGCCACGCCGCCGCCTTGGCCGAGCCCGAGGAACGCGAGCCGGCGCTGACCCGCTTGCGGGACAGCCTTCTGCACACCGCGGCGACGGCGGTCGGGGTGCTGGGCCTCGCGCCGCCGTTCGACATCGCGCTGCCCGAGCCGGTCGACGGCGCGCTGGTCTGCCGGACGGTCGATCGCGACCTGGCCGTCAGGAGGCTCGACGACGAACGGGCCACCCTCGTGGCCCTGGTCCGCGACGCCGCCGACGCGGGGTTGCCGATGGGCTGGCGGCTGGCCGTGGTGCTCAGCCGGTTCCTGATCACCGGCCGGCATTCGGTGGACGCCGTGGCCACGGCCCAGGCCGCTCGCCGACTGGCCGCACAGCTCGGCGACGTCTTCGGTGAGGCCGCCGCGAACTACTGCCTGGCCACGGCCCACGCCGACCTCGGTCAGACCCGGCCGGCCCTGGACCACCTGGAGCAGGCCGTCGAGCTGTTCCGGGAGACGGGATCCACCGCGGGCGAGGCGGCGGCGCTGAGCGCGTTGGCCGCGACCCACGCGGAGTTAGGGGTCACGGAGCGGGCCGCGCCGAACGCGACCGACGCGCTGTCGCTGGCCCGCGCGGCCGGGGCGACCGAGACCGAGGCCAAGACCCTGTCCCGGCTCGGCTACATCTACTTCGACCTCGGCCACTTCGACGAGTCGGTGGCGTTCCTGGAGCAGGCGCTGGACTGCTACCGGCAGATCGGCTCGCGGCCGGGCGAGGCCCTGGTGCGCAACAACATGGCCAACTCCTACCGGGAGCTCGGCCGCTACGCCGATGCCACCACGCAGATGACCGAGTCGTTGCGGATCCGCCGGGAACTGGGCGGCGAGGACGAATTCGACGTTCTGGACACGTGCGCCGGGGTGCACCTGGACATGGGCCGACACGAGCTCGCCCGGCGCGAGGCCGAGGAGTCGCACGAGCTCGCGGTCCGGGTCGGCGCTCGTGGGGCGACTGTGAACGCGCTGAACACGTTGGGCGCGCTCGACCGAGCCGAGGGCCGACCGGAATCGGCACTGCGACGCCACGGCGAGGCGTTGCAGCTCAGCCGGGGCATCGGGTTCGGCAACGGCGAGCTTCGGTCACAACTCGGCCTGGCCTGGACCAAGCTGGCGCTGGGTGAGCCGTCCTCGGCCCTCGCGCACGCCCGGCAGGCGCTGGACATCGGCGACGCGGCGACCATGCGCTGCGCCGAGGCGGCGACACTGCACGTGATCGCCGAGATTCAGTTGGCGTCGGGTGAGTCGGGCCCGGCCGTCGATCGCGCCGAGGCCGCGGTGGCGCTGGCCGCACGGACGGGCCAGCGCCTCGTCGAGGGAAGGGCGCTGCTCACGGCTGGTCGGGGGCACCGGGCGCGGGGTGCGACCGCGGCGGCCAGGCGGGCGTGGGAACGGGCGGCACAGGTGCTGGGCGCACTCGGGGTGCCCGAGGCGGGGGAGGCCGTCGACCTGCTTCACGGTGACGGAGCGTGAGACGAACGGGGCCATGTCCGTCGGACGGGGACGGGCGCCGGACCGCCGTCTGCGCGAGAATAAGGAGCTCAGCCTTCGCGAGTCGCCATGTCGGTCGCCTCCTCCGGGTACGCGGGACGTACGGCCGACTACGCTGACGGCAGACACGTCGGGTGGTTGTCGATGCGGAGCGGTCGAACTAGAGGGGGTGTCGAGTTCCATTATGGCACTTCTCGGTATCGCCTTGCGCACAAGTATCGCACGTTTCCGTGACATGAGCGCCGCGGTGCCGAACTGGGATGTGTGGAAGCAGGCGACCGGCTGGCTCGCATTCGCACTCGTCTGCGAGTTCGCGGCGGTGGCCCTGCCGATAACCGACGCGGTGCGGTTTCCGCAGCACGGAATGGATTTGTGCTGGCTGGGCGTGCTGCTGGTGCTCGGCATCGGGCAGGCCGAGCTGTCGGCCCGGATCGAGCGGATGCGCCGCTGGATGTCGGGCGAGACGCACATCAACATGACCTCGGTCTGGTACCTGGCCGGCGCGGTCCTGCTGACCCCGGCCATGGTCTCCCTGCTGGCCGCGCTTCTGTATCTCCACCTGTGGATCCGGGTGTGGCGGCACGTGCGGGCCCGCCCGCCGCACCGGGTCGCGGTCAGCACGGCGTGGGCCCTGCTGTCCTGTTTCGCCGCCTCTTCGGTGCTGCGAGTGACCGGTCTCGGCTCGCTGGACGAGGGCGTGCCGGGCGCGTGGCGGGCCGCGGCGATCGTGCTGACAGCCGCTCTGGTGTTCGAATTGGTCAATGCTTGCTTGGCCGCGACCGGAATTTTCCTGTACGGCCGGAAACGGTCGAGGCAGGCGTTGTTCGGCACCTGGAGCGACAACGCGCTCGAAACGGTAACGCTGTGTCTCGGTGGTCTCGCGGCCCTGTCTTTGGTCTACCAGCCGGTGCTCGTGCTCCTCGTGCTGCCGCCGTTGTTGATGTTGCACAGAAGCGTCCTGGTGAAGCAGTTGGAAGTCGCCGCGAGCACCGACGACAAAACGGGATTGCTTAATGCACTTGCATGGCATGATTCCGCACAACGCGAATACTCCAGGGCGATACGCGAGAATAGAACCTTCGGCGTACTGATGGTCGACCTGGACTACTTCAAACGGGTCAACGACACCTACGGCCACGTGGCCGGCGACGTGGTGCTGAAGGCCGTCGCCGACACCCTGCGCGGGCAGGTCCGCGACTACGACGTGGTCGGCCGCTTCGGCGGCGAGGAGTTCGCCGTGCTGCTGCCTGGCTCCGCCGAGGCGGGCGCCCTGACCGCCGGCGAGCGGATCCGCGGCGCGATCGCGGCGATGATCGTCGCCGTGCCGCTGGACGGCACTCAGGCCGAGGTCGACGGCCTGACGGTGTCGATCGGCTGCGCCGTGCACCCGACCGCCGGCGACACCCTGGAGAAGCTTCTGCTGGCCGCCGACACCGCCCTGTACCGGGCGAAAAGCGCTGGCCGAAACCGGGTCGTGAGCAGTACACAGACTTCGTGAGGGCCTACTACACGGCGGCCACGCTGGCCCGCCTCGGTGACGAGATGGTCGGCCCGGCCCTCGCCGTATACCTGCTGACCCGTGGCACAAACCCCGCACTGACCGGCATCACGCTCGCCGCCTACGCCCTCCCGTCCATGCTGACCGGCCCGCTGCTCGGGTCCTGGTTGGACGGCACGCGCCACCGCCGCGCCGCGTTGGCCGGCAACCAGGTCGCCCTCGCGATGGCGATGATCGGCATCGTCGTCACGCCGAGCTGGGCCGGGCCGCTGCTCGCCGCGCTGGCCGGCCTGGCGCTGCCGATGACCAGCGCCGGCTTCTCCGCGATGGTGCCGGGTCTGGCCGGCCCGGCCCGGTTGACCAGGGCCAATTCCATGGACTCGCTGTCGTTCAGCGCGGCGGCGATGGCCGGCCCGGCCACCGTCGGCCTGCTGGCCGGGCTGATCACGCCGACCGGGGCAGTGCTGGCCATTGCCACCGCCGCGGTCGGCAGTGTCGCGGCGCTGGCCTTCATCGCGCCGGTGCCGCCCAGCCCGCACGGCCGTCAGCCGGTGCTCACCGGCCTGCGGCACATGGTTCGCACACCCAGGCTGCGCGCCGTCACGCTGGCCACCACGCTCAGCTGGGGCTCGACCGGTCTGCTGATCGTCGTGTTGACCGAGCGCACCGACCAGCTCGGCGTGGGCGAGAAGTCGTCCGGTTTTGTCCTCACGGCCATGGAAATCGGCTGTGTCATCACGAACATCGCGCTGATTCGGCTCCAGGACCGTTGGTGGACGGTGCTGGTCTCGCTCGCCGGCTACGGCATCGCGCTGGCCAGCTGGTCGCTGGCCGGCAGTTTCCCCGTGCTGCTGGCCCTGGCCGTGGCCGCCGGGCTGGCACTCGGCCCACAGTTCCCGGCCCTGCTGGCCGCCCGCCAGCGGTACAGCCCGCCCGAGCTGCTCGGCCAGGTCGGCGCGACCGGAGCCAGCCTCAAGATCGGGGCCTACGCTCTCGGCTCCGCCCTCGTCGGTCCGCTGCGGACAGTCCTCAGCCCCGTCGGCGTCATCGCCGTCGTCGGCCTCATGCAGATCGTGGCGGCGTTGTCGGGCTGGGCGGTCAGCCGGTGGCCACGGGAGTCCGAGCCCGATGCCGTAGCGACAGCAGACCGCCGACGATCAGCGTGATGATCACGCCGGTCAGCGTGTACCAGGGGAAGGCCAGCCCCACCGACTTGCCGCCGACGGTGAACTTCAACGACACGATGACCGCCATCGCCGCCACCGTGACCAGGAAGGCCGTCACCGCGTCGGCCTGAGTGGCCCGCTTGACCAGCAACCCCAACGCGAACGAGCCCAGCAGGGCGCCGTAGGTGTAGCCGGTGATGCCGAGCCCGAGCTCGATCACCGGGCCCTTGGTGCTGGAGAACATCGACGCGAACACCACGAAAACCGCCGCCCACACCAGAGTCCAGATCCGCCCGTGCCGCAAAGCCGAATCCTCGGGCAGCGGTTGTTTGCGGAACCGCTCGTACAGGTCGGTGACCGTCGAGGTGGACAGGGCGTTCAGCGCGGAGGCCAGCGCGCCCATGGTGGACGCCAGGATGCCGGCGATCAGCAGGCCGGCCACGCCGACCGGCAGGTCCTCGACGATGAACTTGGAGAAGAAGCCGTCGGTGTTGGTCAACCCCAGCGAGGCCGGCGCCGCCCCGTGGTACAGCACCCACAGGCCGGCCCCGACCAGCAGGAACAGTCCGAACTGGACGAACACGATGATGCCGCTGCCGATCAGCGCCTTCTGGCCGTCACGCAGGCTGCGGGTGGCCAGAAGCCGTTGCACGATCAGCTGATCCGTGCCGTGCGAGGCCATCGCGAACACCGCGCCGCCGACGATCGCCGTCACGAACGCGTACTGGCTGAACAGCGGATTGGACGAGAAGTCGAAGAACTGCAAGCGGTTTCCGGCCGCGGCCACCGACAACCAGTTGCTCGGCAGCCTCGACGCCAGCACACCGACCGCCACCAGCGCGCCGCCGAGGTAGAGCGCCAGCTGCACCACGTCCACCCACACCACCGACCGAACCCCGCCGACGTAGGTGTAGATCACGGTGAGCACGGTCAGCCCCAGCACGATGTGCCAGTACGCGGTGTGAATCCCGTAGCTGGCCAGGATCGCCTGGATCGGGATCGCGCCGGCGAACAGCCGCACGCCCTCGGCCAGCAGCCGTGTCACGACGAAGGCCAGCGAGGCCACGCCCTGCGCGGCGGTGCCGAAGCGCTGACCCAGGAAGGCGTACGCGGTGACGAGATTTCCCTTGAAGTAGCGGGGAAGCAGGATGATCGACACCAGGATTCGGCCGACGATGTAGCCCAGCGCCAGCTGGAGGTACGTGAAACCGGTGCCCCACACCAGACCCGGCGTGCTGATCACCGTCAGCGTCGAGGTTTCCGTTGCCACCACGGACAGGCAGACCGCCCACCACGGCAGGTTCCGGCCGCCGAGGAAGTAGTCCGCTCCGGTGCGCTGCTTTCCCCGCAGCAGCAGGCCGATGACCGGCATGGCGAGCAGGTACAGCGCGATGATGACCAGGTCAGCCGGATGCATCGGGCACCTCCACAACGCGCAGCTTGGACACGGGAACCTCGGGCGGTGGCGGCGGGCGCAGCGGTCCGCGGCCGGGCGTCACGGAACCGAGCAGGCGGCCGTTGGCCGGCACGCCCTGCCAGGTCAGGAAGCCGAGCAGGGCCGTCAGATAGCCCTCCTTGGCGTCGCTGGGCAGGCCGAAGTCGTCGCTGACGCACAGCTCCGCCGGCTCCAGGTGCCGTCGGAGGGCCCGCATGAGAGTCGGATTGCGCACGCCGCCGCCGGAGGCCACGACCACATCCGCGCCGTGCTTGCGGCAGGCGTCGGCCACCGTGATGGCGGTCAGCTCGACCAGCGTGGCCATCACGTCTTCGACGAGCCGGTGCTCGGTGCCGTCGAGATAGCCGACGTGGAACAGCTCCTTGCCGGTCGACTTCGGCGCCGGCCGCGCGTAGTACGGCTCCCGCAGCAGGAGATCGAGCAGATCCCGCTGCACGGTCCCGTCGGCGGCCAGCTCGCCGTCCTCGTCCTGGTGGAGGCCGACCCGGCGGGCCACGAGATCCAGCAGCGCGTTGCCGGGGCCGGTGTCGTAGGCGACGGGTCCGTGGCTTGGCGCGAGGAAAGAGGTGTCGGGCGTGACGACGGTGATGTTGGCGATGCCGCCGATGTTGAGTGCGACCCAGGTCCGGTCGTCACGGCCGCCGAGCCACAACGCGTCGAGGATCGCCGCCAGCGGCGCGCCGTGACCGCCGCGGGCGACGTCACGGGCCCGGATGTCGGCGACCGTCGGCAGGCCGGTGACCTCGGCGATCCACGCCGGCTGGCCGAGCTGGAGCGTTCCTTCGCAGCGGTCGCCCTCGACCCAGTGGTAGATGGTCTGCCCGAGCGAGGCGACGAGCTCCAGGTCAGGGTGCTGCGCAAGCGTTTGCGCGGCGGCGTCGGCAAACGCTTGCCCGACCCGGGTGTCGAGCTGGCACAGCTTCGCCGCGGTGCAGTCACGCGGCGGCAGCGCGGCCAGCAGGTCGGCGTGCACGTGCGGGGGATAGGGGAAGGCGTCGGCGCGCAGCGGCGTCAGCTCGATGGTGTCGCCGGTCAGGCGCAGGTCGGCCACGGCGGCGTCGATGCCGTCCATGGACGTGCCGGAGATCAGGCCGAGCACCTTCATGCACATTTCTTACCAAACCTGACGTCGATGCGTTAGATGTTGGCAAGGGCCCGAATGCGAGGATGGGTGCCGTGATTCCTACCAATCTCATCGTGATCGGCGCCGTCGTGCTGGCGGTCCTGCTCGTCGCCCTGGTGGTCGGGCTCGTGCTGGCCCGCCGTCGGCGCATCGACATGACGAGGAAGGAGGAGCTGGACAAGCCCAGGGCCGGCGGTTACCAGGCCGGCGGTGGGTTCAACCTGTCGACCGGCGGCGGGACCGCCACGGCCGAGCCCGTGAAGCATCCCGTCGAGGAACGCACCGAGGTCGACGGCCAGCCCGGCGTCGGCGACGACGCCTCCGTGCCTCGCGATTCGGTGCGGCCCACCCTGGTCGACGTCGACCTGCCCGAGCCCGTCGAGCCTGTTGTCGAGGCGGCCCCCGAGCCTTCGGCGACGCCCGAGCCCGAGCTCGACGAAATCGCGCCGACCGAGGGCCGCATGGAGCGGCTGCGCGGCCGGCTGGCCCGTTCCCAGACGATGTTCGGCAAGAGCCTGCTGGGCCTGCTCGGCGCCGGCGACCTCGACGAGGACTCCTGGGAGGAGATCGAGGACCAGCTGCTGATGGCCGACCTCGGCGCGGCCACCTCGGCCGAGATCGTCGCCTCGCTGCGCACCAAGATCGTGTCCCAGGGCGTGCGCGACGCCGCCCAGGCCCGGGCCCTGCTGCGCGAGGTGCTGATCGAGGCGCTGCACCCCGACATGGAACGGGCCGTGCGGGCGCTGCCCAACGACGGCAAGCCGGCCGTGCTGCTGGTCGTCGGCGTCAACGGCACCGGCAAGACCACCACCACCGGCAAGCTCGCCCGCGTGCTCGTGGCCGACGGCCGGACCGTGCTGCTCGGGGCCGCCGACACTTTCCGTGCCGCCGCCGCCGAGCAGCTGGCCACCTGGGGTTCCCGCGTCGGGGCCGAGATCGTGCGGGGCAGGGAAGGCGCCGACCCCGCCGCCGTCGCCTTCGACGCCGTCAAGCAGGGCGTGGACGCCAAGGTCGACGCCGTGCTCGTCGACACCGCCGGCCGCCTGCACACCAAGACCGGCCTGATGGACGAGCTCGGCAAGGTCAAGCGGGTCGTGGAGAAGCAGGCCCCGGTCGACGAGGTGCTGCTCGTGCTGGACGCCACCACCGGCCAGAACGGCCTGACCCAGGCCCGCGTGTTCGGCGAGGTCGTCGACGTCACCGGCGTCGTGCTGACCAAGCTCGACGGCACCGCCAAGGGCGGCATCGTCTTCCAGGTGCAGCGCGAACTCGGCGTCCCGGTCAAGCTGGTCGGCCTCGGCGAGGGCCCCGACGACCTGGCCCCCTTCGAACCCGCCGCCTTCGTCGACGCGCTGCTGGGCTGAGTTCGCCGCCCCGCGACGAAACGTCCCATCATCATGAGGCTGTTGTGTTACAGCCCGTGGGCAGGTCTTGACACACCGTCGGAGTGCGACGTTGGATTCGCGTCAAACCTGGGAAGGGGATTCCGTATAGCGGAATTGCCGGGCTGCTGCGGGGAGGCTCGATGCGACCACGCCACCTGCTGGGCGTGCTGCCGGTGCTGGGAATGCTCGGCGGCGCCTGGTTCGCCGACCGGACCGAGCCGTACGTGCTCGGCCTGCCGTTCATCCTGTTCTGGATGCTGGCCTGGGTCGTGCTGACCTCGGTGATCCTGGCCGTGATCTACAAGCTCGACCCGGCCAACCGGAGCGGCGAGTGACCGCGCTGCTGGTGGTCGCGGCCACCGTGCTGGTCGCGGTGGCGCTGGCGGTGCGGGCCCGCCGCGGCCGGGACATGGACCTGGAGCAGTGGAGCGTCGGCGGCCGGGGCTTCGGCTCGGTCTTCGTGTTCCTGCTGATGGCCGGCGAGATCTACACGACCTTCACCTTCCTCGGCGGCTCGGGCTGGGCCTACGGCAAGGGCGGGCCGGCCTTCTACATCCTCTGTTACGGCTCCATCGCCTTTGTCATGTCGTACTGGCTGCTGCCCACCCTGTGGCGCTACGGCAAGCGCAAGAACCTGCTGTCCCAGGCCGACTTCTTCACGGCCAAGTTCGACAGCCCGGGCCTGGGCGTGCTGGTGTCGCTGGTCGGCGTGGTGGCGCTGGTGCCGTACCTGGTGCTCCAGCTCAAGGGCCTGGGCATCATCGTGTCCGAGACCTCCGGCGGGCGGATCCCGTACGCGGTGTCGATCATCGCCGGCACCGTGGTGCTCGCGGCGTACGTGACGATCTCCGGCGTGCGCGGCTCGGCATGGACCGCCGCGCTCAAGGACGTGCTGATCCTGGTGGTCGTCGTGTTCCTCGGCATCTACCTGCCGGTGCACTACTTCGGCGGCTTCGGCTCCATGTTCCACGCCATCGACGCCGCCAAGCCGGGCTTCCTCACGCTGCCCTCGAAGGGCATGAGCCCGACCTGGTTCGTGTCCACGGTGCTGCTGTCGGCCTTCGGCTTCTACATGTGGCCGCACTCGTTCAGCGCCGTCTACACCGCCCGCGACGAGCGGGTGTTCCGGCGCAACGCGGTGGTGCTGCCGCTCTACCAGCTGATCCTGCTGTTCGTGTTCTTCGCCGGCTTCGCGGCCGTGTTGGTGGTGCCGGGTCTGAAGGGCAGCGACGGCGACCTGTCGCTGCTGCGCATCACCGCCAAGACCTTCGACCCGTGGTTCGTCGGCGTGGTCGGCGGCGCGGGTGTGCTGACCGCCCTGGTGCCGGGGTCGCTGATCCTCATGACCGCGGCGACGATGCTGGCCAAGAACGTCTACCGGGTGGCCCGGCCGGCCACCACCGACCGTCAGGTCGCGGTGCTGGCCAAGATCCTGGTGCCGGTGGTCGCGGTGGTCGCCCTGTACTTCACGTTCAACGGCGGCGACACCATCGTCTCCCTGCTGCTGATGGGCTACTCCCTGGTCACGCAGCTGTTCCCGGCAATGGTCCTGAGCCTGTGCCGCCGCCGGGTGGTCAACACCCTCGGCGCGGCCGCCGGCATCGTGGTCGGGGTGGCGATCGTCGCGGCGTTCACGATCAGCGGGGCGACCATGGCCGGCCTGGCCCCGTGGCTGCCGCAGCCGCTCAAGGACCTGAACACGGGCGTGGTGGCGCTGGTGGCCAACGTGCTGGTGCTGGGCCTGGTCACCATGATCACCCGTCGCCACCGTGCGGTACGGGGTGCGCCGTCCGAGGCGGCCGCGGTGTGAGAACGGGCGACGCACAGCTGCCCGACCGCTGACGGAACGTCACCGAAACCGGACGGGTAGGGCCGCGGAAATGCCCTGTTAACACCGCACCGCCGACAGTTCACGCCCGCGAAACATGAGACTAAGGCCCGCGAAACAGCCGCTGACGAAGCTTCCGTGCAACTGGCGCCCGCACGGGAGGACGATGTGAACACAGGAGACACCGCCTGGGTGTTGGCCAGCGCTGCGCTGGTCATGCTGATGACACCGGGACTCGCCTTCTTCTACGGCGGCATGGTCCGCTCCAAGAGCGTGCTGAACATGCTCATGCTGAACTTCATCGCGCTCGCCGTGGTGACCGTGCTGTGGATGCTGTACGGCTACAGCGAGGCGTTCGGCAACGACTCGTTCGCGGGGCTGTTCGGCAACTTCGACAACGCGGGCCTCGCCGGCACCGTCGGCCAGCTGACCGGGCCGAAGGACCACCAGATCCCGGTGCTGGCCTTCGTCATGTTCCAGCTGATGTTCGCCGTCATCACCCCGGCCCTGATCTCCGGCGCGATCGCCGACCGGACCAAGTTCTGGTCCTGGGTGATCTTCCTGGGCGTCTGGGTCACCATCGTCTACTTCCCGGTCGCGCACTGGGTGTTCGCCTTCGACTCGTCCGACGGCTCGGTGCTCGGCGGCTGGCTGGCCAACAAGGTCAAGGCGCTCGACTTCGCCGGCGGCACCGCGGTCCATATCAATGCCGGCGCCGCGGGCCTGGCGCTGGCGCTGCTTCTCGGCCGCCGCAAGGGCTGGCCGAAGGAGCCGATGCGTCCTCACAACGTGCCGTTCGTGCTGCTGGGCGCCAGCCTGCTGTGGTTCGGCTGGTACGGCTTCAACGCCGGCTCCGCGTTGGCGGCCAGCGACCTCGCCGCCGTCGCCTTCACCACGACCACCGTCGCCACGGCCGCCGCCGTCCTCGGCTGGCTGATCACCGAGCAGGTCCGTGACGGCAAACCCACAACACTGGGCGCCGCTTCCGGCGCGGTGGCCGGACTTGTGGCCATCACACCGGCCTGTGCCTTCGTCAACCCACTGGGCGCGGCGGCCATCGGCCTCATCGCCGGCGTGGTCTGCGCCCTGGCCGTGGGCCTGAAGTTCCGCCTCGGCTTCGACGACTCCCTCGACGTGGTCGGCGTGCACCTGGTCGGCGGCATCATCGGCACCCTGCTGATCGGCTTCTTCGGCACCACCAGCGTCAACTCGGCCGGGGCCGACGGCCTGTTCTACGGCGGCGGATTCACCCAGTTGGGCCGGCAGGCCATCGGCGCGTTCTCGGTGCTGGCCTACTCTTTCGTGATCACCTTCGCCATCGGCTGGGTCATCAAGAAGACGATCGGGTTCCGCGTCGAGGCCGAGGCCGAGGTCACCGGCATCGACGAGAGCGAGCACGCCGAGACCGCCTACGAGTTCGGCGGCATCTCCGGCGGCGGCCGGAGCGCGGGCAAGGCCCTGGGTGTCGGCACGGTCCTGGAGGGAAGCAAGTCATGAAGCTGGTGACGGCGATCATCAAGCCGTTCGTGCTGGACGACGTCAAGGCGTCGCTGGAACGGCTGGGCGTGCTGGGCATGACGGTCAGCGAGGTGCAGGGCTTCGGCCGGCAGAAGGGGCACACCGAGGTCTACCGCGGCGCCGAGTACGCCGTCGACTTCGTGCCCAAGCTGCGCATCGAGGTGCTCATCGACGACCTGACCGCGGACAAGGTCGTGGACGCCGTGGTCGAGGCGGCCCGCACCGGCAAGATCGGCGACGGCAAGGTCTGGGTCGTGCCGGTGGAGACCGTGGTCAGGGTGCGGACCGGGGAACGCGGCAACGACGCGCTGTGAAAGGTCTGGCATGACGGATCTGGGGGCTGTCACGGCCGATGACCTGGTGCGGGCACGGGATCTCCTGCTCAAGCCCGCACCCGGTCATCGCCGGCTACCGGCCGACGCCTTGCGTGAGGCGCTGGTCGACCTGCACGAATTCTGGCTCACTGCCCACGCCGGCGCCGCCGGCGTGGGCAGCGGGGCCGCGCTGGTGGCGGTCGGGGCGTTGGGGCGCAGGGACTTCGTGCCCGGCTCGGACCTCGACCTCGTTCTCGTCCACAATGGACGCAAGGACATCGACTCCGTCGCCGAGAAGCTGTGGTACCCGCTGTGGAACTCCGGCATCGGCCTCGACCACTCGGTGCGGACCGTCGGCGAGGCGCTGCGCGTCGCCGGCAGCGACCTGCGGGTGGCGCTGGGCCTGTTGGAGGCCCGATTCCTGGCCGGCGACCAGGAAGTGGCCGAGCGGCTGATCAGCTCCGCCCGGCAGCAGTGGCGGGCCGGCATCCGCGACCGCCTCGACGAGCTCACCGACCAGGCCAAGCGGCGCTGGGCGACGTCGGGCGAGGTGGCCCACCGGGTCGAGCCGGATCTCAAGCACGGCCGCGGCGGGCTGCGGGACGTTCAGCTCGTGGATGCCCTGGCCGTGGCCCAGGTCATCGACCGTCCCGGCACGGATGTCGAGCAGGCGCGGGAACTGCTGCTCGATGTGCGCACGGAACTGCGGCGGGCCAGCGGAAAATCCCGTGACGTGCTCCACGCGCAGGAGGGCGACGAGGTCGCCTCCGCGCTGTCCATGGGGGACCGTTTCGGCCTCGCCCGGGCCTTGTCGTCGGCCGGGCGGACCGTCGTCTACTCCGTGGATGTCGCCCTCCGATCGGCCCGGGCCGCCGCCCCCCGCAAGGGAATCGGCGCTTTCGGCCGTTCCGCGCTGCGGCGTGGCCCGGCCCGGCGGCCGTTGGACGACGGCGTCGTCCTGCACGGCAACGAAGTCGCCCTGGCCCGCGACGCCATCCCCAGCCGTGACCCCGGGCTGCTGCTCCGCGTCGCCGGCGCGGCCGCCCGGGCCAACACCCCCATCGCGCCCGGCACCTTGACCCGGCTCGCCGATTCCTCCCCCGAGCTCCGCAAGCCGTGGCCGCGGGAGGCCCGGGAGGAGCTGCTCGGCCTGCTGGGCACCGGTCCCGGCCTGATCGACGTCGTCGAGGCGTACGACCGGACCGGCTTGTGGGGCCGGCTTTTCCCGGAGTGGGGCGCCGTTCGGGACCTGCCGCCGCGGGACCTCGCGCACACCTGGACCGTCGACCGGCACCTCGTGCAGGCCACCGCCCAGGCCGCCCGCCTGGCCACCACCGTCTCCCGGCCCGACCTGTTGCTGCTGGCCGCACTGCTGCACGACATCGGCAAGGGCCGCGACGCCGACCACTCCGAGGTCGGGGCCGCGCTGGCCACCCAGATCGGCGAGCGACTCGGCCTGTGGCCCAACGACGTCCAGTTGCTGTCCTCCGCCGTCCGGCACCACTTGTTGTTGCCGCACACCGCAACCCGCCGTGACGTGGAGGACGACGCCACCGTCGCCCGCGTCGTCGAGACGCTCGGCGGCGACCCGGCCCTGTTGGAGATCCTGCACGCCCTGGCCGAGGCCGACTCCCTCGCCACCGGCCCCGGCGTGTGGACCGACTGGAAGTCCGGGCTCATCGCCGACCTCGTCCGGCGCTGCCGCTCCGCCATGGCCGGCGAGCCCTCGCCCCGGCCCGAGCCCCTCGACGCCTCCCAGCAGTCCTTGGCGCAGAACGTCTCCCTGTCCGGCAAGCCCGACGTGCTCATCACCGCCGACGGCCAGTCCGCCACCGTCACCGTCGTCGCCCCCGACCGCCCCGGCCTGCTCTCCCGCGCCGCCGGCGTCCTGGCCCTCAACTCCCTGGAAGTCCACTCCGCCGCCCTGCGCTCCCACTCCGACGTCGCCGTCGACGTCTTCTCCGTCTCCCCGCGCTTCGGCTCCCTGCCCGACCCCGGCCTCATCCGTGAGCAGCTCACCCGCGCCATCGCCGGCGAGCTCCCCCTGGCCGACCGCCTCGCCGCCAAGGAACGCGACTACGGCGGTCCCCCCACCGACGCCCCACCCCCTCGTGTCCTCTGGTTCGACGACGAGGCCTCCTCCGCCATCGTCATGGAGCTCCGCGCCGCCGACCGGATCGGCCTGCTCCACCGCCTCGCCGCCACCCTCGAAGCCGCCAAGCTCGACATCCGCTGGGCCAAGGTCGCCACCCTCGGCGGCACCGTCGTCGACTCCTTCTGCCTCGTCCCCCAGGACGGCGACCGCCTCCACCCCACCCGCCGCCGCGAAATCGAACGCGCCGTCCTGGCCGCCGCCCGAGGCTGACCCCCACGCCATCAACCCCACGACGTTCGGAAGGGACCATTCCTCCACTCGGAGTGGAGCAAGTGCGCCTTCACGTCACCAGTCCCGGCGTGTCGAGGCGCTGCCGCACCAGGGCGGCGAGGTCGGCCTGTCCGAAGGTGGCCAGGGTTTTCGCCAGCTGGTCGCCGAGCAGGGCCCGGCTCCACTCGTCGAGGGGAGCGAACAACGTTTCGGCCGCGGCGACGAACTGCTCCTCCGGCGACATGGCCGCCGGGACCGGCACGGACCGCCCGTGCACGGTGTCGCTGAGCCGCCTCAGCGGTTCGATCATGTCGGCGGCCTGTGCCACCTGGCCCTGATTGCGCGACACCCACCACGCCAGCGCCTGCTGCGGGTCGCGCAGCATCTCGGCGACGAAGTCGCGCTCGTGCCGCTCCAGCTCCTTCTGGTGCCGCCAATCCAGCAGTTGCCGGTCCAGGTCGAGCTTGCGCCGCACGGCCTGCAGGTCGGCGTCGGCCACCGCCAGCGCGACTTCGTCCGCCCATACCCGCAGCTGCCCGGTCAGCTCGAACCGGTAACCGCCGAGCACTGCCGTGAGTTGGTGCTGCACGTCATCGCGATCGGTCAGCTCGGCTTGGCCCGCCACTTCCGCCGCCCGCTGGAGCACGGAGTGCCGGGCGACGTCGTAGACGCTCGGGTGCGGCTCGGCGCCGGGCCGGCTCTGCTGGGAGAACACGCGGCACGAGAAGCGGAAGTTGAAGCCCGAACTGGCACTGCGCAGTTCCACGTCGCGCAACTGGATCACCATCGGCGGCGGCAGCTCACGCGGGCCGAAGAGCACCTCGAACAGTTCTCGCAGCATGCCGTCACCCCTGTCCACCGGGCGCGGTCTGCGCCAGGTTCAGCACCGAATCGATCTTCGCGTCGAGCCGTTGGCCCACCGACTGCCGAGCGGGCCGGTCCTCGGCGATCCAGCCGGCGGCGGCGGCACGCAGCCAGCCCAACGACGACGTCCGACCGTCGCAGGCCCGGACCAGCAGTGCCAGCACGTCATCGTCCGAAGTGGACAGCCAGGCGTGCAGCGTCGGCAGGCTGTCCGCCCGGCCGAACGCCCCGCGCCACGCGGCCAGCACCAGGTCGTGGTCCGGCAGTTCGGCGGGATCGACAAGCCGGCCGAACAGGACCGCGTCCCGACCGGGGACGCCGTCCCGCAGCCGGCTGACGACGCGGCCCAGCAGCCACCACCGTTCCCGCACGCCGACGGCCAGCCGCAGCAGCGCTTCGACGGCCGCGGCGCCGACCGTGTCATCCCGATGCGCGGTGAGGAGGTGTAGACGGATCATCGCCGGTATCGGATACGTCGGCCCGAGGACGTTCTCGCATACGGAGATCAGCACGCCGGCCAACCGCGGCGACGCCGCGGGATCACGCGCCCAGTCGTAGACCCGGCGACGGAATCGCCAACCGTGCCGAGAATGCAGCACGGCCTCACCCAGGGCCTGCACCGCAAGGGCACTTGTCCGAGAGCTTCCGGCCGACCACCTCTCGACCGCGTGCAGCACCTCGGACACGCTGCCGTGCTCCAGGGCGACGGAAGTGAACCGCCCGGCCACGTTCTCCCGGTCGTCGTCGGTCATGACCGACCTCGCCAACCCGGGCACGCGCTCCACCCACCGCGCCAGCTTCGGCCGCAGGCCGGGAAATTCACGCCAGGTGTGGGCCAACACGGCCTCGCCGTGATGGGGGTGGGCGAACTGGACCCGGCCGTCGGCCATCTTCGCGTCGACCTCGGTCAGCCGCGCCGTCAAGCCGGGGCGGGCGAGCGGATGGTCATCGGGCTCGGGCAATGCCAGCAGGCGCAGCAGTTCCCGATCGGACTCGAAGATGGCGTCGGCCGGGCCCCCTTCGAGCAGGGCCGCCGATATCGCCAGGCTCCGCCATGCCGCCTCCGGATGCTTCTCGAACAACTCCGTCAGCTCGTACAACTGGGCCCTCAGGCAGGCCAGTGCCCGGGGCAACGCTTCCGACCATGGCATCGGCGCGGCCATCTCGTTGGCGATGAGCTCGGCGAGTTCGGCGAGTTCACCGGCACGAGGAAACCTGAACATGTCCGACAAGGCGGGATTGGGTGCTCCCGCAGCGATGCCTTGTGCGGCGAGGTGACGTTCGAAGAGCTGTTGCGCCAGCTCCGAAGTGAGCGTCAGCTCCACCCGCGGCCCGTGCTCGATCGCGCCCGGCACATGCCGCTCGTAATCGGGCAGCACCACCGCCAGCAGGCTGTCGACCGCGGCGACCCGGGCCATCAGCGGGCCCAGTTGTCCGGCCACTCGAAGGAAATCCGGCATGTCCATGGTGGACAGATCCAGCAACAGCGGCCCGTCACCCCGAACCTGGTCGACGTCCAGCACGGGCTCGTGATCGTCGCTGAGGTTGACGTCCAGCTGGCCGATCCGGCTTGCTGTGCCGATCCGGTGCAGCAGGACCGCGGCGGCGGTGGCCCGGCCGGCGCCGGCCTGACCGGCCAGCAGCACCGACCGCCGATCCGTCAATACCGCCTGGGCCCGGGCGAATCCCTTCGGCTCGACGAAGCGCGCGGACAGCTCGGTGAGGAGGCGCTGCGAGAACCACCGGTTGGTCGTTACCCGCTCGGCCACCCGCTGACCGGCCAACTGGAGCAGGTAGATGGTGTCCGCGGTGATCTTCTCGATGGCGTTCACCGTGCCGCTGTTGTTGCCGACCACCGCGCCGTGGTTGCGCTCGACGTCGCCGATCTTGATCGACTCGGTCATCGCCGGCCGCCGGTCTGGATGGCTCCGCTGTTGTTGCCCACGACCGCGCCCCGGTTGCGATTGACCTTGCCGATCTGCACCGACGCCGGCACGTCGGCGCGCGGGCCCTCCGCCGGGACGACGGGTTGCCGCGGCGCGAAGCCGGTGGCCAGCAGCTCGCCGGACGGCGCCGGCACGTGCAGGTAAGCCGTGCCCTGGTACGACTTCACCTGCACCGGGGCGGCCACGAAGCTGTCGGCGCTGAGGCTGCTGTAGCCGCCGACGACCACGTCCTCGTAGACCCGGGCGGAAATGATGGTGGCAACCAGGGTCACCTCGGGGTTGGACCGGACGAGCAGGTCCTTCACCGGATCCGCGTCGAGCAGGCGATGGGTCTCGATCCGTGCCGCCCCCTGGCCGTCACGGATCGAGGGCCCTTCCTTGTCGGTCAGCGGGCCGACACTGATGCTGACCCGCATCCGTTGCGGGCGGGCGCCGTTGCGCCGCGCGCGGTCGACCAGTTCCGCCTGGAGTGTGGCGGGGAACAGGTCCAGCAGGGTGGGCAGCACGCGGGTGCGAAAGCCCATCGCGCAGCCGTCGCCGGTGTGGTCGAAGAACTTCGCTTCGCTGTGCAGGTAGCCGTGTCCCATGCGCTGGAACGTGTCGCGCAGCAGGACCGGGATGTCCGCGCCGATCCGTCCCTGGTCGACGGCCTCGACGCCGCTGAAGTCCTTCAGATCGACGGCGAGCATCGCGCGGTAGGGCGGCAGGGGAGTGCTGTGCTGGGCGGGCATGGTGTCGGCCTCCTCGAATCCGTTGCCGTCGACTCTTCGCCGGACGGCCGGAGGCCGGTGTCCACGCGTGGACACCTGGAAAGTGACTCAGGTCACAGTTGAGGTGCGGTTGAGCAGCCCGTCGCGGTCGAGCACGGTCAGCCGGGGCCCCGGACCGAGCACCGCGTCCCGCCGCAGGTCGGCGACCACCGCGGCGACGGAGCTGCGGGACAGGCCCAGCGCGTCGGCGATCTCCTGCTGCGACAACGGGATCAGCCGCGGATCGGCCAGCTCCGGCCCGGCCAGGGCGATCAGCTCGGCCAACAGGCGGGCCACCTTCTGCGGCGGCGTGAAGTGGGCCAGCTGCACCCGTACCGGCAGGTGTTGGTTGATCTTGCTGACGATGTAGTCCGGCAGCAGCGCCGCCGCCGCCAGCCGGTCGAACGCCGCGACCGGCACCCGCTGAGCGTGGCACTGGTCGACCGCGACCACGGTCGCGTTGCGCACGCCGGAGCCGCGCGCGGCCATCTCGCCGATCAGGTCGCCGGCCGCACGCACCTCCAGCAGCAGTCGGCTGCCGTCGGCCTCGGTGCGAAGCACCTGCACGCGTCCGGTCCGCAGCACCAGCACGAAGCCGCCGGGATCGCCCTGGCGCACCAACTCGTCGCCCGGGCGGTAGCCGCGGGGGATGCCGGCATCCAGCAACGCCGACCACTGCTCGTCCGACAACAGCGTCCTGAATCCCCCGACCGGCACGTCCTGTGTCTCTACACCCCGTTCGGCGTCAACACCAGGCGGATGGGGTCGTTGACCTTCTCGGCCAGCTGGCGCACGGCCTCGGCGGCGTCCTCGAAGCGGAAGGTGCCGCTGATCGAGCCGGAGAAGTCCAGGCGGCCGTGGCCGGCGAGCTTGATGAGCTCCTCCAGGTGCACGGGAAGGCCGCCGTAGTGGCCGAGCAGGCGGTGGCGGGCGGAGCTGAAGGCGGTGTCGTTGGCGATGCTCAGGGCCTGCCCGGACAAGCCGACGAGGACCAGGGCGCCGTTGCGGGCCAGGACGCTGTCGGCCTGGGTGCGCACGGCGGGCACGCCGGCGAAGTCGAAGGCGTAGTCGAGCCCGAGGCCGTCGGTGGCGGCGAGGACCCGCTCACGGAAGTCGGGGGCCATGGGGTCGAGGGCGACGTCGGCGCCGAGCTTGAGGGCGCGGTCACGAGCGTGCGGCAGGGGGTCGACGGCGACGATGGGGGCGGCGCCCGCGAAGCGCAGCAGCTGCACGCCGTGCGCGCCGAGGCCGCCGACGCCCCAGATGCCGGCGGACTGGGCGGGGCGCAGGCCGGCGGTGTGCGTGATGGCGGCGTACGGGGTGGAGACGGCGTCGGGGATGATCGCGGCCTGCTCGATGGGCAGGTTGTCGGGGATCGCGTACAGGGTCTCGACCCGGGCCAGCGTGTAGTGCGCCCAACCGCCGTCGAACTGGACGCCACGGGTCAGCCCGTTGAGGCAGCCGGGCCGCCGCCGCACGCAGTTGGCGCACCGCCCGCAGGCCATGCCGGCCAGCAGCAGCACCCGCTGCCCCTCCCGGTACACGTCCGGCACCCCTTCGCCCAGTTCGGCGATGGAGCCGGCGACCTCGTGCCCGAGGGTGACCTTCTCCAGCTCGTTGCCGGGCAGCCGCAGCGTGCCGTCGATCAGGTGGATGTCGGACAGGCAGACGCCCGCGGCCTCGACCTTCACCAGCACCTCGCCGCGGCCGGGAGTGGGCACGGCAACCTCCTCGACGGCGAACTCGAGGGTGCGGAGGTTGAGCCGTCCGGCCGGCATCGTGGCGCTCATGAGACTCGTGGGTACCGCTGCGGCTACCCTCGACGCAACACCACCGTCTAGTAACGAGGTCGTGCGGACTGTGTTCGACACCCTTTCTGACCGGCTCTCGTCGGTATTGGCGAACCTGCGTGGCAAGGGTCGCCTGTCCGACGCGGACATCGACGCCACCTGCCGGGAGATCCGGATCGCCCTGCTGGAGGCGGACGTCGCGCTGCCGGTGGTGCGCGCGTTCATCGCCGGCATCAAGGAGCGGGCCAAGGGCGCGGAGGTCTCCGGCGCGCTGAACCCGGCCCAGCAGGTCGTCAAGATCGTCAACGAGGAGCTCATCGGCATCCTCGGCGGCGAGACGCGACGGCTCAACCTGGCCAAGACGCCGCCCACGGTGATCATGCTCGCCGGCCTCCAGGGCGCCGGCAAGACGACCCTGGCCGGCAAGCTGGCGGCGTGGCTGCGCAAGCAGGGCCACACCCCGATGCTGGTCGCCTGCGATCTCCAGCGCCCCAACGCCGTCACCCAGCTCCAGGTCGTCGGCGAGCGCGCCGGCGTGCCGGTGTTCGCGCCCGAGCCGGGCAACGGCGTCGGCAACCCGGTGCAGGTGGCCAAGGCCGGCCTCGACGAGGCCAGGCGGGCCCAGCACGACGTGGTCGTCGTCGACACCGCCGGCCGCCTCGGCATCGACGAGGAGCTGATGCGGCAGGCCGCCGACATCAAGGACGCCGTGCAGCCCGACGAGGTGCTGTTCGTGGTCGACGCGATGATCGGCCAGGACGCGGTGACCACCGCCGAGGCGTTCCGCGACGGCGTCGGCTTCACCGGCGTCGTGCTGACCAAGCTCGACGGCGACGCCCGAGGCGGCGCCGCGCTGTCCGTGCGCGAGGTCACCGGCCAGCCCATCCTGTTCGCCTCCAACGGCGAGAAGCTCGACGACTTCGACGTCTTCCACCCGGACCGGATGGCCAGCCGGATCCTGGGCATGGGCGACCTGCTCACCCTCATCGAGCAGGCCGAGCAGCACTTCGACCAGGAGAAGGCGCAGGCCACCGCGGCCAAGCTGGGCACCGGCGAGCTGACGCTGGAGGACTTCCTGGAGCAGATGCTGGCGGTCCGCAAGATGGGCCCGATCGCCAATCTGCTGGGCATGCTGCCCGGCGCCGGCCAGATGAAGGACCAGCTGGCCAACTTCGACGAGCGCAAGCTGGACCGGCTGCAGGCCATCATCCGCGGCATGACGCCGGCCGAGCGGGCCGACCCGAAGATGATCAACGGCTCCCGCCGCCTGCGCATCTCCAAGGGCTCCGGCGTGTCCGTGAGCGAGGTGAACGACCTGGTCACCCGCTTCTTCGAGGCCCGCAAGATGATGAAGCAGATGGCCGGCCGGATGGGCTTCGGCGGCGGTGGCACCAGCAACCGCAAGGGCAAGAAGGGCAAGAAGGGCAAGGGCGGCCGCGGGCCGACCCCACCCAAGATGCGCGGCGGCTTCCCCGGCCTGCCGGGCGGTCTGCCCGCGGGCATGCCCGACCTGTCCGGCATGCCGCCGGGCCTGCAGGAGCTGCCGCCCGGGCTGGCCGGCCTGGACCAGCTGCCGCCCGGTTTCGACCCGAAGAAGTTCAAGTTCGGCAAGGACCAATGAGCGGGTTCCACCTGCGGGGCGTCGTCCTCCCGGACGGCGAGGAACGTGATTTCTGGGTCGTCAACGGGCGGGTGCGCACCAAGCCGGTGCCGGGCGCGGAGACCGTCGTGGACGGTCGTTTCCTGCTGCCCGGCATGGTCGACGCGCACTGCCACGTCGGCCTCGGCCCGGAGGGTGCCACCACCCTGGACGAGGCGGCCGCGCAGGCCGAGCTCGACCGGGACAACGGCACGCTGCTGATCCGCGACTGCGGCGTGCCGATCGACACCCGCCCGCTGCAGGAGCGGCTCGACCTGCCCCGGATCGTGCGGGCCGGCCGGCACCTGTCCCGGCCGAGGCGCTACATCAGGCACCTCGGCGTCGAGCTGGAGGACCCGTCGCTGCTGCCGGCCGCGGTGGCCGAGCAGGTGGCGTACGGCGACGGCTGGGTCAAGCTGGTCGGCGACTGGATCGACCGCGACCTCGGCGACCTGGCGCCGCTGTGGCCGGACGAGGTGCTCAAGGAGGCCATCGACGTCGCGCACGCGGCCGGGGCCAAGGTCACCGCGCACACGTTCGGCGAGGACGCGCTGCCGGGCCTGATCAACGCCGGCATCGACTGCATCGAGCACGGCACGGGCCTGACCGACGACACCATCGCCGAGATGGCCCGCCGCGGCACGGCGCTGGTGCCGACCCTGATCAACATCGAGCTGTTCCCGTCCATTGCGGACGGTGCCGACAAGTTCCCGGTCTACGCCGCCCACATGCGTGAACTGCACGCCCGTGTGCGACACACCGTGAGCAGCGCGGTGGAGGCCGGCGTGCCGGTCTACGCGGGCACCGACGCGGGCGGCGGCGTCAAGCACGGCCGGCTGGTCGACGAGGTGATTGCCCTGCACAAGGCCGGGATGAGCCGCGAGCAGGCGCTGGCCTCGGCCTCGTGGGCGGCCCGGTCCTGGCTGGGTTGGCCGGGACTGACCGAGGGATCACCCGCTGACCTGCTGGTATTCGCCGACGACCCACGAGATGATCTCCAGGTGCTGCGTGATCCGTCCATGATCATGCTGCGTGGACGGGTGGTTCGCTAGCGACTGGGGAGTGCCGGTGGACGAGCAGCGACAACAGGATCCGCCGGCCGGCCAGGCCTGGGGGCTGCCCGCGTTCCTGCTCGGCTTCGGCCTGTACTACGTGGTCTCGCTGCTGATCGTCGGCTTTCTGCCGGCCCCGGACGGGCCCCGTTCCGGCGCCCGGCTGCTGGTGCCGTTCGTCGCCAACCTGCTCCTGGGCCTGGTGCCGTGGTGGTTCTCCCGCCGCCGCGGGCGGGGCGTGGTCGTCGACTTCGGCTTCCTGCCCAACCGCCGTGACTTCTCGGTCGGGCTGAGCTGCGGCGTGATCTCCGTCATCGTCGGCCTGGTGATCTCGATGGCGGTGTCGCGGATCATCCCGCCGGCGGCTTCGCCCGTGACCTCGCACGTCGACGGGTGGCTCATCGGCTTCGTCGCGTTCCTGGTGATCGGCGCCCCGATCACCGAGGAGCTGCTGGTGCGCGGGGCGCTGTGGGGCGCGCTGGCCCACTACGGGGTGCCGCGGCTGACCGTGCTGCTGCTCACCGCGCTGGTCTTCGCCTTCCTGCACCTCGACCCGAGCCGCCTGGCGTCGCTGTTCGCGCAGGGCGTGGCCATCGGGGCCGCCCGCATGGTCACGGGGCGGGTCGGCGCGAGCATGGTCGCCCACGCCACCAACAACTTGCTGCCAGGGATCTTCACGCTCGCGGGGATCTGACGCCACGTTGACTACGCTCGTCAGCCGTCGTACCGAGGAGGCCCGGTGACGCCACCGACAACACAGGTCGACTCGCCGCCGGCCCACAGATGGGGCTTCGGCGCGTTCGTGCTCGCCGAGCTGGTGCTCATCCTGTCCGCGGTGTTCCTGTCCGCGGCCGCCGGCCCGGTCGGCGTGGACGAGCCCATCCCGCCGATCGTCATCGTCGTCGTCACGGCCCTGCCGACCATGCTCGCCGCGGGCGTGGCCGTGCTGGCCACCCTGCTGCGCGGCAACGGGCCCGTGATCGACCTGCGGCTGCGGTGGAGCTGGCCGGACGTGCGGGCCGGGCTCAAGCTCGGCCTGGCCGGCCTGGTGCTGACCGCCGTCGCCGGCGTCATCTGGGCCAGAACCGTCGGCAGGCTCGACCCGTCCTCGGCGCTGGCCTCGGTCGTCGACGCCCAGCCCATGCCCGTCGCGCTGGGCATCGTGATGTTCGTCTACACCTGGCTGGTCGGCCCGGCCTGCGAGGAGATGATCTACCGCGGCCTGCTGTGGGGGGCCATCGAGCGGCTGCGCTGGAGCCGCTGGGCCGCGTTCACCCTCAGCACCGCGATCTTCGCCGTCAGCCACCTCGAACCGCTGCGCACCTCGCTGCTGCTGGTCATCGCCATCCCCATCGGCTGGGCCCGCCTGGTCACCGGCCGCCTCCCCGCCAGCATCGTCGCCCACCAGATCAACAACTTCGTCCCGGCCCTGGGCATCTTGCTGATGTCCCTGGGCCTCTGGAGGTGAGACCCCGGCGAGTCACGCTCTCGGGCACCCCGAACGACGGGTTCAGGCCGGGGCCGATTGGTGTCCGCCCGTCCCCGTCTGGCAGAATGGACGGCTGTCCGCCATTGCCGGTCCCTCTCGCTGTGCCGTGGCGTCCTGAAACCTGAGTTCGACCTCCGTGTCCCCACGCGGCCGGCCGTGCTCGACCCGGAGCAACGAGAGCCTGAGGAGTACCACCACCCGTGGCCGTCAAGATCAAGCTGCAGCGGCTCGGCAAGATCCGCCAGCCCCAGTACCGGATCATTGTCGCCGACTCGCGCGCCCGCCGTAGCGGCAAGGCGATCGAGACGATCGGCAAGTACCACCCGCTGCAGGAGCCCAGCTTCATCGAGGTCGACACCGAGCGGGCGCAGTACTGGCTGGGTGTCGGCGCGCAGCCGACCGAGCCGGTGCAGCGCATCCTGGAGATCACCGGCGACTGGCAGAAGTTCAAGGGCCTGCCGGGCGCCGAGGGCACGCTGAAGCACCGCGAGCCCAAGCCCGACAAGCTCGAGCTGTTCAACGCCGCGCTGGCCGCCGCGGGCGAGGAGCCCACGACCGAGGCCACCACGCCGAAGAAGAAGGCGTCCGCCAAGAAGGCCGAGTCCAAGGACGAGGCCGCCGCTGAGGAGAAGTCTGAGGGCGGCGAGGCGTGAGTTTGCTCGCGGACGCGCTCGAGCACCTCGTCCGGGGCATCGTCGATCACCCCGACGATGTTCGGGTCAACCTGCTGACCACCCGTCGCGGTCGCACCCTTGAGGTGCACGTCCACCCGGACGACCTCGGCAAGGTGATCGGCCGGGGCGGCCGGACCGCCACCGCGCTGCGCACCGTGATGGCCGGTATCGGCGGTCGCGGCGTGCGCGTGGACGTGGTGGACACCGACCGTTGAGCAGTCCCGACGTTCGTGTTGTCGGACGAGTCGTCAAGCCGCACGGCATTCGCGGCGAGCTCGTCGTCGACGTGCACACCGACTCGCCCGAGGAGCGCTTCACGCCGGGGGCCGTGCTGGCCACCCGGGCCCGTGACGGCGCATCCGGAACAGTCACCATCGCAGCCGTCCGGCCTCACACCGGACGGCTGCTGGTGACGTTTCAGGACGTCGCCGGCCGGGACGCGGCCGAGGCGCTGCGCGGCCTGCTGCTGCTGGTCGACGCGGCCGAGCTGACGCCGTCCGACGATCCCGAGGAGTTCTACGACCACGAGCTGGAAGGGCTCGAGGTCGTGGACGTGCGGGGCGATCGGATCGGCGTGGTCGCCGAGGTCCTGCACACCGCGGCCAGCGAGCTGCTGGCCGTGCGCAGGGACGACGGCAGCGAGGCGCTGGTGCCGTTCGTCACAGAAATCGTGCCGACCGTGGATGTCGCGGCCGGCCGTGTGGTCGTCGACCCGCCCGAGGGACTGCTGGACGCGTGATGCGCATCGACGTGCTCACCATCTTCCCGGAGTATCTCGAGCCGCTGCGGGCGGCGCTGCTCGGCAAAGCCATCGACAAGAAGCTGATCAGCGTCGACGTGCACGACCTGCGTGACTACACGCATGACGTGCACAAGGCGGTGGACGACAGCCCCTACGGCGGCGGCCCCGGCATGGTCATGAAGCCCCAGGTCTGGGGCGAGGCGCTGGACGCCGTGTGCCGGCCGGACGCCGACGGCACGCTGCCCCGGCTGGTCGTGCCGACGCCCGCGGGCCGGCCGTTCACCCAGGAAATGGCCCGCGAGTACGCCACGCTGCCGTGGCTGGCCTTCGCCTGCGGCCGCTACGAGGGCATCGACCAGCGGGTCGTGGACGACTCCGCCGGCCGGATGCGGGTCGACGAGGTCTCCATCGGCGACTACGTGCTGGTCGGCGGCGAGGTCGCGGTGCTGGTCATGGTCGAGGCCGTGGCCCGGCTGCTGCCCGGCGTGCTGGGCAATCCGGCCTCCGCCGAGCAGGACTCGTTCTCCGACGGCCTGCTGGAGGGCCCCAGCTACACGCGGCCCGAGGTGTGGCGCGACCTTCCCGTGCCGGGCGTGCTGCGCTCGGGCAACCACAAGCTGATCGACCGCTGGCGGCGGGACCAGGCGCTGGAGCGCACCTTCCACCGTCGGCCCGAGCTGCTCGACCGCCTGGCGGACGACCAGCTCGACAAGCACGACCGGGCGCTGCTGGACCGTCTGCGCGACCCGGACCACCCCTAACCCCCCGATTTGGGCCTGCCGACCGCGTCTGGCACACTGGACAGGTTGCTGCACCCGGCCGCCTAGGCCGGCGTGCGCCAGTTGGGCCAGACCCCCAGGCAGGACCAGCACCCGGATTCCGGCAGTGGAGTTCGTTCGTGCGTTTCGCGGGGGTTGTACGACAGACACCCGAAGGACGAGGACGGACCACCGATGAACACCCTGGACGCTCTGGACGCTCAGTCGCTGCGTTCCGACATCCCGGACTTCCGTCCGGGCGACACCCTGAAGGTCCACGTCCGCGTCATCGAGGGTTCGCGTGAGCGCGTCCAGGTGTTCCAGGGCGTTGTGATCCGCCGGCAGAACGGTGGCATCCGCGAGACCTTCACTGTGCGCAAGATCTCGTTCGGCGTCGGCGTCGAGCGCACCTTCCCGGTGCACTCCCCGAACATCGCCGAGATCGAGCGCGTGACCCGCGGTGACGTGCGTCGCGCCAAGCTGTACTACCTGCGCGACCTGCGCGGCAAGGCCGCCAAGATCAAGGAGAAGCGGGACGCGCTCCCGGCCAAGGCCACCTCCTGATCGAACGCTTTTTTTCGCCCCGGTGACCACCGACGAGGTCCGGGACGAGCACGACGACGCCGAACGGCCCTTGCCGCCATCGAAAGATGGCGGCAAGGGCCGTCAGCGCACCGGCTCCTTTCTCAAGGAGACGGCGATCCTGATCGGGATCGCCCTCGTGCTGACCGTCCTGATCCAGACCTTCCTGGCCAAGGTCTACGTCATCCCGTCCGGCTCCATGGAGCAGACGCTGCACGGCTGCGCCGGCTGCACCGACGACCGCGTGCTGGTCGACAAGGTGATCTACCGGTTCCGCGACCCCTCGCCCGGCGACGTCGTGGTGTTCCGCGGCCCGGAAGCGTGGACGCACAACGACTTCACCGCCGAGCACACCGACAACCCGGTCGTGGCCGCGGTCCAGTGGCTCGGCTCGCTCATCGGGCTGGCGCAGGTCGACGAGCGCGACTTCGTCAAGCGGGTCATCGCCGTCGGCGGCCAGACCATCCGGTGCTGCGACGCGCAGAACCGCGTGCTGGTGGACGGCAAGCCGTTGGACGAGCCCTACATCTACTACGTGCCGGGGCGTGAGCCGAAGACCGAGAACTTCGGTCCGGTCACGGTGCCCGCGGGGCGGCTGTTCGTGATGGGCGACAGCCGGCTCAACTCCAACGACTCCCGATTCCAGGGCGGCGGCGGGGTGAACGGCACCATCGCCGTCACCGACGTGATCGGCAAGGCCCGCGTGATCGTGCTGCCGCCGGGCCGCTGGGGCTTCATCTCCGACCACGATCCGCAGCTCGCCGCGGGCGGTCTGGCCCTGCTGTGGTGGCGTCGTCGGGATTGGGCGGATTCGTCACTACCCGTGTAGGGGACCGTACGGCCAGCTGTACCTCGACCCCACCAGCGCTAGCGTAACCTGGCCCGGTGACCGACGTCGTGCCCTCGCAGAACCAGCAGAGCAACCCGGACCCGGAGGAGCCCAAGCCGATCTCTTCCGAGTCCGAGCAGGCCGAGTCGGAGCCGGGTCTTCTCGCGGGCGCCGCCACGTCGCGCACCCGCCGTCGCCGCGGGCCCGAGAAGAAACGCTCGTTCTGGAAGGAACTGCCGATCCTGATCGTCACCGCGCTGGTGCTGACGATCCTGATCCAGACCTTCCTGGCCCGCGTCTACGTCATCCCGTCCGAGTCGATGGAGATGACCCTCGTCGGCTGCGACGGCTGCACCGACGACCGGGTCCTCGTCGACAAGCTGACCTACGACTTCGCGAACGTGTCGCCCGGCGACGTGATCGTGTTCAAGGCGCCGGACAACTGGGACAAGAGCGAGTTCCAGGCCCAGCAGTCGGACAATCCGATCGTGCGGGGCTTCGAGAACGCCGCCTCGGCCATCTCGCTGTACCCGCCCAACGAGTACGACCTGATCAAGCGTGTCGTCGCGGTCGGCGGTCAGACCGTGCAGTGCTGCGACAACAACCGGGTCGTGGTCGACGGCAAGCCGCTCAACGAGCCCTACATCTACTGGCGGCCCGACTATCCGCCGACGCAGATGACGTTCGGGCCGGTGAAGGTGCCGGACGGCAAGCTGTGGGTGATGGGCGACAACCGCAACAACTCCGACGACTCCCGGCTGCAGGGCCATGGCGACCTGCTGGCCGGCGCGGTCCCGGTGGCCAACGTGATCGGCAAGGCACGACTGATCGTGCTGCCGCCGCAGCGATGGGGCGGCGTCACCACCGTCGACCCGCAGGCCCAGGCCTCCGCGCTGCACGCGCCTGCCTGGCAGGAGGGTCTGCCGGCTGGCGTCGGTCTCGCCGCGGCCTTCCCGACCCTGTGGATCGGCCGCCGGATACGCCGCAAGATGTTCGGACTTTTCGCCAGGAGCGACAGCTGAGGTGGTACTCGCGGGCAACGAGCTCCGGCCGCAGCGGGCGGTCATCCGGGGCAGCACGGGCAACTGGGCTTTGCAGTCGGCGCTGGACCGACGTGGTTTAGGGCCCGTCGCCGGCGTGGACGAGGCCGGCCGGGGTGCCTGCGCGGGGCCGCTGGTCGTCGCGTCGTGCGTGCTGCGGCCCGGCGACGCCCGCAGGCTGGAGGGGCTCACCGACTCCAAGCTGCTCACCGAGAACGCCCGTGAGCGGATGTACGACCTGGTGCTGGCCCGAGCGCTGGACTTCGCCGTCATCGTCATCCCGCCGGCCGAGGTCGACCGCATCGGCGTGCACGTGGCCAACATCGAGGGCATGCGGCGCGCGGTGGCCCAGCTCGCCACCCATCCGGGTTATGTTCTGGTCGACGGCTTCAAAGTGCCGGGCCTCACCGCGCCCAGCACCGCCGTCATCAAGGGGGATCAGGTGGTGGCCTGCGTGGCCGCCGCCTCGGTGCTCGCCAAGGTGACCAGGGACCGGATCATGACGGAATTGCACCAGGAGCTGCCGCGTTACGGCTTTGACGTGCACAAGGGCTACTGCACCGCCGAGCACACCGCCGCGTTGAACGAGCACGGCCCGACCGCCGAGCACCGCTGGTCGTACGTGAACGTCGCCGCGGCCGGTCGATCGCACAACATGTGCCCTCCGCACGAGGTGGCACGCCGCGTGGTTCAGAATGGAGCGTCCCCGGAGGTCGGGGTACCTGGCTCACGACGAGGAGGGACGCGGGTCCGATGAGCGCGGAGGATCTCGAGAAGTACGAGACCGAGATGGAGCTTCAGCTCTACAAGGAGTACCGCGACATCGTCGGTCAGTTCTCCTACGTTGTGGAGACCGAGCGCCGGTTCTACCTGGCCAATGCCGTCGACGTCCAGGTGCGCAACGCCGAGGGCGAGGTCTACTTCGAGGTGCGGATGTCCGACGCCTGGGTGTGGGACATGTACCGCCCGGCGCGCTTCGTCAAGAACGTCCGGGTGATCACCTTCAAGGACGTCAACGTCGAGGAGCTGGACAAGCCCGATCTCCGTCTGCCCGAGGACGGCCCCTTCGGCGCCGGCGGCGGCCCCGCCACCTGACGGTCGTGTCGCGAAGAGGGGCTCCACCCTGCGGGTGGAGCCCCTCTCCACACCTGCCGCACCCCCGCGAGTCCCGCCCAGCGTCACACCGAACCCCGGAAAATTCTTCATCTGTCAGCCGGGGCGGCCCGCCTTCTCGGTTGCCGCGCGCACTCGGCCCCGTCCCACCCAACCACACGATCTCGGCGTGCGGCCGACTTCGACCACAGCCTGTGGACAACTTCTGAGTTGTCCACACCGGCGCGGACGGCGTAGCGACGACTGCGCCGTTCGGCGCACTGTCGACGCATGACCCGCGATCAGTGCAGTGCAGTCAGCCCGGCCCAGCTGGGCAGGATGGGCGAGGAGCTGGCGGCCCTTTTCCTGGAGGGCCAAGGCCTGGTGGTGCTGTCCAGGAACTGGCGATGTCCCGAGGGCGAGCTGGACATCGTCGCCGTGGACCGCCGCACGGGCCTGCTCGTGGTGTGCGAGGTGAAGACCCGCTCGGGCACGGCCTACGGCAAGCCGGCCGAGGCGGTCGACTACATGAAGGCGACCCGAATCCGCCGGCTCACGCATCGATGGCGGGCGGCGTACCGGATCGCCTACTGCGACACGCGTTTCGACATCATCTCCATCCTCTGGCCGGGCCACGGGCCGGCCCGCGTGGAGCATCTGCGGGGAGCCTTCTGATGCCGCTGTCGCGCACGTGGTCGGTCGCGCTGCTCGGCGTGGACGGGGTGCCGGTGGAGATCGAGGCCGATGTCAGCCACGGCAAACCCAAGGTGCAGCTGTTGGGCCTGCCCGACACGGCGCTGAACGAGTCCAAGGACCGCGTGCGGGCCGCGGTCCGCAACTCCGGCCTGGAGTGGCCGGACCAGGTCATGCTGGCGCTGTCCCCGGCCGACCTGCCCAAGGGCGGTTCCGGCTACGACCTCGGCCTGGCGTGTGCCGTGCTCGCCGGCGCCGGCAGCGTGCCGCAGACGAAGCTGGTCGGCACGGTGATGATCGGCGAACTGGCCCTGGACGGTCGGGTCCGGCCGGTCCGCGGTGTGCTGCCACGACTGCTCGCCGCCCGGCGGGCCGGCCTGAAGTGCGCCGTCGTGCCAGAGGAGTCGCTGGCCGAGGCCGCGCTCGTCGCCGGTATCCAGACGCTCGGCGCCTACCGCCTCGCCGACGTGTTGTCCTGGCTGAAGGACGAGGAGTCGGGCCTGGTCACACCCCGTCCGCCCGTTCCGGCCGTCATGGCCCCGGGCCTGGATCTCGCCGACGTCGTCGGCCAGCCCGAGGCCCGGTGGGCGCTCGAGGTCTCCGCCGCCGGGGCGCACAACCTGCTGCTCGTGGGACCGCCGGGCACCGGCAAAACCATGCTGGCCGAACGCATCACCGGGCTGTTGCCGCCGCTCACGCCGAACGAGGCGCTGGAGGTGACGGCCATCCACTCCATCGCCGGCACGCTGTCTCCCAAGGTGCCGCTCATGACGGCGCCGACGCTCATCGCCCCCCACCACTCGGCGTCCATGGCGTCCCTCATCGGCGGCGGCGTCGGCATGGCCCGACCCGGCGCGATCAGCCTGGCCCATAGGGGTGTGCTCTTCTTGGACGAAGCCTGCGAGTTCGGCGGATCCCAGTTGGAGGCGCTGCGGACCGCCGTCGAGGAGGGCGAGATCCGGATCGCCCGGCGGGACGGCGTCGCGCGCTACCCCGCCCGATTCCAGTTGGTGCTGGCCACGAACCCGTGTCCCTGCGCGCCGATCCGGGATGTCGACTGCAAATGCTCGCCGCACGAGCGGCGGCGGTACTTCTCGCGCCTGTCCGGGCCGCTGCTGGACCGCATCGACATCCGCACCCGGATGCGGCCGATCCACGCCATGGACAACGCCGACCTCGGGCCGCCGGAGAGCTCTGCGACGGTGCGGGAGCGGGTCACCAAGGCCCGGGTGCGAGCGGCCGAGCGGTGGGCCGAGCACGGTTGGCAGACCAACGCCGAGGTGCCCGGTCCGGCTCTGCGCCGGCACTTTCGACTGCCGGCCAAGGCCATGCGGCTGCTCGATCGAGGACTCGAGACGGGCTTCGTCAGCGCCCGTGGCGCGGACCGGTGCCTCCGCATCGCCTGGACGCTCGCCGACCTGGCCGAGAAGGACCGCCCGGACGGCGACGACGTCGGGGCCGCGCTGGAGTTCCGGGACCGGAGGGCGGCGTGACGACCGACGATGCCCGGCTGGCCAGGGCCTATCTGCTCCGCGTCGTGGAGCCGCCGGCGCCCGACATGGTGTCTCTGGTGGCCGGCGTCGGACCGGTCCGGGCGGCCGAGATGGTCCGGTCCGGCAAGGTCGACACCGATGAGACAGCGGCGCGCCGGCACCTTGACTTCGCCGCGCGTGACCTGGAGGCGGCCGCGGGCCGGCAGACCCGCTTGGTGATCCCTGAGGACGAGGAGTGGCCGGCCTGGCAATTGTTGGCCCTGGCCAACGCCGCCGCCCGAGACGTGCCGGGCATGACCGAGCCGTTGGGTCTCTGGGTGCGAGGCCGGGCCCGGCTCGACGAACTCGTCCAGGAGGCGGTCGCTGTGGTCGGCGCCAGGGCGGCCACCAGCTATGGCGAGCGAGTCGCCGCGGAGATCGCCTACGACCTCGCCCGGCAGTCCGTGACGATCGTTTCCGGTGCGGCGTACGGAATCGACGGCAGTGCGCACCGCGGAGCCCTCCGCGCCGACGGCCGCACGGTCGCGGTGCTGGCCTGCGGCGTCGATGTGGCCTATCCGGCGGGGCACACCGACCTGCTGGCCCGGATCGCGGCCACGGGGGCGGTGGTCAGCGAGTACCCGCCGGGCACCCGGCCGGCCAGACATCGTTTCCTGGTGCGGAATCGGCTCATCGCCGCGCTGGCCGCGGGCACGGTCGTGGTGGAGGCGGGCCGTCGAAGCGGTTCGAGAAACACCGCTGCGACAACAAGTGAGCTCGGCCGGCCGCTGATGGCGGTGCCCGGTCCGGTCACGTCGGCGATGTCGGTCGGCTGCCACGACCTGTTGCGCACGGCCGGGGCGAGCGCGGTGTGCTCCGCCGAGGACGTGTTGGCCGACGCCGGACGGATCGGTGTTGACGCAACTACTCGATCGGATGAACCCGCGCGGGCAACTGATGGTCTCGATCGGGTGATGCTGCGCGTGCACGAGGAGTTGCCAACTCGGGGCGGCGTGAGCGCCGAGCAGATCGCCGTCGGTTCCGGCGTGCCATTGTCGCGGGTCAGAGCGTTGCTGCCGGAACTGGAGTTGTTGGGGCTAGTCCAAAAGTGTGAGTCGGGGTGGTGCCGCGGACGGGGATGAACGGGCAGAGGCCACTCCAACGGGTGTGGCGATGCTTGACCACGAACGGGTTGCGGCGCACCGTGTTGGGCTATGTGCCGTCACACGAGGGTCATCCACGCGGGTGGACATCACAGGATCGGACGGGTCGGCTCGCTGAGGCCGCACGTCGCCTCGCCGTTCGCGGGGATGTGACACGCGTTCGATGCCCTCTTCACGACGGCCGGCTGTGCGGGAGCTGATCCGGCTCCGCCAGCGGCTGCCCGCTGACGTCGAGGCGGTGCTCTCGGACTACGAGCGCCACCTCCGGCTGGAACGCAACCTCTCCGAGCACACCGTGCGCGCCTACCTCGGCGACGTGGTGTCCCTGCTGGGACACCTGGCCCCACCCCCGCCGAACGCCGACGCCGACTCCCCAGCCACCCACGCCGCCGCCGATGCCGTCGACGACCGGCACCGTGCCGCCGGCGACGGTATTGCCGATGGCGAGGCGCGCGATGCCGGCGACCGGACTGGCAACGCTGACGGCCCTGGCCGCGATGCCGGCGACCGGACTGGCAACGCCGATGGCCGGGGCAGCGACGCCGGCGAGGAGCCGTTGGCGGTCGCGGTAGCCGATATCGACCTGGCCGGGCTCCGCGGCTGGCTCGGGGGGCTCCGCGCCGCCGGGGCGAGCCGGTCGACGCTGGCCAGGCGGTCGGCGGCGGCCCGGACCTTCACCGCGTGGGCCCGTCGGCGCGGGCATCTGGCGGCCGATCCTGGGCAGCTGCTGATGGCGCCGCGACCGCAGCGGACGCTGCCGGGAGTGCTCCGCAAGGAGCAGGCCGCGGCGATGCTGGATGCCGCCGAAAGCGGGGCGGCGGAAGGCGCGGCGGTTGCTCTGCGTGACCAAGCTCTGTTGGAGCTACTCTACGCCACCGGGGTCCGGGTGTCCGAGGCGTGCGGCCTCGACCTGGGCGACGTGGACTACTCCAGCCGAGTGATTCGCGTGCTCGGCAAGGGCGGCCGCGAGCGTGTCGTGCCGTTCGGCGCACCGGCCGAACGGGCGCTGCGCCGCTGGCTCGCCGAAGGGCGATCTGCCCTGGTCAGGCCCGGTTCGCCGGCCGCGCTGCTGCTCGGCGCACGGGGCGGAAGACTCGATCAGCGGACGGCTCGCAAGATCGTGCACGGAGCCGTCGGTGCGGTACCCGGAGCAGTCGACACGGGGCCGCACGGCCTAAGGCACTCGGCCGCCACGCACCTGCTGGAAGGGGGAGCGGACCTGCGGACCGTCCAAGAGCTGCTCGGTCACGCTACGCTAGCCACCACGCAGCTCTACACCCACGTCACCGTCGAACGGCTTAAGGCGATCCATGAGCGAACCCACCCCCGTTCCTGAGGACGCCGGGGGAGGTTCCCGCACGGCAACCGTGCCCTCCCTGGAGACACGCGCCCCGGAGACGACAACGATGCGCAACGGCAGCCACGGTCCGGCCGCCGGAGGCTCGCGGGGCTCGTATGGTGCGGGCCAGCCCGACGGGGTCCTTCCCGGTGACCAGCGCACGGCCGACGACGTCGAAGCCGGCATCGTCGCGTTGTGGCGCAGCTACGGCGCGAGCCGGGTCCAGGAGTTGCGGGACCGACTCGTGCTGCACTACGCGCCGCTGGTCAAGTACGTCGCCGGCCGCGTCGGCACCGGCCTGCCCGCCCATGTCGACGTGGGCGACCTGATCCAGTCCGGCATCTTCGGCCTGGTCGACGCCATCGAGAAGTTCGAGCCCGAGCGCGGACTCAAGTTCGAGACCTACGCCATGCAGCGCATTCGCGGCGCCATCCTCGACGACCTGCGCTCCCAGGACTGGGTTCCCCGCTCCGTGCGCAGCCGCGCCCGCGACGTCGAACGCGCCCTCGAACGCCTCGGTGGACGCCTTCAGCGCACTCCCACCGACTCCGAGCTGGCCAACGAGCTGTCGATCACCATCAGCGAGCTGCGGGAGCTCTACGCCCAGCTCCAGCTGACCAGCGTCGTCGCCCTCGACGAGCTCATCGCCGCCGGTCGTGGGACCGCCTCCCTGGCCGAGACGCTGCCCGACGACTACGCCGAGGACCCCGTCGCCAACCTCGTCGACCAGGACAGCCGTCGCCAGCTCGCCGACGCCATCGCCCAGTTGGCCGAACGGGACCGCATCGTCGTCACCCTCTATTACTTCGAGAACCTGACCCTGGCCGAGATCGGCCGCGTCCTCGGCGTGACCGAGTCCCGTGTCTGCCAACTCCACACCCGCGCCGTCCTCCGCCTGCGCACCAAGCTCGCCGAGCAGTCCGAGAGCTGATCCGTCCCGGTCCACGACCGAACAGCTGGAATGGATGCGCTCCCCGCGCATACTGCCCAGCTGACTCCGCTCAGTTCGTGGCGTTGATCGTGATCGAGGTGACCGAGGCGTTGTCCACGCCGATGCGCGGGACCGGCACGCCGCGCGTGGGTGGCTCGGCGGTGGAGGCCATGCGGACCGGGCCGCCGTGGGTGACCAGCACGAGGTCGAGGCCCGGCCTAGCGTCGGCGTGACGCTGGAAGGCGCGGTGCACCCGGTCGTACATGTCGGCGATGCTCTCGCCGGCTTCGGGGCGCAGGAAGGGCTCGCGCCACAGGCGGTCGACGGTGTCCTGCGCGGTCGGGTCGTCGGCGAAGGGCGAGTCGAGCCGATGACCTTCCAGGACACCGAGATTCTGTTCGCGGATCTCGGGATCGAACTCCAGCGCGAGATCGAGGCGGGCGGCGATGATCTCGGCCGTCTCGCGGGCCCGAGGCAGGTCGCTGGCGATGATGGCGGCGGGCCGCGGCCTCTCGGCCAGGAGCTCGGCGGTGAGCCGGGCCTGGGCCCGACCGGCGGCGGTGAGGCCGCCGGCCTCGGGCGACTGGCCCTGGATGCGGCCGGCGAGGTTCCAGGTGCTCTCGCCGTGCCGGACCAGGTGCAGGACGCAGCGGCGGGTCGTCACGTCCGTCATCAGTACTGCATGCGGGGGTCGTCGTAGTTCTTGAACTCGATCACGTTGTTCGACGGATCGGCCAGGAACAGCGTGCGGTGTTGCTCGGCCGTGCCCTCGAAGCGGATCTCCGGCCCCGAGAGCACCCGCAGCTTGCGGTGCTCCACCAGCCGCACCAGCCGATCGAAGTCCTCGGCCTGGGCGAAGCTCACCCCGAAGTGCCGCGGATAGGCCACGGCCTCGGCGGGCACGTCCTCGCACAGATGGCAGACCAGCTGGTCCCCGAAGAAGTCCAGCGTGATCCGGTCCTCGTACCGCCGGGCCAGCTTCGCGCCCAGCCCGAACACGTAGTACTCCAGCGCCTCGTCCAGATCCCGGGCCGGGACAGCGATGTGGCAGGCGTCGAACTGGTTGCGCATCCTCGTCTTTCCTTTGTCGTGTCAGGGTTTCAGGTGGGAGATGGAGCGGTGGCAGAGAGGGTTGGGAGGAAGAAATGGGCGGTTTCGATCAAGTGGTGGGAGGGGGCGGAGGCGGTGCGGTGGTCATGGCGGGGAGTGGGGTGGTCGTGGGGCGGAAGCGGCGTGGCTAGGTGGAGTGGGTGAGGGAGCGGGCGGTGGCGACGCCGGTGGTGAGGGAGAGCAGGGTGTCGCCGCGCAGGCCGCGGCGGAGGGTCTCCACGCCGACGACGTCGTGGGTGGCGATGTTGCCGAGGTTGACGTGGGGGCCGACGGTGCGGATGAGCTCGACCTGGAGGTCCTTGGTGGGGGCCTCGAACATGACGAAGGCGGGGTCGAGGGCGTCGAGGACGGCGGACAGGACGTCGGAGCGCATGTGGCCGTCGGAGTCGGCGATGCCGCTGCGGCCGCTCTCCCGGGCCTCGGTGATGACCATGGCGGCGCCGGCGTCGAGGTCCTCGCGGAGGGCATCGACCCAGTCGGAAGGGGTGAGCAGGGCGGAGCGGTCGGCGTCTTTGTAGCCGACCTCGGACAGCACGGGGCGGTGGGCGGACATCCGCCGCACGTAGTCGGCCTTGCTGCGCTGGTCGAGGGGGATGGTGCCGTTGGAGACCTCGATGTGGGTGGCCTGGGTCCGTTCGACCAGGGAGAGGTAATCGCCGAGCTGGTCGGTCCACACGGCGTGCTCGAAGAGGGTGCCGCCGAAGTAGAAGTCGATGCCGGCCTCGCGCAGCACGGCGGTCTTGCGGTCGATGTCCTTGGTGACCAGGGCGGTGCCCCAGCCGAACTTGACCAGGTCGACGAGGTGCCCATGGCTGTCGATCACGTCGGTGAAGGCGCCGGTCGGCAGGCCGGGATCGATCATCATGGTGGTGCCGTGCCCGCCGCTGCTCATGCGCTGCCTCCTGGACTGGTGTTCATGGTTCGGTGAAGGCGTGGTCATCGGGCGCCTCCGGCGGTGGCCAGCTCGGCCCGCAGCGCGCGGCGCAGGACCTTGCCGGTGGGACCGGTGGGCAGCACGGCGGTCACCTCGATGGTGGTCGGGCGCTTGTACCGCGTGAGGGTCCGCTCGCAGAGTTCATGCAGGTCACGGGCGAGTTCTTCGGCGCGGGCGCTGGGATCGGCGGTGACGAAGGCGACGGCCACCTGGCCGAGCCGCTCGTGCGGGGCGCCGACTACGGCGGCCGAGCGCACCGCGGGGTGGCCGAGCAGCACGTTCTCGATCTCCAGCGGATGGATCTTCTCGCCGCCGCGGTTGATCACGTCGTCGGCCCGGCCGGACAGGCGCACGAAGCCGGCCTCGTCGCGGACGCCGAGGTCGCCGGTGAGCAGCCAGCCGTTGGCGTCACGGGCGGAGCGGGCCCGCTCGGGAACGTCGGCCGACAGGTCGAGGTAGTGGCTGACCACCTGCCGGCCGCGCAGCGCGACCATGCCCTCCTGGCCGGCGACGGCGGGACGGCCGTCGTGGTCCAGCACGGACAGTCCGATGCCGACCGGCAGGCCGACGGAGCCGATACGGCGCTGGGTGGCCTCGACCGGGTTGGCGGTGATCTGCCCGGCCGCCTCGGTCATGCCGTACGTCTCCAGCACGCCGACGCCGGTGTGCTCGGTGAAGGCCCGCAGCGTGTGTTCCGGCAGCGGCGCCGACGCGGAGCGGGCGAACCGAACGCCCCGGATCACGCTCTCGCTCGGGGCGGGCGCCGCGGCCAACGACGCGAGGATCGCGGGCACGGCGTTGAGCCAGGTCGGCCGCCACTGCTCGACGCGGTCCCAGTACGCCCGCACGTCGAACCGGCGGTCCACCACCAGCGACGCGCCGCTGACGACGTTGGCCAGCAGACCCATCACCTGGGCGTTCACGTGGAACAGCGGCAGCGGCGTGTAGCCGCGCTGGTCGGGACCGAACCCGTGATGACGGGCGACCCGACGCGCCGCGTGCATCAGCTGCCATTCGGACAGCGGAATGCCCTTGGGCGCGCCGGTCGTGCCGGAACTGGCCAGCAATACCGCGGGACGCACGGCCGCGCCCTCGCTCGGCCGGGCGGACGAACTCGCCGGCCGGACGGGAATCGGGCCCAATTCGGTAAGTGACCACAATTCGGTTTCGGTGGCGAATGCGTCCGGTGTGTCCGTCGCGACCACGTCGACACGAAGTCGGGCGATCGAATTGGACAGTTCCGACGCGGTGAGCCGGGGATCGAGCGGCACGGCCGTCAGTCCGGCGGCCAGCAGGCCGAGATAGGCGGCGGTGAAGGCGAGCGGGTCGGTGGCCACGAGCCCGACCCGGGCCCGCGCCGGCAACGCCGTCGCGTGACTGGCCGCACGCCAGATCTCGGCGTGTGACGCTAGCTCTGACCAGGTGAGCGACCTGCCGTCCGCGCCCGCGACGAACGCGGCGGCCGCCGGCCGCTCCTGCGCTCGTGCGGTCAGCAGTCGGGACACCACCGCCATGCGGCCTCCTCACGATGTGGGATGACCTGATCGATTCTTGACTTGATCGATGTGAGTCGCTTAGGAGCAACTTAAGAACCTGCTGTGTGCGACCGATTTGGGGGAATTGGGCGCCGATCGACAGCAATCGGACAGCGAATTAGGCGACCTCCGCCGGCGGCGGTTCACGCCATGGCAACAGCCGTACGCGCTGGGTGGACAACAGGCGCAACGGATCCAGGTATTCGTCGCCTCGCCGCGCGCCCCAGTGGAGACAGGCCGCCGAGCAGCCTTCGTGACCGGGCATCAGCCGCCCCACCTCCTCGCCGCGGCGGACCCGCTGGCCGGGCCGCACCTCGGGCCGGACCGGCTCGTACGTGGTGCGAAGGCCGCCCGTGTGGGTCACCGCCACCACGCCTCGGGTTGCCACCCAGCCGGCGAAGGAAACCACCCCGTCCGCCGCGGCCAGCACCGGTTCGCCGTCGGCCGCGCCCAGGTCGACGCCGCGATGGCCGGGTCCGTAGCGAGTGGCCGGCGGCTGGAACGGGCGCAGCACGGGATGCGGCGGCGCCAGCGGCCACTCATAGCGCGGGAGCGTGCTCGCGGCGGGCGGGGGCAGCGACCAGGCGTGGGATGAGTCGGTGTGCGGCAACGGGTCCGACGTGGCGAGGAAGGCCGCGGTCAGGGCGAGCACGGCGAGGGCGGTGGGCATGCGTCCAGCGTCGACCTCGTGGGCCGGGGCCGCCACCAGCGGTGATCGACTTGTGGACAACCCGGTCCGCCGGCCGGAGGCTGTGGACAACAGGGAGCCCGATTCGGGCGTTCAGGGGGTTCGGGCGTACACTTCCCCCGCGACCTGTGTATCGCGGGTCGACTTCGCGTGCCAGCGCTTACCCCTGATCAAAGGGGTACGCCGTCCGGCGGTCCCGGAGGCTGTCATCCCTCGTCGAGGGGCGACGTGGCCGGCGGGTTCGGGCGGCGGCCAGGCACCAGGGCACTGGGTCACCCGACCCTTGCGTCAACCGAACCGCGCGCCCCCCGGCGCGCACGACACCAAGAGGTGCAACCGGCCATGGCCGTCGTCACCATGAGGCAGCTGCTCGACAGCGGCGTCCACTTCGGGCACCAGACCCGGCGCTGGAACCCGAAGATGAAGCGCTTCATCTTCACCGAGCGCAACGGCATCTACATCATCGACCTGCAGCAGACGCTGTCGTACATCGACCGCGCCTACGAGTTCGTCCGCGAGACGGTCGCGCACGGCGGGTCCATCCTGTTCGTCGGCACCAAGAAGCAGGCGCAGGAAGCGATCGCGCACGAGGCGCTGCGGGTCGGCATGCCGTACGTGAACCAGCGCTGGCTGGGCGGCATGCTCACCAACTTCACCACCGTGCACAAGCGCCTCCAGCGCCTCAAGGAGCTGGAGTCGATGGAGCAGACGGGTGGCTTCCAGGGTCTCACCAAGAAGGAGATCCTGATGCTCACCCGTGAGAAGGACAAGCTGGAGAAGACCCTCGGCGGTATCCGCGACATGTCCAAGGTGCCCAGCGCCGTCTGGATCGTGGACACCAAGAAGGAGCACATCGCCGTCGGCGAGGCGCGCAAGCTGAACATCCCGGTCGTGGCCATCCTGGACACGAACTGCGACCCGGACGAGGTCGACTACCCGATTCCGGGCAACGACGACGCGATCCGCTCCGCGACGCTGCTCACCAAGGTCGTCGCCGAGGCGGCCGCCGCCGGCCTGATGGCCCGCTCGGGTGCTCGCACCCAGGCCGCCGACAAGCCGGGCTCGGTCGAGGAGCCGCTGGCCGAGTGGGAGCAGGAGCTGCTGGTCGGCGCGAACGCCGAGGCCGCGCCCGCCGCCGCCCCGGCCGCCGAGGCCGCTCCGGCCGCCGCCGCGACCGAAGTCACCGCCCAGTCCTGACCGGCG
>NZ_JBFBAM010000056.1:0-63057 GCF_040682195.1 Kutzneria sp. NPDC051319 | reverse complement strand
CACCTGAGCCACTCACGTAGGGAGCCCAGAGCGCACGTGAGTGGCTCAGGTGGCCGCTAGGGCGAAATGAGCCACTCACGTAGCGAAAAGGGTCAGGCGTAGGCGACCTTGAAGTGTTTGATGCCGTTGAGCCAGCCCGAGCGCAGGCGCTCCGGCTCGGCCAGCTTGTGGATGTCGGGCATGCGGTCGGCGATGGCGTTGAAGATCAGCTCGATCTCCAGCCGGGCCAGGTTGGCGCCGAGGCAGTAGTGCGTGCCGCTGCCGCCGAAGCCGAGGTGGGGGTTGGGGTCGCGGCCGATGTCGAACGCGTGCGGGTTGTCGAAGACCTCGGGGTCGAAGTTGGCCGAGCTGTAGTACATGCCGACCCGCTGCCCCTGCTTGATCTCGACACCACCGAGCTCGACGTCCTGGGTGGCCGTCCGCTGGAAGGCGACAACAGGTGTTGCCCAGCGCACGATCTCGTCGGCAGCGGTGGCGGTCCGCTCCTCCTTGAACCGCTCCCACTGCTCGGGGTGGTCCAGGAACGCCGCCATGCCGTGGGTGATGGCGTTGCGGGTGGTCTCGTTGCCGGCCACGGCCAGCAGCAGCACGAAGAAGCCGAACTGGTCGGAGCCGAGGGACTCGCCGTCGACGTCGGCCTGCACGAGCTTGGTGACGATGTCGTCCATCGGGCAGGCCCGGCGCTGCTCGGCCATGTTCCAGGCGTAGCCGAGCAGCTGCGCGCTGGCGACGTCCGGCTCGATCTCGTACTCGGGGTCGTCGTAGGCGATCATCTGGTTGGACCAGTCGAAGATCTTGAGCCGGTCCTCCTGCGGCACGCCGAGCAGCTCGGCGATGGCCTGCAACGGCAACTCGCACGCCACGTCGGTGACGAAGTCGCCCTGGCCGCGGGCGATCGCCTCGGACACGATGTGCTCGGCCCGGTCGCGCAGCGTCTCGCGCAGCGAGTTGATCGACTTGGGCGTGAAGCCGCGGGAGACGATGCCGCGGACCTTGGTGTGCTGCGGCGGATCCTGGTTGAGCATGATCAGCCGCAGGGCCTCCATGCGCTCCGGGGGCATCTCCTGCCCGAAGCGGACGATGGCCCCCTTCTCCCACGAGGAGAACACATCGCTGCGCCGCGAGATCTCGCGGACGTCACAGTGCCGGGTGACCGCCCAGAAGCCGCCGTCCTGGAAGCCGCCGCAGTGGCCGTCCTGCGCGTTCCACCAGACGGGCGCGGTGCGACGCAGTTCGGCAAAGTGCTCGTACGGCACGCCATTGGCGTAGATGTCGGGATCGGTGAAGTCGTAGCCGTCGGGTACCACGTTGCCTCCAAGCACCTCGTCGTGCGTGGAACGGGTTCTACGGCATTCCTAGCATACGGCGTTAACTTGCGGAACCCTGCTGCTCAACTGGCCATTGCGACCAACGAGAACCTGTTCTAGTTTTGGGGTATGGGCACCCCGGTGATCGTGGCAGCGGCGCGGACGCCGATCGGCAAGCGCGGCGGCTGGCTGTCCGGTCTGCACGCCGCCGAACTGCTCGGCGCCGCGCAGCAGGCCGTCGTGGACCGGGCCGGCATCGATCCGGCGCTGGTGGAGCAGGTGATCGGCGGCTGCGTGACGCAGGCGGGCGAGCAGTCCAACAACATCACCCGGACGGCCTGGCTGCACGCGGGCCTGCCGCAGGGCGCCGGCTGCACGACCGTCGACTGCCAGTGTGGTTCCGCGCAGCAGTCCACGCACCTGATCGCCGGCCTGATCGCCATCGGCGCGATCGACGTCGGCATCGCCTGCGGAGTGGAGGCGATGAGCCGGGTTCCCTTGCGCAGCAACGTGGGCGCCGACGCGGGTACGCCGCGGCCGGAGTCGTGGGACATCGACCTGCCCAACCAGTACCTGGCCGCGGAGCGGATCGCCCAGCGGCGCGGCATCACCCGTGAGGACGTGGACCGGTTCGGGCTGCGGTCGCAGGAACTCGCCCGTGCCGCCTGGGATGCCGGGCGGTTCCGGGAAGAAGTCGTGCCCGTGAAGGGCGTAGACATCGATCAGGGCCTGCGCGAGACCAGCATGGAGGCGTTGGCGCGGCTGAAGCCCGTGCTGGAGGACGGCGTGCACACCGCCGGCACCTCGTCCCAGATCTCCGACGGGGCCAGCGCGGTCCTGCTGGTGTCGGAGGAACGGGCGCGGCAGCTGGGCCTCACTCCCCGCGCCCGGATCGTGTCGCAGTGCCTGGTCGGCGCGGAGCCGTACTACCACCTCGACGGTCCCGTCGCTGCCACCAGCCGGGTGTTGGAACGTAGCGGTATGACCATCGCCGACCTCGACCTGTTCGAGGTCAACGAGGCCTTCGCCTCCGTGGTCCTGTCGTGGCAGTCGGTGCACCAGCCCGATCCCGCGAAGGTCAACGTCAACGGCGGCGCGATCGCCATCGGGCACCCGGTCGGCAGCACCGGAACGCGGTTGATCACGACCGCCCTGCACGAGTTGGAGCGGCGGGACGCCTCGACGGCGTTGATCTCCATGTGCGCGGGTGGTGCGCTGGCCACCGGCAGCATCCTGGAACGCATCTGACATCTCACGTTCGCCCTGCGGCCGGCCGGTAGCCACCTTGTCCGACCATGTTGGGACTTGTGCAGACAAGTCTGGGGCTTTCCGCCGAGTGGCTGCGGGACAACTGCCGGTGCGGCCAATGCCGTGACGCCGTCAGCGGCCAGAAGTTGTTCGACCTGAACGAAGCAACGGCCGTGGCCGAGATCGTCGAGTCGCCGCACGAGGTGACGGTGGTCTTCGACGACGGCCACCGCTCGGTGTTCGACCGCGCCTGGCTGGCCTCGCCCGTGCCGTCGGGCCATCGCGACGAGTCGACGAAGGTTTTCGACGCCGGCCTGGTGTCGGCGTCCTGGCCGGCCTACCTCGATGACGACGCCGAGCGGCTGCGGTGCCTCGACTCCGTGCTGCGTAACGGCTTCGTCCTGCTCCGGGGCGTGCCCACCCGGCCCGGCACGGTGTTGGAGGTCGCCGAGACGTTCGGGTTCGTGCGGGAGACCAACTACGGGCGGCTGTTCGACGTGCGGGTGGTCAAGTCCCCCAACAACCTGGCCTTCACCAGCAAGGCGATCTCCCCGCACACCGACAACCCGTACCGCGACCCCGTGCCGACGCTCCAGTTGTTGCACTGCCTGGAGAACGCCACCGCCGGCGGCGACACCGCCGTGGTCGACGGCTTCGCCGTGGCGTCGAAGCTGCGAACCGTGGATCCCGAAGCGTTCGAGGCGCTGACCCGCACCCCCGTGACGTTCTCCTTCTCCGACGCCACCACGTTCCTGAGCGCGTTCCGGCCGATCATCGACGTCGATCCCGCTGACCGGATCCGCGAGGTCCGCATCAACAACCGGTCCATGCAGCCCGGCCGCGAGCACGGAACCGAGTTCTACCGGGCGTATCGGGCCTTCCGTGCGCTGCTGACCGAGGCGCAGCTGTCGTTCCGGCTGGAGCCCGGCGACTGCCTGCTGTTCGACAACACCCGGATCCTGCACGCCCGCAGCGGTTTCTCCGCCACAGGTTCGCGGCACCTCCAGGGCTGCTACGCCGATATCGACGCACTGGCCAGCACCGCCGCCGTGCTCCGGCGGACGCCCGTCGCCGAGCTGGCCGCCATGTTCGACGGGCCCGGCGGCGCGGCGTACCTCGGGGAGCCGGTGACTCAGGCCCAGCACATGCTCCTCGCCGGCGGCAAGGCCGTCGAGGCGCAGGCCCCCGATCACCTTGTCGCCGCTGCGTTGTTGCACGACATCGGGCACCTCGTCGCCGACGAGAAGCACCATGACACCGCCGGGGCCCGGTTCCTGTCCCGCTGGTTCCCGCCGGCCGTCACCGAGCCCGTGCGCCTCCACGTCGCCGCCAAGCGGTACCTGTGTGCCACCGAAGCGGGGTACCTCGAGGCCCTCTCCCCGGCCTCCGTCCGCACCCTGGGTTTCCAGGGCGGGCCCATGACCCCTGACGAGGCGGAGGACTTCGCCGCCGGGCCCTACGCCGAGGACGCCGTCGCTGTGCGCCGCTGGGACGAGGCCGCCAAGGACCCCGCCGCCGCCGTGCCAGCCTTTTCACGTTTTGCTCCGCGGCTGGAGCGGGTGATCCGGCCGACGCGGCCTGCCTGAAACCGTATTTCGGTGTGCCGGAGAGCGGGACTCGCGGGGGGTTACGACGTGGGGCTGCGGCGGCCGTCGAAGGGCTGGCCCAGGAACTCGAACATCTTCCGATCCTCGAAGGGCAAGGGCTTTCCGACGAGGCGGTGGGTGCCGACCGAGTACCAGTAGCCGGGCTCGGTGTCGAAGCCCAGCTCCTCGAAACCGGCCTCCGCGAACCACTCCCGGATGGTCGGCGTCAGGTCCGGGGCCTCGTGGTGGCGGGTCCAGACCACGGTCGCCCCCTCGCGGCACAGCATCGGCAACAGCGACACCGTGCGGTGAACGTCCTCGTCGGGCACATTGCCGAAGACCCCGCACGCCAGCACGACATCCGCCGGGTAGTAGGCCGAGGTGACAGAGGCATCGCCCTCCACGACCTCGATACCCGGGACGGCCTGCGCCCGCGCGGCGGCGACGTTGGCCGGGTCCAGTTCCACCAAGCGGCCCACCACATCGGCGGCCCGGTCGAACTCCGCCAGCGCGCCGAAGACGTCCAGGCCTTGCCCGGCGCACATGCTGATCAGCCGGATCTCGCCGGAAGGCGCTTGCCGCAAGGCGGTCAGGACCCGCCGCCTTACGTGGGCCAGCCGGCGGGTCAGGCCGGAGGAAGGATCGTCGTACGCCGCGTGCCACTCCACCCAGTTCTTCACCGTTGTGACGGTAGCCGGGACAATGCCTTGGCGCCCGCGGAATTCCGCACCGTGAACGCCACGGCGTCGCCGACGTAGCGGTCGTCGGACCACTCCAGCAGCAGGCCGTTGGGGTCGGCCGTCCGTCGCCGCTCCCGCAGCAGCGGCACCCGAGGGCGGATCTCCAACAGCCGCGCGTCCTCCGAGGAGGCGGGCACGGCGTCGATCTGGTGCTCGGCGTCGGCGAAGATCACGCCGAGGTCCTCCAGCCGCTCGGTGATCGACACGACGTCCAGCGACATGCCGGCGACCATGGCCCCCACCGGCTCGCGATAGGCCGTTCGCTCGATCATCACCGGCCGTCCGGACAGGTAGCGCACGCGGGTCAGGTGGTAGACCCGGCTGCCCAGCGGCACCTCCAGGTGCGCGCACTCGTCCTCGTTGGCGGCGCGCAGCTCCAGCCGCTCCACCCGGCCCGCCGGCTGCTCGCCGATCGCCCTGGCCCAACGGGAGAAGCTCACCAGCTCGTTGAACGTCTGCAACCGCGGCCCGCCCAGCACCACCCGGCGCGCGCCCTGCCGTGACGAGATCACCCCGTCGGCCACCAGCGCCGCGAAGGCCTGCCGGATCGTTCCCCTCGACGCGCTGTACCGCGCGGCCAGCTCCGCCTCCGACGGAAGCCGGGCCCCCGCCTGGTAGGCGCCGGAAACGATGGCTGCCCTGATGTCCTCGGCCACTCGGCGGTAGAGCGTCGTCCCCATGCCAGCACCGTAACCCGCAACCGGTCGGTCACCGGGCGTGAGGGGAACAAGACATCGGGAGTTCACCTTGGTGTCCGACCATGTTCCGACTTATCTGGCCAAGTGGTCGTCTCGGTGAACAAGTCTGCCGGCAGTCGTTCCCCGCACTCCTTGGAGTCACCCCGTGAACAGAAGCCGTACCGCCCTCGCGGCCGGTCTGCTGGCCGTCGTCGCGCTGGCCGCCACCGCATGCGGCTCCTCGTCGGGCGCGAACAGCGCGTCCAACACCAAGGCCGCCACCGCGAAAAGCGCCGCCGACCTGGGCGGCATGGACGCCCTCGTCGCCGCGGCCAAGGCCGAGGGCACGCTGAACGTGATCACGCTGCCGCGCACCTGGGCCGGCTACGGCGATCTGATGGACGGCTTCACCAAGAAGTACGGCATCAAGATCAACGACGCCAACCCGGACGGCAGCAGCCAGGACGAGATCAACGCGGTCAAGCAGCTCAAGGGCCAGGACCGCGCCCCGGACGTGCTCGACCTGGGCTCCTCCTTCGCGCTGTCGGCCGCCGCGTCCAACCTGCTCGCGCCCTACCAGGTGGCGACCTGGAAGGACATCCCGGACGCGCAGAAGGACGCACAGGGCCGCTGGTTCAACGACTACGGCGGCTACATCTCCATCGGCTACGACGCCGCGCGCGTGAAGACGCCGCCGACCTCGATCGCCGACCTGGCCAAGGCCGACTACAAGGGCATGGTCGCGCTCAACGGCGACCCGCAGAAGGCCGGCGCGGCCTTCGCCGGCGTGTACGCCGCGGCGCTGGCCAAGGGCGGCAGCGTGGACAACATCCAGCCGGGCATCGACTTCTTCGGCGAGCTCAAGAAGTCCGGCAACTTCATCCCGGTCGGCGCCACCCAGGCCACCATCCAGTCGGGCCAGACGCCGATCACCATCGACTGGGACTACCTCCAGGTGTCGGCGGCCAACACGCTCAAGGGCAAGGTGGACTGGAAGGTCGTCGTGCCCAAGGACGGCCTGTACGCCAACTACTACAACCAGGCCATCAGCGCCACCGCCCCGCACCCGGCCGCCGCGCGGCTGTGGGAGGAGTACCTGTACTCCGCCGAGGGCCAGAACGGCTTCCTGAAGGGCTGGGCCCGCCCGGTCGAGCTGGCCGCCATGCAGGCCGCCGGCACGGTGGACAAGACCGAGCTGGCCGCGCTGCCGCAGGTCGACGGCAAGTCGCCGTTCCCGACCGAGGCGCAGCTGGACGCGGCCAAGAAGGTCATCGCCGACAGCTGGGCGAAGACCGTTGGCTGACATGAAGTTCCGGAACCGGCAGCGGCTCGACGTGCTCGGGCTGCTGCCGTTTCTGGCCTATGTCGTGGTGTTCCTGGGCGTGCCGACGGTCTCCGTGGTCGTCGGCGCGTTCCAGGACGACACCGGCGGCTGGACGCTGAGCAACATCGGCGCCGCCGCCGGCGACCCGTATCTGCACGCTTTTGTGGTCAGCACGGAGATCTCCGCGCTGACGGCGGTGATCGGCGCGCTCGTCGGGCTGGCCATCGCCTTCGCGGTGAGCGCGTCCCCGCCCGGCGGCGTGCTGCGCCAGGTGGTGTCGACGGCCTCCGGTGTGCTGGCCTACTTCGCCGGTGTGCCGCTGGCCTTCGCGTTCATCGCGGCCATCGGCAGCCAGGGCCTGGTGACCCGGTGGCTGGGCGCGCTGGGTCTGGACATCTCCGGCTTCAGCCTGTTCGGCTTCGCCGGGATCACGGTGGTGTACCTGTACTTCCAGATCCCGCTGATGGTGCTGGTGATCTTTCCGGCGCTGGAGGGGCTGCGCCCACAGTGGCAGGAGGCGGCCAGCAACCTGGGCGCGAGCCGCTGGCAGTACTGGCGCCTGGTCGGCGGCCCGCTGCTGCTGCCGCCGTTCCTCGGCGCGCTGATGTTGTTGTTCGCCAACGCCTTCGCCGCCTACGCGACGGCCGCCGCGCTGACCAACGGAATCATTCCGCTGGTCCCGATCCAGATCGCCGCCGTGATGTCCGGCAACGTGGCCGTGGGCCAGGAGAACCTGGGCAACGCGCTGGGGTTGGGCATGATCCTGATCGTCGGGCTCGCGCTGGCCGGCTATGCCTGGATGCAGCGCCGGACGTCGAGGTGGTTGCGATGACCGCAGTTGTCGACCTGACCGCCGCGCCGCGCGCCGCGACCCGCCGCAAGCTGGGCCGCAGCCGTGTCGTCGCGTGGCTGGTGCTGATCGTCTCCGCGCTGTTCTTCCTGATTCCCATTGTGGCGTCGGTGGAGTTCAGCCTGCGCGGTGTGCACGACACGCACGATCTGTCCACCTGGGAGAACCTGTTCGGGCAGCCCGGCTTCCTGGACAACCTGATCACCTCGCTGGAGCTCGCCGCCGGCACCGTGGTGATCACGCTGGTGCTGATGGTGCCCACCACCGCGTGGGTGCACCTGCGGCTGCCCCGGATGCGCCGGCTGATCGAGGCGATCTGCGTGCTGCCGCTGGTGATTCCGGCGGTGGTGCTGGCCAACGGCGTGCTGGTGGCGTTCCGCGGCGGCCCGAGCTGGATCACCGGCACCCCGGTGATCCTGGCGCTGGAGTACGTGGTGCTGGCGCTGCCGTTCACGTATCGCACGCTCGACGCCGGCCTGTCCTCGATCCCGCTGACCACGCTGGTCGAGGCCGGCCGCAACCTCGGGGCCGGCTGGCTGACCGTGCTGATGCGGGTGGTCGTGCCCAACCTGCGCACGTCCATCCTGAACGCGTCCATTCTCAGCGCGGCCATGGTGTTGGGCGAGTTCACCATCGCCAACCTGTTGCTGTTGAACACCTTGCCGGTCTGGACGGTCCAGGCCGGTCAGCAGGACGGCGAGGTCGCCACCGCGGCCTCCATGCTGATCCTCATCGTCACCTGGGCCTTGCTGCTGCTGATGTCCGTGTTCGGTCAGCGCGGCGCCCGCCGCACCGGGAGGTCCTCATGACCGCGACCATCGACACCAGCACCGAAGCCCGGCCCGGCAGTCCCGTCCGGCTGGCCGGGCTGCGCCGCGGCTACGGCCAGGTGACCGCGCTGGACGGCCTCGACCTGGACATCGCGCCCGGCGAGCTGGTCAGCCTGCTCGGGCCGTCCGGCTGCGGCAAGACCACCGCGCTGCGCATCGTCGCCGGGCTGGAGCACAGCGACGCCGGCGCGGTGTTCGTGGACGGCCAGGACATCACCAAGGTGCCGGCCAACAAGCGGGACATGGCCATGGTTTTCCAGTCCTACAGCCTGTTCCCGAACCTCACCGCCGGCGAGAACGTCGCCTTCGGCCTCCGCCTGCGGGGCGTCTCCCCCGCCGAGCGGCGCAAGCGGTCCGGCGAGCTGCTGGAGCTGGTCGGCCTCACCCAGCACTACGACCGTTACGCCACCCAGATGTCCGGCGGTCAGCAGCAGCGCGTGGCCCTGGCCCGGGCCCTGGCCATCGAGCCCAAGGTGCTGCTGCTGGACGAGCCACTGTCCGCTTTGGACGCCAAGGTACGGGTGCAGCTGCGGGACGAGATCCGTGGCCTGCAACAGCGTCTGGGCATCACCACCCTGTTCGTCACGCACGACCAGGAGGAGGCGCTCAGCATGTCCGACCGCGTCGCCGTGATGAACGACGGCCGCCTGGAGCAGTGCGCCAGCCCCGACGAGGTCTACACCCGCCCCGCCACGCCTTTCGTGGCCGCCTTCGTCGGCGCCATGAACCGCATCGGCGGCATCGCCTCCGGCGCCGAGGTCGAGATCCTCGGCCAGCGCCTGTCGGTCACCCAGCCGCCCGAGGTCCCGGCCGGTGCCAAGGTCACCGCCCTGGTGCGCCCCGAGTCCGTGCTGCTCTCCCCCGCCGTCGCCGGCACCGTCCGCGTGGCCCGCAGCAGCTTCCGCGGACCCGTCACCCGGGTCACCGTGGAACTCCCCGACGGCACCGAGGTGGACAGCGACCTGCCCAGCTCCGCCGCCGTCGACCTCCGCCCCGGCACCCTCGCCGACATCCGCTTCGCCCCCGAGCCGGTGATGGTCATCCGGTAGCGCTGCACGCCGCGCCCCCGTCCACGCCGGCGTGGACGGGGTGCCGGCATATTCGCTTGACCTCTAGCAAGGTGGAGGCGCGAGAGTGATCACATGCCCGCCTCGACCACCGACACCCTGACACAGTGGATCAACGACCACGCCCACCCGCTGACCACCGCCGATCCCGACAGCGCGCTCACCGATCTGTCGCCGTTGCGGCACATGGTGGGTGACGCCCGCCTGGTCGTCCTGGGTGTCTCGCTCCGTGACACGCATGAGCTCGCGGGCGTCTCCCATCGGATACTGAGGTTTCTCGTCGAGGAGCTGGGCTTCCGTTCGCTGGCGATCGAAGGCGACGACGCGACGAGCACCCTGCTCGACGAGTACGTGGTCACGGGGACCGGTGATCCAGGAGCGTTGCTGGCGAACGCGCGGCCGTTCTTGCGGACCTGGGAACTGCTCGATGCCGTCGACTGGGTGCGTGGACACAATCAGGGGCATCCGGCCGACGCGGTCCGCATCGTCCACCCGGCCGGCGGGCGCGCGGTGTCCACACAGGACAGTCTTGCGGACATCGAGCGGCTGCTGGCGGAGAACGTCATCCGGTGGCACGGGCAGACCGGGCACAAGATCGTCTACTGGGGCGGCATCGGGCATACCGCCAACAGCCTTACCCGCACCATCTCACCGTCGACGCCGCCGGCCGTCCATCGAAGCGCCGGCAGCTATCTCCGGGAATCCTTCGGATCCGGTCACCTCTCCGTCGGCCTGACCTTCCACCACGGCTCTACGTCGTACGACATTCCCGCGCCACCGGCCGAGTTCGCCGAGGCCACGCTCGACGCCGCCGGCCCGGACGCCTTTCTGCTGGATCTGCGTGACCCGGACCCGGCCGAGGTCCGAACCTGGCTCGACCGCCCGACCATGACCCGGCTGATCGGTCCGAGCTACGACCCCGACGACAACGCCGCCTACCACCTGTCCGGTGACTCGCTCGCCGAGTGGTTCGACGTCATCGTGCACTGGCGGGAGGTCACGCCCGCCCGCTACCGGTGATGGTCATCCGGTAGCGAACAGGCTTGCCGCCGCACCCCGTTCACGCCAGCGTGGGCGGGGTGGAAGCTGCCTACGACGAGATCGCCGACTGGTACGAGCAGGACTTCGAGCCGCTGCCCGGGTTGTACCGGCAGCTTGGGCAACTGCTGGGGGCGGGTGACGGCGTGTGCCTTGAGGTGGGCTGCGGGACCGGGGCGCATGCGGAGACGGTGAGGGGTCTCGGCTGGACGCCGGTCGGCATCGACCTGTCGACCGGCATGCTGGGGTACGCCATCGAGCGGCTGCCGGTGGCGAGGGCGAATGCCGAGCGCCTGCCGTTCGCGGACGACTCGGTGCCGGCGGTGGTCTCGGTCATGGTGCACACGGACATGCCGGCCTATCCGAAGGTGCTGCGGGAGGTGCACCGGGTTCTGCGGCCGGGTGGGGTTTTTGTCCACGTCGGGGTGCATCCCTGTTTCTGCGGGCACTTCGCCGACCGGTCGGATCCGGACAACATCGTGATCACGCCGGGTTATCACGACGGCAGCTGGACGAAGAAGTCGTGGACCGACAAGGGGGTGCGCAACCGGGTGGGGGCGAAGCATTATCCGCTGCACGAGCTCCTGAACGCGGTGACGGACGCGGGGTTGCGGATGGAGCGCTTCGGCGAGGGCGACGAGGCGGCCCCGATCACGTTCTCGGTGCGGGCGCGCAAGTGAGCTTTCCCTTGTGGACAGCGTCGTCCGCATCGTCCGCACCGATCGGGGTAGCGTGGCGGGATGGATCTCAAAGGCCTGGTCGCCGTGGTCACCGGCGCGAGCCGGGGCGTGGGCAAGGGCATCGCCATCGAGCTGGGCGCGGCCGGCGCGACGGTGTACGTGACGGGCCGCAGCACCAAGCCGGGCCGGCTGCCGGGCACGATCGGCGACACGGCCGACGAGGTGACGCAGGCGGGCGGCACCGGCATCGCGGTGGCCTGCGACCACCGGGACGACGAGCAGATCGCGGCCCTGTTCGCCCGGGTCGCCGACGAGCAGTCGGGGCTGGACATCCTGGTCAACAACGTGTTCTCGGCGCCGGACATGGCGCCGACGATGGGCCACTCGTTCTGGGACCTGCCGGTCGGCGTGTGGGACCAGATCGTCGGACTCGGCACCCGCGCGCACTACGTGGCGGCGGTGCACGCCGTGCCGCTGATGCCGGCCGGCAGCATGATCGCCAACCTGTCGTCGCCGGGCGCGGCCGTGTACCAGAACAACGTGGCCTACGGCGTGGGCAAGGCCGCCACCGACAAGATGTCCTCGGACATGGCCGTCGAGCTGAAGGACCGTGGCGTGTCGGTGTTCTCGATCTGGCCGGGCCTGGTCCGCACCGAGTTCCTGCTCGCCGCCGCCCGCACCACCGCCGACGGCCGCACGGTGCTGGACTTCCCGGACGGCCGGATGTTCGAGGTGGGGCAGGCCGAGACGCCGCGTTTCATCGGCCGCGGCATCGTCGGCCTGGCCACCGATCCGACCCGGCTCGACCGGTCCGGCGGCATCGAGACGACCGCCGGACTGGCCGTGCGCTACGGGTTCACCGACGTGGACGGCGCGACGCCGCCGCTGTCGGCCCAGATCGGCTGATCAGCGCCGCCGGACCAGCAGGCTCGGGATCGTCAGCAGCGACAGTCCGGCGAGCATCAGGACCAGGGCCAGGACGATCAGCCAGCCGCCGTTGAAGCCCGTGTAGGCCAGCGCCTGGCCGCCGGTGTCGATCGGCGGGACGTCGACCGGCACGACCGGGGCGGCGGTCGTGGTGGGCGGCAGCGTCGTCGTGCCGGTGGGAACCATCGTGGTCGTGGTGGTCCCGGTGGTGGTCATCGGCACCGTGGTCGTGGTCGACACGGTCGTGGTCGGGCACGGGGTCGTGGTCGTGGTGGTGACCGGCGGCTTCTTGGTCGTGGTGGTCGTGCTCGGCGGCGCGGTGGTGGTGGTCGTGCTCGGCGGCACGGTGGTGGTAGTGGTCGTTGTCGGCACGGTCGTGGTGGTCGTGGTCGGCACAGTGGTAGTCGTGGTCGTCGTCGGCACGGTCGTGGTCGTGGTGGTGGTCGGGACCGTCGTGGTCGTGATCGGCACCGTGGTGGTCGTCGTGGTCGTGGTCGTCGCCGGCACGGTGGTGGTCGTGGTGGTGGTCGGGACCGTCGTGGTGGTCGTCGGCGGCGGCGGGGTGGTCGTGGTCTTGGTGCCGCACACGAACCAGTGGCTGATCGTCGCGGGCATGCCGCTGTTGCCGGCCAGGGGCGGGTGCAGGGCGGTCCACGGCAGCGTTCCGAGCGAGCCGGGCAGGTACACGTTGTAGGCCGGTGCGCCCTTGACGACGACGCCGGTGACGGTGGTGCCGGCGGGCAGGGCGGTGATGGTGATGTAGGTGTTGGAGACGACGGTGGCGGTCACGCTGATGGGCCCGCCGGCGAGGCCGGCGGCGGCGCAGGTGGTGACGTTCCCGGCGTGCACGACGGCACGCGAGTCGCCGGACTGGGGCGGCGTCGGGGGCGCGCCGAAGGCGGCCCCGGCGAAGGACAGGGCCACACCGCCCGCGATCAGCGCGGCGGCGAGTGAGAAGCGGATGACCGACTTGGCCATGACAGCCTCCAGCGGCGGCGAAGTGGAGTTCCACTCGGAGAATGCGCCGCTGCGACCACAATGGACGGTTTCGTTGCCGCTTCGTTAGGCCGAATGCCGGTGCGTGACCGACTCAGCCCGCACCGTAGACGGGCTCGGGTGGCACGGACTTGTCGAGCAGTGCTCGCACGGCGGGGCCGACTTCGTCGACAGGCCAACGTTCTTCACGTTCCACGGTGGGCCCACGACGCCAGCCGTCGGCCAGGCAGATGCGGCCGCCGTCGACCTCGAAGACGCGGCCGGTGACGTCGCCGGCGTCCTCGCTTCCCAGCCACACCACCAAAGGCGACACGTTCTCCGGGGCCATGGCGTCGAAACCGTCGACCGGCGCGGCCATCTGGGCGGCGAAGGTGTCGGCGGTCATGCGAGTCCGTGCCGCGGGGGCAATCGCGTTGACGGTGACGCCGTAGCGATCGAGCTCGGCCGCGGCGACGAAGGTCAGGCCGAGGATGCCGGCCTTGGCGGCCGAGTAGTTGCCTTGGCCGACACTGCCGAGCAGTCCTGCCCCTGACGTCGTGTTGATCACGCGTGCCGTTACCGGATGCCCGGCCTTGTGCTGCTGACGCCAATAGGCCGAGGCATGCCGCAGCGGCGCGAAGTGGCCCTTCATGTGCACCCGGACCACATCGTCCCATTCGGACTCGCCGAGGTTGACCAGCATGCGGTCCCGGACGAAACCGGCGTTGTTGACCAACACGTCCAAGCGCCCGAAGGTGTCCAGGGCGGTGTCGACCAGGCGGGCGGCGCCGTCCCAGTCGGCGACGTCGTCCCGGTTGGCCACGGCCTGCGCGCCGATCTCGGTCACGACGGCGGAGGCGGCGTCATCGAGGTCGTTGACGACCACGGAGTAGCCGGCGGCGGCGAAGGCGAGGGCGTGGGCGCGGCCCAGGCCACGCCCGGCGCCGGTGACGATGGCTACGCGACTCATCGTGCTCCCTGATCCGATTGGGCCGTATAGAAGGCGGGCCATTCCCCGCCGCCGTGCACGAGCAGCGTCGCGCCCGACACGTACGAAGCGAGCGGCGACGCGAGGAACAGCGCGCAGTGGCCGACGTCCTCGGGCTCGGCCAACCGCCCCAGCGGCACGGTCTTGGCCACCGCCGCCAGGTCCGGGAAGTGCAGGTCGGACAGCTCGGTGCGCACGGGCCCCACCGCCAGCGCGTTGACCCGCACCTTGGGCGCCCACTCCACGGCGAGGCTGCCGGTCAGGCTGTCCAGCCCCGCCTTGGCCGCCCCGTATCCGGCGGTGCCGGGCGACGGCCGCCGCCCGCTGACGCTGCTGACCATGACGATCGCGCCGCCGCCGGGCTGCTCCTGCATCACCCGGTTGACCTCCTGCGAGACCAGCAGCGGCGCCAGCAGGTTGAGCTCGACGACCTTGGCATGGAAGCGCGGCGACGCCTCGGAGACCGGCACCGACGGCGCCCCGCCGGCGTTGTTGACCAGGACGTCCAGTCGCCCGTACCGATCGACGATGCCGGCGACGAGGGCCGCCACCTCGGCCGGTTCGCGCACGTCACAGGCCACGAAGTCCGGATCGGGAACCTCCGGCGGGCGGCGGGCGCAGGTGACTACGGTGGCGCCGGCGTCACGGAAAACCCGCGTGATCCCGGCCCCTACTCCCCTGGTGCCGCCGGTCACGAGAGCCACACGTTCGCTCAGTCTCATCGGCACTTCCAAGGTCAGCGGATGCCTGTTAACGTACCAAGCAACCGCTAGGTTGGGAAGGAGTGCCGATGGGCATCTCCAGCAGCCACACCGGATCCGGCGTCACGGTGATCACGATCGACTATCCCCCGGTGAACGCCGTCCCGGTGAAGGGCTGGTTCGACCTGGCCGACCAGCTGGTCGCCGCCGGACGACGGCCGGAAACCCACGTCGTGGTGCTGCGAGCCGAGGGCCGCGGCTTCAACGCGGGCGTGGACATCAAGGAGATCCAGGCCACCGAGGGCTTCGACGCGCTGATCGGCGCCAACCGCGGCTGCGCGGCGGCGTTCTCCGCGGTCTACGACTGCGAGGTGCCGGTCATCGCCGCGGTCAACGGCTTCTGCCTCGGCGGCGGCGTCGGACTGGTCGGCAACGCGGACATCGTCGTCGCCGCAACGGATGCCACGTTCGGACTGCCCGAAGTGGACAGAGGGGCGCTGGGCGCGGCCACCCACCTGGCCCGGCTGGTGCCGCCACACCTGATGCGGACCCTGTACTACACGGCAAGGCGAATCTCGGCCGAACAGCTGCACCACCACGGTTCCGTGTACGAGGTGGTGTCGCCGGACAAGCTCGACGCGGCGGCAATGGCGCTGGCCGAGGAGATCGCCGCCAAGGACACCCGGGTGATCCGCTGCGCCAAGGAGGCGCTCAACGGCATCGACCCGCAGCACGTGCACCGCAGCTACCGCTACGAGCAGGGCTTCACCTTCGAGTTGAACCTGTCCGGTGTTTCCGACGAGGCGCGTCGGGCCTTCCTGGAGGGATGACATGCGGGACAAGCGGATGAGCGCGGCCGAGGTGGCCGCCGAGCTGTCCGACGGAATGACCGTCGGCATCGGCGGCTGGGGCTCGCGGCGCAAACCGATGGCCCTGGTGCGGGCCGTTCTCGACTCGCCGGTGCGCGACCTGACCGTGGTCTCCTACGGCGGCCCGGACGTCGGCCTGTTGTGCGCCGCCGGCAAGGTCCGCCGCCTGGTGTTCGGTTTCGTCTCCCTGGACAGCATCGCCTACGACCCGTGGTTCCAGCGGGTGCGCCAGCAGGGCGGCATCGAGGTCAGCGAGTACGACGAGGGCATGTTCTACAGCGGACTGCTCGCCGCGTCCCACCGGCTGCCGTTCCTGCCCATCCGCGCCGGCCTCGGCTCGGACGTCATGCGGGTCAACCCCGAGCTGAAGACCGTGCGATCCCCTTACGACGACGAGGAACTGGTCGCCATGCCGGCGCTGAACCTCGACGTGGCGCTGGTCCACCTCAACCGGGCCGACCGGCACGGCAACGGCCAGTACCTCGGCCCCGACCCGTACTTCGACGACCTGTTCTGCCTGGCGGCCAAGCGCCGTTTCCTGTCGTGCGAACGGATCGTGGACACCTCGGAGCTGGACGGGCCGCCGCAGTCGCTGCTGACCAACCGGATGATGGTCGACGGCGTGGTGGAGACGCCCAACGGCGCGCACTTCACCTCCTGCGTCCCCGACTATGGCCGGGACGAGAAGTTCCAGCGCCACTACGCGAAATCCGCCGCCGACGAGGAACTCTGGCCGTCCTTTGTGGACCAGTTCCTGTCGAGAGGCGAGACCGGATACCAACTCGCCGTGCAGGGCTTGTCGTGAGGGGGTTGTCATGAGCCGCATCGACGTGTGCGTGGCCGCCTGCGCCGATCTCTTCCTCGGCGCCGGCGAGATCCTGGCCAGCCCCATGGGGTTGATCCCCCAGCTGGGCGCGAAGCTGGCCCGCCTCACGGCCGAGCCGGACCTGCTGATGTCCGACGGCGAAGCATACCTGTTGGGGCAGAACGGGATCGAGGGCTGGCTGCCCTACCGCAAGGTGTTCGACGTGGTCGCGGGCGGTCGCCGGCACGTGGTGATGGGCGCGAACCAGCTGGACCGCTTCGGCAACCAGAACATCTCGTGCATCGGCGACCACGACAAGCCGACCCGTCAGCTGCTGGGCTTCCGCGGCGCGCCCGGCAACACGGTCAACCACCGCACCAGCTACTGGGTTCCCAAGCACAGCAAGCGAATCTTCGTGCCGCAGGTGGACGTGGTCAGCGGCGTCGGCCATGACCGAGGCTTCCACCACGTGCACCGGGTCGTCACCAACCTGTGCGTGCTGGACTTCGCCACTCCGGACGGCTCGATGCGGCTGGTGTCGACGCATCCCGGCGTGACCGTCGAAGAAGTCCTGGACAACACCGGCTTCCCGCTGCAAACCGACCAGGTCGGCACGACCCGCGAGCCGTCGCCGCAGGAGCTGGAGCTGATCGACAAGCTGGATCCGGATCATGCTCGAGACTGAGCTCACGCGCCTCACGGGCGTGCGGCATCCGGTGGTGCAGACGGGCATGGGCTGGGTCGCCGGCCCACGCCTGGTGTCGGCCACGGCGAACGCGGGCGGCCTCGGCATCATCGCCTCGGCCACGATGACCCTCGAAGAGCTCGACCACGCGATCACGGAAACCCGGCGGCGAACGGAGAATCCGTTCGGCGTCAACCTCCGCTCGGACGCCTCCGACGCGACCGACCGGGTGGATCTGCTGATCAGACACGGCGTCAAGGTGGCCTCCTTCGCGTTGGCCCCCAAGAAGGACCTGATCACGAAGCTGAAGGACCACAGCATCGTGGTGATGCCGTCGATCGGCGCGGTCCGCCATGCCGAGAAGGTCGCCGCGTGGGGCGTCGACGCCGTCGTCGTGCAGGGCGGCGAGGGCGGCGGCCACACCGGCGCGGTGGCGACGACACTGCTGCTACCGAGCGTGGTCGACGCCGTGGACATCCCGGTCGTGGCGGCCGGCGGCTTCTACGACGGCCGCGGCCTGGCGGCGGCGCTGGCCTACGGCGCGGCCGGTATCGCCATGGGCACAAGGTTTCTGCTGACCAGCGACAGCCCGGTGCCGGAGGAAGTCAAACGCCTCTACCTGGCAGGAGGTCTGGACGGCACGGTCGTCACGACAAAGGTCGACGGCATGCCGCACCGGGTGCTGCGCACCGACCTCGTCAACCAGCTGGAACGGTCCGGCCGGTTCCGGTCGCTGCTCGGCGCGCTGGCCAATGCCCGCAAGTTCAAGGCGCTGACCGGCATGAGCCTCAGGACCATGATCGGCGACGGCCTGCGCATGAAGCACGGCCGCGAGCTGAGCTGGTCTCAGGTGATCATGGCGGCCAACACGCCGATGCTGCTGCGGTCCGGGCTGGTGCAGGGCAACACCGACGCCGGCGTGCTGGCCGCCGGACAGGTGGTCGGCGTGCTGAGTGATCTGCCAAGCTGCGAGGAACTGATCACCGGCATCGTCGCGCAGGCGACCGCGGTGATCGACGGACTGGCCGGAGGTCGACGATGGCACAACAGCGGCGTGGCCGACGCATCGCCCTGAGCGACGCGGAACTCGACGAGTTTCTCGGCGCGGAACGCACCTGTCGGGTGGCGACGGCCGGCCCGGACGGCCCGCACCTGACGGCGCTGTGGTTTCTGTGGCACGACAAGACCCTCTGGCTCACCTCGATCACGCGGGCCAAGCGGTGGGCCCAGCTGAAACGGGATCCGAAGGTGGCGGTTCTGGTCGACGCCGGCCGGGAATACGGCGAGCTGCGCGGGGTGGAGCTGCGCGGCGAGGTCGAGTTCGTCGGCGAGGCGCCGCGTACCGGCGAACCGGTGGCTGAGCTGGTCGAACCGGAGAAGTTGTTCGCCCGCAAGTACTTCGGCGGCGAGCAGATGTTCCACGACGGGCGGCACGGGTGGATGCGGCTGCGGCCGCACACCGTAGTCTCCTGGGACTTCCGCAAACTGGGGTAAAACGGCGGAAAAGGTACCGACGATCGTCGGGTGTTCCCGTTGCGCACACAGGGCTAGCTTTCGGTTACGCACGACTGTCCCTGCCAGTCGCCGAAAGGTGTATTTCCCATGCGCAAGTCACTTGTCGCAGCCACGATCGCCGGTGCCGCCCTCGCGGCCGGCCTGGTCGCGGCCCCGGCCCAGGCCGACGTCAGCCCGAACATCATCGGTGGCGGAGCGGCCAGCAACATCCCCTACGGCGCCCAGATCTACTGGACCAACGCCGGCTCCGGCAACGGTTTCGAGTGCTCCGGCACGATCATCGCGCCGCAGTGGGTGCTGACCGCGCAGCACTGCCAGAACAACCCCGGCATGTACGTCCTGGTCGGCAGCCTGAACCTGGGCCAGGGCACGCGCGCCACCGTCGACCGCCAGGTCCCCTCGCCCAACGGCGACATCCTGCTGGTGCACCTGAGCACCGCCATCAACACCACGTTCAGCAAGCTGGCCAGCGCCGACCCGGCGACCGGGACCACCAACCAGATCTACGGCTGGGGCCGCACCCAGGGCAGCAACCCGCCCTCCCCCGTGCTGAAGACGGCCAACGTGCGGGTGACCGGCCACAGCACCGACGCGTTCGGCGGCCGGGCCATCGCCAGCACCGGCATCAACGGCGCGGCCTGGCACGGCGACTCCGGCGGCCCCGAGGTCTACAACGGCCAGCAGGTCGGCGTCTGCTCGACCGGCAACAACAGCGGCTCCAACCCGCAGGGCACGCAGAACTACGCCAGCGTGGCCACCAGCCGCTCCTTCATCCGCAGCACCGCGGGGGTCTGATGCGCGGCAGTGCGGTGGCGGCCGCACTCGTCGGCGTGGCCATGACGGTCGCGCCGGCGGCGGCCTCGGCGGCGTCGGCGAGCCCGAACATCATCGGCGGCACGCAGGTGAGTTCGGCCCCGTGGGGCGCGCAGATCTACTGGAACAGCGGGGGCAGCGAATTCGACGGATTCGAATGCTCCGGCACGATCATCGCGGCGCAGTGGGTGGTCACCGCGCACCACTGCCAGAGCAGTTCCGGCATGCACGTGAAGATCGGCAACGTGAACTTCGACCAGGGCACGAACGTGGCCGTGGACCGGCAGTACACCTCGCCCAACGGCGATATCGCGCTGCTGCACCTGGCCACCGCCGTGCAGACGTCGTACATGCCGCTGGCGTCGGCCGACCCGCCCACCGGGTCGACCAACCAGATCTACGGCTGGGGCCGGACGCTGAACCAGAGCCCACCGGCTTCGGTGCTGCGCACGGCGAACGTCCGGGTCACCGGGCGCAGCACCGACGCCTACGGCGGGCGGGCCATCGCCAGCCAGGGCGTGAACGGCGCGGCCTGGCACGGTGACTCCGGCGGCCCCGAGGTCTACAACGGGGCCGAGGTCGGCGTCGCGTCGACGGCGGGCAACAGCGGGTCGAACACCCACGGCACGCAGAACTACGCCTCCATCGCGTCCAGCCGCAGTTGGATCCGGTCGACGACCGGAGTGTGAGAACGTCGACGGGGCCGCCTGCGCGCGGCCCCGTCACGTACTTAGATGGAAGGCATGGAGTACACGAACCTCGGCAGGACCGGGCTGTCCGTCTCGCGCCTGTGCCTGGGCACCATGAACTTCGGCTCCCAGACCGACGAGGCCACCAGCCACGGCATCATGGACGAGGCACTGGACAAGGGCATCAACTTCTTCGACACGGCCAACGTGTACGGCGGCGCCGCCGGCAAGGGCCGGACCGAGGAGATCATCGGCGACTGGTTCGCCTCCGGCGGCAACCGCCGCGAGCGGACCGTGCTGGCCACCAAGCTCTACGGCGCCACCGGCGACTGGCCCAACGAGGGCAAGCTGTCGGCGCTCAACGTCCGCCGCGCGATCGACGCGTCGCTGCGCCGGCTGCAGACCGACTACGTCGATCTGTACCAGTTCCACCACGTCGACCGGGCCACGCCGTGGGAGGAGCTGTGGCAGGCCTGCGAAACCCTTGTCGCGCAAGGCAAGGTGCTCTACTTCGGGTCGTCCAACTTCGCCGGCTGGCATCTGGCCGTGGCGCAGGCCGAGGCGGCCAGGCGCAACTTCCTCGGGCTGGTCGCCGAGCAGTCGCACTACAACCTGCTCACCCGTGAGGTCGAGCTGGAGGTGCTGCCGTCGGCCCAGGCCCACGGCATCGGCGTGATCCCGTGGAGCCCGTTGGCTTCCGGGCTGCTGGGCGGCGCCGTCCGCGGGCAGCGCGAGGGCAAGCGCCGCTACAGCGACTTCCTGGCCAAGACCCTGGAGAAGCGCCGTGAGCAGCTCGGCCAGTGGGAGGACTTCGCCGAGAAGCTGGGCCACGAGCCGGGCGACCTGGCCCTGGCGTGGCTGCTGCACCAGCCGGCGGTGACCGCCCCGATCATCGGCCCGCGCACCGCCGAGCAGTTCGCCGGAGCCCTGAAGTCGTTGGAGATCACGCTGTCCGCCGAGGACCTGGCGGCGATCGACGAGATCTTCCCGGCCTACAAGACGGCCCCGGAGCACTACGCCTGGTGACGGGCCGCGACCGTGAGGTCGGCGACCAGTCCCTGGTACGCCGCCTCGCGGTCGGGCGCCCGCAGCACCGCCGACGGATGCACCGTCGCCACCGCGGGAACGCCCTGCTCCAGCTCGACAATCTCGCCGCGGTGCCGGGTGAGCCGAAACCCGCTGCCCAGCAGGGCCGATGCCGCCGTCGCCCCGAGCAGCACGACCAGTTCCGGCTCGACCCGGTCCAGCTCGGCCAGCAGCCACGGCCGGCAGGCCGAGACCTCGCCCTGGCCGGGCTTCTTGTGGATGCGGCGCTTGCCGCGTTCCGGCAGCGTGAACTTGAAGTGCTTGACGGCGTTGGTCAGATAGACCTCGGCCCGGTCGATGCCGGCGTCGACCAGCGCGCGGTCCAGCAGTTTTCCGGCTGGGCCGACGAATGGCGCGCCTTCGACGTCCTCCCGGTCGCCCGGTTGCTCGCCGACCAGGAACAGCCTGGCGTCGGCCGGTCCTTCGCCGAACACCGTCTGCGTGGCGTCCTTGTACAGCTCGCAGCCGTGGCAGTCCGCGGCGGCCCGGCGCAGAGCCGCCAGGCCGCCGCGGTGCGGAACGTAGTCCACTGCCGTCATATCGAGGCCAGCAGGCCGCCGAGCACGGCGACGTTCTTGAGGAAGTGGGCTCGCTCCTCGGGGTCGCCGGACTCCCAGACCCGGTGGCCGACCAGCGTGGTCGGCACCAGGTCGGCCGCCAGCACGAACGCCGCGACCTTGGGCATCCGGCCGGCCGCGAGCAGCAGGCCGGCGCCGAGCTTCAGGCACGCGTCGACCCGAACCAGGGTCATCGCGTCCGTGGGCACCCACTCCGGCAGCACCTTGCGGTAGCGCTCGATCATCGGCTCCGCGTGTTTGGCCAGCGGGGCCGGGTCCTTCAGGGTCTCCCATGCGCTCGTCATGAACACCGCCGACAGCATGGGCCGGGCCAGCACTTTCAGCATCGTCGGTCTCCTTGTCGGGTCACCGGTGGGAGTACCCGCCGGCGACCCGACAAACTCGTCTCAGCGCAGACCGCACTTCCGTGCGCAGTTGGTCCAGGGCTGCCAGCCGCGCTGCCGCCACAGCGCCAAGGCCTTGGCGTCCTGCGTGGCCGCGGCGGCGCGGTGCGGGTAACCGGTGCCGCCGAGGCCCTGCCACGTGCGGAGGGTGAACTGGTAGGCGCCGTACTCGCCGTTGCCGGTGTTCAGGTCGTAGCGGTTGCCGGACTCGCAGCGGCGCAGCTTCAGCCAGTCGCTCGTGCTGGGATCGGCCGACGCCGGCGACGCGGCGAGCAGCAAGAGCCCGCTCACCGCCGCCGCCAGCACAGCCATCCTGGAACTTCGTCCTGGTGCCATGGGCCGGACGTAAGCAGACCCCCGTGGCGGCCACCACCGGTCGTCAAGGCGGTCACAGAATGTGATCACTCGGTCCAGCTACCGACGGGACGCCCGCGGCCGACGCCCGCCGAAGATCGTCTTGCGGTCCGACCGCATTTCCGGGATCCCTTGCCGCACTATCAGAACGGCCGCGCGGCCGCCGGACGGAGGCGGGCCGCCGCCGCGGCCAACTTTCACCCGAACGGCAACGGCATCCGTTGCTTATATAAGCCCGTACTGATACTTTGCCAGCCATGTTCGACGTGAAGCAGCAGATCAACGCCGTGAGCCGTCGGGTCGGCAGCCGGACGCTGGAGGCGGGCGAGGCCCGCACCGTCACCGTCAGCCAGACGTACGACACCGACCTCGACGACCTGTGGGAGGCCGTGACCACGGCCGAGCGCATCGCCCGCTGGTTCCTGCCCGTCGCCGGCGAGCTCAAGCTCGGCGGGCACTACCAGCTCCAGGGCAACGCCGGCGGCACCGTCACCGCGTGCGAGGCGCCCCGGGCCTTCGACGCCACGTGGGAGATGGGCGACCAGGTCAGCTGGATCGAGGTGCGCCTGAGCGCCGTCGACGGCGGCACGCTGTTCGAGCTGCACCACATCGCCGTGGTCGGCGAGCACTGGGACACCTACGGCCCCGGCGCGGTCGGCATCGGGTGGGACGGGGCGGTGCTCGGCCTGGCCATGTACCTGGCCACCGGGGCCGGCATGACGCCCGAGGCCGCCGCCGAGTGGATGACCTCCCCCGAGGCCAAGGAGTTCTACACGGCCAGCGGCCGGCAGTGGATCGAGGCCGACATCGCGTCCGGCGCCGACCCGGCCAAGGCGACGGAGGTCGGCGAGCGCACCATCGGCTTCTACACCGGTGCGGCCTGACGATTTCCGTGGCGAAAAACAATTCCGCCGAACGCGAACGTTTAATGGCCCGCGACACGCCGCTTGACCGGAGTCGGCGGCCGTTGTCGCAGGTCAGGGCCGGGTAGCGGGCTCCTTGTACTGCTGTGGGCGAACACGGTCGCACCGGCCGACTCCGCCGCGATCCGCTCGGCTAGAGTGACGGTCAGGAATCAGGAAGTCCTGGCTTTCAAGAAGAGGCGGACAGAAGTGGAACACCACGCCAACGCGGACCTCGTGGCGCGCGCCGCGTCCGGGATGAACCTCACCGACTCGGTCTACGAGCGCCTGCTGCGCGACCGGATCATCGTGCTCGGCTCTGAGGTCGACGACGACGTGGCGAACCGGATCGTCGCTCAGCTGCTGCTGCTGACCGCGGAGAACCCCGAAGAGGACATCAAGCTCTACATCAACTCCCCCGGCGGCTCCGTGACCGCGGGCTTCGCGATCTACGACACGATGCAGTTCGTGCAGCCCGACGTGCAGACCTACGCCATGGGCCTGGCCGCGTCGATGGGGCAGTTCCTGCTCTCCTCCGGCGCCCCCGGCAAGCGCTACGCGCTGCCCTACGCCCGGATCATGATGCACCAGCCGTCGGGCGGCGTCGGCGGCACCGCCTCGGACATCAAGATCCGCGCCGAGGTCTACGCCCTGTGGAAGAAGGAGCTGGCCGAGATCACCGCGCGCCAGACCGGCCAGCCCGTCGAGGCCATCATCCGCGACGGCGACCGCGACCGCTGGTTCACCGCCAAGGACGCGCTGACCTACGGCTTCATCGACCACGTCATCGAGCGGTCCGCCGACCAGATCTGATGTGAGGTTGTGCGGAAAGGGCCTTCCCTCCGGGGAAGGCCCTTTTTCCTACAGGCGCTTGTGCCACCACGGGTCGCCGCGGGCCGCGAACGGGTTGTTGGCGGTGTTGGCCAGGTACGTCTCGTCGAGCGGGCGGACCAGGTCGAACAGCTCACGGGCCGCGTGCCGAGGCAGGCCACGCAGCGCCGACTCCAGCGTCTCGCGCACCTCGAACGGGAATTCCCAGGACCGGTCGCGGTAGTAGCGGTGATGTGGGTCGCGAACGGCGTCGGTCCACACCTTCAAGGCCCAGGCGATCTGGCCGGGATGCTGCTCCCAGCGGCGAACGGCTCCGGTCAACCGGGCGGAAGCGCGCGGCAGGCCGCGCACCCGAGGTGTCGGTCTGCGGGGGATGTGGACCGCCCGCAGCGCATGGGGGCGCCTACGCGGCATGGCCCTTTCGGAAGATCGTCATGCCCGCCACTCTACGACGACGCCATGCGCCGCCTCCACCACGAGGCAGAGGGGCTGGCAAACGGGTCGGGCACCGTACTGGCCCAGTAGAGCTCATCGAGCGGGACCACCATCGACCGCAACTCACGGGCCAGCCGCGGCGGCAGCGCCCGCATCGCGGACTCCAACTCCGACCGCGCATCGTGCCCGAAATACATGTCGTTGCAGCCGCATGGGCAACGATCGTCCACTCGGCTTTGGGCTTCGGCCCGCCAGGTCCGCAGCGCGGCAGCGACGGAGGCGATCCCGTTGCGCTCCAGGCGAGCCAAAGCGCTCACCAGACGGGCGGAGCCACGGGGTAGCCCGGGCTCCTTCTTGGCATCGCTGCGGCGAACCCGCAGCTCATGGGGCCGTCTACGCGGCATGGTCCCTTCGGACGATCATGCCGGCCGACTCTACCGGCGCAGCAGCGACGGGTCGATGTCTTTTGGCGGCTCGCCGGCGCCGAGGTCGGCGGGGTCGTAACCGGTGGGATAGCCGGGATATGTCCGGTTGCCGGGGTCGTTGGCGAGCTTGGAATGCCGGCGGGGCGGCAGTTCCCGCACCACAGCTGACCGCAACCGGACGCCGGCCTCGGACAGGCGGGTGAGCCAGGGCGGGGCGGGCGCGAACCCGAAGGCGTCCAACAGGGGGCGGTCCATGAGGGAGCGCAGGGCAGGGCGGATCAAAGGCCGCGAAAAGGAGGGATACCAGGAGCAGAAGAGCTCCAGGGTGTAGCGGCCGACGGCGGCATTGGTGTCGGTGTAGACGAAGTTCGTCCGCTCGTAGTCCACATTGAACTGCTCGAACTCCGCGTAGCTGCTAGGAATCAAGCGGACGCCCATGCGGGCGCCGACGGCGCGGTAGAAGTGGAACCCGGCCAGGCGCTCGTGGTCGGACAGGCGCCGCCAGCCGAAGCGGTCGAGCCAGCGGATGGGCTCGAACACGAAGGTGGACAACACGTACAGCATGTCGTCGTTGCTGATGCGGTACCGGCCGTGGGCTCGATTGACCGACTTCAGGGCGGCCTTGCCGCGCGGCGAGTCGTAGCCGTGCTCCATCATCTCGGCCATGAGCAGCGCGGTGTCGTCGTACCGGCGCTGGGGCCGCAGCTCGAACTCGCGGGTGGCGGCGAGCAGCGCGGAGATGGACGGCACGGAGTAGGTGCGGAACAGGGCGAACTCCAGCGACCGCTGGAAGTCCCACGGGAACTCGAAACCCGCCGACAGCCGGTAGATCTCCTGGTGGTCACGCTCGGGATCCAGCGACAGGATGTGTCTGAGGTTGTCCCAGCGGCCCACGAGTCAGCCCAGCCACTCGCGCAGGGTGCGCACGTCGCCGATCGGATCGGGCCCGACGGGGTTGACGTTGAGCATGGTCACGCCGGCCTCCCGGTACGCCTCGACCCGCTCCTTGACGTGCCCGGCCGGCCCGATCAGGGAGCTGAGCTCCAGGAACTCGGCCGGCACCGCGGCGGCGGCCTCGTCCTTGCGGCCGGCGAGGTACAGGTCCTGAATGGTGCGCGCCTCGGCCTCGTAGCCGTACCGGCGCATGAGGTCGTTGTAGAAGTTGCGGTCCCGTGCGCCCATGCCGCCGACGTACAGGGCGATGGTCGGCCGGGCCAGTTCCCGCAGCGGGGCCACGTCGTCGCCGATGGCCAGCAGGCCGCCGGCGACCACATCCAGCGGCGTGGTCAGGGTCCGCTTGGCCTGACCGGCCGCCAATGCCTTGCCCCACACCGAAGAAGCCTTCTCCGGCAGGAACAGGGTGGGCAGCCAGCCGTCGGCGATCTCGGCGGTGAGCTCCACGTTCTTGTCGCCGAGCGACGCCAGGTACACGGGGATCGAGTCCCGCAGGGGCTTGGTGAGGATCTTCAGCGGCTTGCCGAGGCCGGTGCCGCCGGGCAGCGGCAGCGGGTAGAGGCCGTCGTTGGTGATCACCTCGCGGCGCCAGATGCGCCGGCACAGGTCGACGACCTCACGCGTGCGGCCGAGCGGCTTGTCGTAGCGGACGCCGTGCCAGCCCTCGATCACCTGCGGCCCGGACGCGCCGAGGCCGAGCAGCGCCCGGCCGCCGGACACGGCGTCGAGACCGGCGGCGGTCTGGGCGATCAGAGCCGGGGTGCGGGAGTAGATCGGCAGGATCGCGGAGCCGATGAGCAGCCGCTCGGTGCGCGCGGCCAGGTATCCCATGAGGGTCGGCGAGTCGAAGCCGTACGCCTCGGCCACCCACACCGCGTCGAGGCCGGCCCGCTCCAGGGCGACCACCTGCTCCATGAGCTGGATCGCGTCGCCGGCGTACTGAAGGGGCACGCTGAGCCGCATGTCCGACCTCCTCATAGGATCGCACATATAATATATCTTATGGCCAGGCCCCTGTCGTCCCGCCCGCAGCTGTCCGACGAGGTCGCCGCGCATCTCCGCGAGGCGATCATGTCCGGCACGCTGCGACCCGGGCAGTTCGTGCGTCTCGACGCGGTCGCCGCCGACCTGGGCGTGAGCGTCACCCCGGTCCGTGAGGCGCTGCTGGCCCTGCGCGGCGAGGACATGGTGGAGCTGGAGCCCCGCCGCGGCTTCGTGGTCAGCCCGCTGTCGCGCCAGGACGTCAAGGACATGTTCGACCTCCAGGCCGATCTCGCCGCCCGGCTGGTCGGCCGGGCCGCCACGCTGATCGGCGACCAGCAGCTCGACCACGTGCAGCAGATCGCCGACGAGCTGGCCCGGGCCGAGGGGCACCACGAGCTGTCCACCCTGGAGTACGAGTTCCACCGGCTGGTCAACAAGGCCGCCGCCTCCCGGAAACTGGCCCGGTTCCTGGACATGGCCAGCCGCTACACACCGGCCCGGGTCTACACCGGCGACCCGGAGTGGCGGGTGCGGGTGGTCGCCGACCACGCCGCCATCGTCGCCGCGCTAAGGGCACGGGACGCCAACGCCGCCCGCGAGGCCGTGTTCCGGCACGTCAAGGACGGCGAGTGGCGGCTGCTGCGGCACCTCGACGCGGTCGGCATGTGGACGTCACCGACCGGGTGACAGTGCCGAGCCGTCCTCGGCGCCGGCCGCGTTCCACATGCTGGGAGCTGGGACTTTTCCAGCACCACCAAGCGTTGTTCCAGCAGGTGGAAGAGGTACGCGGGGACACCTGTGCGGGTTTCTGCCTGCGCCCGCGGCGGCTCCGGTAATCTTTCTTGAGGTCGAGAGGCGCTGCAACGGGCTCGGGCCCGCCACGCTCGGCCGAGTCACCGTGAACAAGGGCGCCTCCCACAACAGGGAGGCCAGCTGTGGGCGCAGACGCGCTGAAGGAACTGCTCGGACAGCGGATCGTCGTGCTCGACGGCGCCTGGGGCACCATGTTCCAGAACGCGGGACTGGGTCCCGAGGACTACATCGCCGGCCGGTTCGCGGACCACAGCAAGGACGTCACCGGCGACCCGGACCTGCTCAACCTGACCCGCCCGGACGTCGTGCTCGACGTGCACCGCCAGTACCTGGCCGCGGGCGCGGACATCACCACCACCAACACGTTCACCGCGACCAGCATCGGCCAGGCCGACTACGACCTGCAGCACCTGGTCCGCGACATGAACGTCGAGGCCGCCGGCCTGGCCCGGCAGGCCGCCGACGAGTTCGGCGGCCGTTTCGTGGCCGGCTCGATCGGCCCGCTCAACGTCACCCTGTCGCTGTCCCCGCGCGTCGAGGACCCGGCCTACCGCGCGGTCACCTTCAACCAGGTGCGCGACTCGTACGCCGAGCAGATCTCCGCGCTGGCCGAGGGCGGCGTCGACCTGCTGCTCATCGAGACCATCTTCGACACCCTCAACTGCAAGGCCGCCATCGCCGCCGCGCAGGAGGTGGCCCCGCACCTGCCGCTGTGGATCTCGGTGACCATCGTCGACCTGTCCGGCCGCACGCTGTCCGGGCAGACCGTCGAGGCGTTCTGGCGCTCCGTCGAGCACGCCAAGCCGCTGGTCGTGGGCGTGAACTGCTCGCTGGGCGCGACCGAGATGCGCCCGCACATCGTCGACCTGGCCCGGCTGGCCGACACGCACGTGGCCGCCCACCCCAACGCCGGCCTGCCCAACGCCTTCGGCGGCTACGACGAGACGCCGGCCGAGACCAGCGCGCTGGTCGGCGAGTTCGCCGAGTCCGGTCTGCTCAACATCGCCGGCGGCTGCTGCGGCACCACGCCCGCGCACATCGCCGCGATCGCCGAGAAGGTCAAGGGCCTCAAGCCCCGCACGCTGGCGACCGTCGAGCCGGCCACCCGGTTCAGCGGCCTGGAGCCGTTCGCGATCGGCGCCGACACCGGCTTCGTGATGATCGGCGAGCGGACCAACGTCACCGGCTCGGCCAAGTTCCGCCGGCTCATCGAGTCCGACAACCACCAGGCCGCCGTGGACGTGGCCCTGGAGCAGGTGCGCGGCGGCGCCAACCTGTTGGACGTCAACATGGACGCCGACCTGCTGGACAGCGAGCAGGCGATGACCACGTTCCTGAACCTGATCGCCACCGAGCCCGAGGTGGCCAAGATCCCGATCATGATCGACAGCTCGCGGTGGAGCGTGCTGGAGGCCGGCCTGCGCTGCGTGCAGGGCAAGGGCGTGGTCAACTCGATCTCGCTGAAGGAGGGCGAGGAGCCGTTCCTGGCCCAGGCCCGCAGGATCCGCGAGTACGGCGCGGGCGTGGTCGTGATGGCCTTCGACGAGCAGGGCCAGGCCGACACCACCCAGCGCAAGGTCGACATCTGCGGCCGGGCCTACGACCTGCTCACGCAGAAGGTGGGGTTCCCGGCCACCGACATCATCTTCGACCCCAACGTGTTGGCCGTGGCCACCGGCATCAGCGAGCACAACGGCTACGCCAAGGCCTTCATCGACGCGCTGCCGCTGATCAAGCAGCGCTGTCCCGGCGCGCGCACCTCCGGCGGCATCTCGAACCTGTCGTTCTCCTTCCGTGGCAACGACGTCGTGCGTGAGGCCATGCACTCGGCGTTCCTGTACTACGCGGTGACCGCCGGGCTGGACATGGGCATCGTCAACGCCGGCCAGCTGGCCGTGTACCAGGACATCCCGGCCGACCTGCTGGAGCTGGTCGAGGACGTGATCTTCGACCGGCGCGAGGACGCCACCGACCGGCTCGTCACGTTCGCCGAGACGGTCAACGGCAAGGGCACCAAGCGGGTCGTCGACCTGTCCTGGCGCGAGGCCCCGGTGCGGGAGCGCCTGTCGCACGCGCTCGTGCACGGCATCGTGGACTTCATCGAGGACGACACCGAGGAGGCCCGACAGCAGGCCAAGCGGCCGCTGGAGGTCATCGAGGGTCCGCTGATGGACGGCATGAAGATCGTCGGCGACCTGTTCGGCTCCGGCAAGATGTTCCTGCCGCAGGTGGTCAAGAGCGCGCGGGTGATGAAGCGCGCGGTGGCCTACCTGGAGCCGTTCATGGAGGAGGAGAAGGAGCAGCTGCGGCTGGCCGGCGTGGTCGAGGCCTCGCGCGGCAACGGCAAGGTCGTGCTGGCCACGGTCAAGGGCGACGTGCACGACATCGGCAAGAACATCGTCGGCGTGGTGCTGGGCTGCAACAGCTACGACGTGATCGACCTCGGCGTGATGGTGCCGGCCGCGAAGATCCTGGACACCGCCGTGGCCGAGGGCGCGGACGCGATCGGGCTGTCCGGCCTGATCACGCCGTCGCTGGACGAGATGGTGTCGGTGGCCGCGGAGATGCAGCGGCGCGGGCTCAAGCTGCCGCTGCTGATCGGCGGCGCGACCACCTCCCGCCAGCACACCGCCGTCCGCATCGCGCCGGCCTACGAGTCGACGACCGTGCACGTGCTGGACGCGTCCCGGGTCGTCGGCGTCGTCTCCGACCTGATGGACCCGGAGCGGGCCGAAGTGTTGGCGGAGAACAACTCCGTCGAGCAGGAGCGGCTGCGCGTGCAGCACGCCAACCGTCAGCAGCAGCCGCTGCTCACGCTGGAGCAGGCCAAGGCCAACCGCGAGGTCGTGTCCTTCGACGACCTGCCGACGCCGCCGTTCACCGGCACCCGGCGGGTCAGCCCGGACCTGACCACGCTGCGGGAGATGGTCGACTGGACGTTCCTGTTCCTGGCCTGGGAGGTCAAGGGCAAGTACCCGGCGATCCTGGAGAACCCGGTGGCGCGGGAGCTGTTCGACGACGCCAACACGCTGCTGGACCAGATCATCGCCGACGGCTCGCTGCGGGCCGAGGGCGTGTACGGCTTCTGGCCGGCGCACTCCGACGGCGACGACATCCTCCTCGACGGCGCGCCCGACTTCCCGATGCTGCGCCAGCAGACCAAGAAGCCCGACGGCCGCCCCAACCGCTCGCTGGCCGACTACATCGCGCCGGCCGGCGACCACCTCGGCGGCTTCGCGGTGACGATCCTCGGCGCCGAGGAGCTCGCCGCCAAGTACGAGGCCGCCAACGACGACTACCGGGCCATCATGGTCAAGGCCCTGGCCGACCGTCTGGCCGAGGCCTTCGCCGAGTACATCCACCTCCAGGCCCGGCGCGACTGGTTCGAGCCGGACGCCCAGCCCGAGCTGGCCGACCTGCACGCCGAGCGGTTCCGTGGCATCCGGCCGGCGCTGGGCTACCCGGCCAGCCCCGACCACAGCGAGAAGGCCGGCCTGTTCGACATGCTCGGCGCAGGCGAGTTCGGCATGGCGCTGACCGAGTCCTACGCCATGACCCCGGCCGCCAGCGTCAGCGGCATCATCTTCGCCCACCCCGAGGCCAAGTACTTCACCGTCGGCCGCCTCGGCCGGGACCAGATCGAGGACTACGCCCGCCGCCGCGACATGCCGGTCGCCGAGGTCGAGCGCTGGCTCCGCCCCAACCTCGCCTACGACCCCGCCTGATCCCCCCGCTACGTGAGTGGCTCACTTCGCATTGGGGGCCACCTGAGTGGCTCACTTCGCATTGAGGGCCACCCGAGTGGCTCACTTCGCATTGAGGGCCACCCGAGTGGCTCACTTCGCATTGAGGGCCACCTGAGTGGCTCACTTCGCATTGGGGGCTACCTGAGTGGCTCAGGTGGGCCCAGAGCGAAAATGAGCCACTCACGTAGCGAAAAATCTCAGGGGTTCTCGGCGTCGAGCTGGGCGAGCTGCTCCTCGACGGCGGAGAGCTCCGGGGACTCGAGGGCCGTGAGGATGGGCAGGGCCCGGCGGTACGACTCGCGGGCGTCGTCGACGAGGCCGGCCCGCCACTCGGCCAAGGCCTTGCCGCGCAGGGCGTTGGCGATGCCGAAGCGGTCGTTGATGGCCTGCCGGGCCTGCACGGCCTGGTCGTAGTAGTCGATGGCCGAGGTGTAGTCGCCGGCAGCGAGGTGGATCTCGCCGAGCAGGTTCAGGCCCGAGCCGATGCCGTGCTTGTAGTCGACGTCGTGCCAGGCGGCGAGGGTCATCCGCCCGTACTCCAACGCCTTCTCGTGGTCCCCCATGGCGTTGTAGGCCGAGGCGGTGCCCTGAAGGGCCCACGCCCGGCCCCAGATGTTGCCGCTCTCCTCGTACGCCTCGGCGGCGGTGCGCAGGGCGGCCATCGCCTCGGGGAACCGGCCCATGGCGACGTAGGTGTGGCCGAGGGAGTTGTAGGTGATGCCCACCAACCACTTCTCGTCGGTCTGCGGGAACAGCTCGATGGCCCGCAGGTAGTGGTCGACGGCCACGTCGTAGCGCTTGAGGTCGTTGGCGACGATGCCGAGGGAGGAGTGGGCGGAGGCCTCGCCGTTGACGTTGCCGTCGAGGACGGCGTGCTCCAGCGAGATGTGGAGCATCTCGTTCCACAGCTCCCAGCGCTTGTTGTAGACGTACCAGAAGCTGGACATGGTCTGCGGCAGCCGCCACGCGACGGCGTGCTCGCCGATCTCCACGGCCCGCCGGATGGCCTCGACGAGGTTGGTCTCCTCGGCCATGAACCACGTCTTGGCCTCGTCGGCATCGGCCTGCGCGGGAAAGCTCCAGTGCGGCGGCGGGTCGATGATGTTGTGCACGGGCTTGAACGTCAGCATGACGCGGTCGGCCTGGTTGGCGGCGTGCATGTACCACCGCACGGCCCGGCGCGCGGCGGCGTCGCGCTCGGCCTCGGACTCGTCGCTGGTGGCCCGCTCCAGCGCGTAGACCCGCAGCAGGTCGTGGAACTGGTAGCGGCCGTCGGCCCGCAGCTCCAGCAGGTGCGCTCGGACCAGCTCGTCCAGCTGGGCCCGCGCCGCGTCCTCGGTCACGTCGGCGAGCGCGCCGGCAGCGTGCCGGCTGACGTCGGGCCCGGCGTGCAGGCCGAGCAGCCCGAACATGCGCTTGGCGGCCGGGGTCAGGGCGTCGAACGACCAGGAGAACACGGCCCGCACGCTGGAGGCGGCGTCGTCGCCGGTGTCCAGGGCGTCGAGCCGGAAGTGGGCGTCCCGCAGCTCGTCGACGAACTGCGCGAGCGGCAGGTTCGGGCTGCACCAGGCCCGCGCGCCGACGATGCTCAGCGCCAGCGGCAGCCCCGCGCACAGGGCCAGCAGCTCGTCGAAAGCCTCTCGCTCGTCGGAGACCCGCTCCGGGCTGAGGTAGCTGGACAGCAGCGCCGACGAGTCGACCTCGTCGAACAGGCCGAGCGTGACCTGTCGGCCGTCACCGGTGGCGACCAGCCCGTCCAGCCGGTTTCGGCTGGTCACCAGCACCACGCAGCTCTGGTTGGCCGGCAGCAGCGGCGTGACCTGGTCGGTCGACACGGCGTTGTCCAGCACCATCAGCATGCGGCGGCCGGCGACCACGGCCCGCAGCATCGCGCTGCGCTCCTGGGTGCCCTGCGGAATCTTCTCCGACGGCACGCGGAAAGCCGACAGCAACGTGTACAGGGCGTCATGGGGCTGGACCGGTTTGTCCGTAACGTCGAATCCGCGAAGATTCAAATAGACCTGCCCGTCGGGAAACAGGTCGCGGACCCTGTGCGACCAATGCACGGCCAGCGAGGTCTTGCCGATTCCGGCGGTGCCCTCGATGGTCGTGATGACGACCGTGCTACCGCCGCCGACGGCCCCGGCCACCGGCAGCAGGGCGTCCAGCCGCCGCAGCTCGTCGCCCCGGCCGGTGAAACGCCGGGTGTCGTGCGGCAGCTGCGACGGCACGACCCGCGGCAGCACGTCCTCGACGGGCTTGCCGGCGTCGATCAGCGTCTCGTACGCGCGGCGCAGCGCCGGCCCGGGCTGCACGCCCAGCCGGTCGTCCAGCAGCCGGGCGCCGTCCTGGTAGATCGACTTGGCCTCGCTGACCCGGCCCTGCTGGTGCAGGGCGGTGATCAGCAGCGTCCGCGTCGACTCGCGCAGCGGGTGGTCGACCAGCACGTCCTTGAGCGCGGCGACGACCTGGGCCGGCCGGCGCAGGGTCAGCAGCAGTTCGGCCCGCTCCTCCAGGACGTCCAGGCGCAGCTCGGCCAGCCGCTGACGTTCGATGTCCGCGAACGGGCCGCCGATGCCGCCCAGCGGGGTGCCGGCCCACAGGGCCAGGGCCTGCTCGAACTCGGCCAGCGCCGCCTCGGCGTCGCCGTCGGCCACCAGCCGCCGCGCGGTCTGCCGGTACCGGGTGAAGCGCTCCGCGTCGACGCCTTCCGGCCCGAGCCGCAGGCTGTAGCCGGAACCGGCGCTGACCAGCACCTGGAACGACTTGCGGGCCGGCTCCAGGGCGCGGCGCAGGCCGGCGACGTAGGTGTGCACGCTGCCGACGGCGCTGGCCGGCGGCTCGGTGCCCCAGATGGCGTCGATCAGCTCCGAGCGGGAGATCACCTGGTTGGCGTTGGTGGCCAGCACCGCGAGCAGCGCCTGCTGGCGCGGCGGGCCGACCGCCACCTCGGCGTCGTCCAGCCACGCGCGGACCGGTCCGAGCAGGCCGATGCGCAGGCGCCCCAGATCGGGTCGGGCGGTCTCCTCGGTGATCGTCAACGCCAAAACTCCGTGCGTGAGAGCGGTACCGGCGATCCTCACGCTATACCCGAACGGGTGAGTGAACAGCATTAACCACTCGCGGGCGGTCATCGTGTTGTCACCGTCGGTCGGCGGTCATCCGCCGTTCACCTTTTCCCATTCGAGGCCGTAATTCCGGTCTATTCATTTCACATATACGAACTTCAGTCGGCACTGACGTCATCGTGGAACAAGAAGACGGGCCCGTCCTGTTCACCGATGTGAACTCGGAAATGGCCCATTGACGTGCGCAGACGCTCCTTCTAGCTTTCCTTGTTCGGATTCCTGCTTGAGGAGGCAGCTCGATGATCCGTGGCGTGACAGCCGTGTTGTTCGCGGCCATGCTGACCGCCTTCGCCGCCCCGGCGGCACTGGCGAACGAGGCACACCACGACTCCTGGCACGTGGTCGACAAGACCACCGTGGCCGCGGCCGTCGGCGGCGAAGGCGTCGCGACGGTCAGACTGCCGGGGCAGCCCGTGCAGGTGTACTACACCGCCGGCAACACCATCCCGGCCAACCTGAAGGCCGAGGGCTGGGGCCACATCGGCGACTCCGACTCGCTGCACGGCTACGTCTTCGACCCCTACCAGCAGACCACCGCCACCATCACGCAGAAGATGATGCTGGTGACCACGCCGACCGGCGAGAAGTACGAGTACGCGCACACGCTGGGCGGGGACGAGGTGGTGGCCAACTCCAACGCGTACACCACCGTCACGCCGGACGGGCAGTGGCTGGTGTCCAGCGAGCTGGCCCAGATCGACCGGCTGCTGGTGTGGCCGGCGCCGGTGCTGAACAAGGCGCTGCCGGCCGGCGGCGGCACCCTGCCGCTGGCGGCCAAGGTGCTGCTGGACAAGCCGGTCCGCAATCTCCAGGGCTGTGACTTCGTCACCTCGACCCGGCTGATCTGCGCGTCCGACGACTCCAACAACGACCTCTACCCCACCAGCAAGCCGCTGCTGCAGATCGATCTCCAGCACGAACTGCGGGGCAAGGACGTCAAGGCGCACGTCACCTCGCTGGGGCAGCTGCCGCTGGCCAGCACCTGCGTCGGCGCGTACACCGCCGAGGGCGTCGACTACGACGCCGCCACCGGCAACCTGCGGGTCGAGGTGCTGCCGCCGGCGCCGTGCAACACCGACATCACCGTGTACACCTATCGCCGCTGAATCGCCTGCACCGTGACCGCTGCCCCGGGCTCGACCGCCTCGAAATGGTCGGCCCCGGGTAGCACGACCAGCTCGGCGCCGCTTTTCGCCTGGTACCGCTGGGAAAGCTCCAGCGGCACGTGAGTGTCGGCGTCGCCGTGGATCAGGGTCACGGGCACGGGCGGCGGCATTCGGTTCATCGGGTCCGCCTCTGCCAGATGACCGATGTCGCCGCCCAGCAGTTCAGTCACGGCGTTGTTGCTCAACCCCAGCTCGTGCGCCCGGGCCAGGTCGCACAGGCCTCCGACGGCCACCACCCTGGTCACGCCCGGACGGTCGGCCGCCAGCAGCGCGAGGTGCCCGCCGGCCGAGTGGCCGACGAGCACGATCCGCTTGCCGGGGAACAGTTCCACGACCTTGTCCACGCCGGCGGCGACGTCCTGGAGGATCACCGGCCACTCGCCGCCGTTGCCGATCCGCCGGTACTCCAGCGAGGCCACCGCGATGCCTTGGGCCAGGAGGTATTCGGCGAACGGCGCCATGTACGAGCGGTCATAGGCCACCCGCCAGTAGCCGCCGTGCACTAGCACCGCGACCGTGTCGGCGTCGCTGTTGTCCCAGGCGTCGACGAGGTTGTCGGCGTGATCGCCGTAGCTGACGGTTCTCATGCGAGGATCTCACCGAGGATCTCCGCCGCCCGCAAGGCATCGACGAAGCGGGTGTACAGCGGCGTGAAGCCGAAGCGGAGCAGGTCCGGCGGGCGGTGGTCGCCCACCACTCCCCGGGCGATCAGCTCCCCCATGACCCGCTCGGCGTCCACACAGGACAGCGAGACCTGGCTGCCGCGGATCTCCGGCGTGACGCTGCGCGCCGCCGGGGCCAGCTCGGCCACGCAGTCCTCGAAGAACCCGGTCAGGGCCAGGCTCTTCTGCCGCAGCTGGTGCAGGTCGACGCCGTCCCAGACGTCCAGCGCGGCGTCGAGGGTCAGCAGGGACACGATCTCGGGCGTGCCGGCCCGGGCCTTGGCGATGCCTTCCGCCGCGACGTATTCCGAGTCCATGGCGAACGGTTCACGGTGCGAGCACCAGCCGCCGAGCGGTTGATCGAGCTGGGGCAACAGATCCGGCCGGACGGCGAAGAAGGCCGGCGCGCCGGGACCGCCGTTGAGGTACTTGTACGTGCAGCCGACGGCGAAGTCCACTTTGCTTGTCTTCAGGTCGACCGGCAGGGCGCCGGCGCTGTGCGACAGGTCCCAGATCACGCGAGCGCCGGCGTTGTGCACGGCGGCAGTGAGGGAATCCATGTCGTGCAAGCGGCCCGAGCGGTAGTCCACGTGGTTGAGCAGCACCACGGCCGTGTTGTCGCCCAGCGCCGTGGGCACTTCGGCCGGGTGGACGGCGCGGACCGTGGCGCCGGCCAGCCGGGCGGCCGAGGCCGCGATGTAGCCGTCGGTGGGGAAAGTCGTTGCGTCGACCAGGATCTCGGTGCGGCCGGGCGTCATGCGCAGGGCGGAGATCACTGCGCGGAACACGTTGACGCTGGTCGAATCGCCAACCACGACATGGCCCGGCGCCGCGCCGACCAGCGGGGCGATGCGGTCGCCGATGCGTTCCGGAGCCTCCCACCAGCCGCCTTCGGTCCATGATCGGATGCGCATCCGGCCCCACTGCTGGGTCAGCACGTCCGCGACCTTGGCCGGCACGTGCCGGGGCAGCGCGCCCAGCGAGTTGCCGTCGAGGTAGATCACGCCGTCGTCGAGGTCGAACAGGTCCCGCCGGCCGGCCAACGGGTCGTCGGCGTCCAGTTTCGCCGCCCGCTCCGTGAGGTCAGACATGGCTGCGCGCCGTCCAGAGCTCGGGGAACACGACCTTGTTGGCCCGCTTCTCCAGCCAGGCCACGCCGGCCGAGCCGCCGGTGCCCGGCTTGGCCCCCATCGCGCGGCGGGTCGCCAGCAGGTGATCGGTGCGCCAGCGGCCCACGAGCTCGGCCACGTCCGTCAGTGCCTCTCCCAGTGTCACGAGATCATCATGGCGCGGATCCTGGTAGATCTCAGCCCACGCCGCCTCGACGCCCGGGTGCTCCTGGTATTTCTGCGAGACGTCCCGGTCCAGAACCTCCTGCGGGATGGCGAATCCCCGGCGGTGCAGGTAGCTCAGCACCTCGTCGTACAGGCTGGGCTCGTGCAGCGCCTTCTCCAGCTCGCGGTGCACCTGCGGCACCGCCTTGTGCGGCTGGAGCAGGCTGGCGCTCTTGTCGCCCAACACGAACTCCAGCTGGCGGAACATCGCCGACTGGAAGCCCGAGCCCTCGCCCAGGGCCGAGCGGTAGGAGTTGAACTGGCCCGGCGTCAGCGAGGCGATCGGCTGCCAGGAGGCGTTGAGCGCCTTCAGCTGCGGCTGGCTGCGCCGCAGCGCCGCCAGCGCATCGCCCAGCCGGTCCTGGCGCAGCGCGTCACGGGCCGTGCGCCACTCGTGCACGAGCAGCGTGAACCACAGCTCCATGACCTGGGTGGTGATCAGGAACGCCATCTCGGCCGGGTCGTCCGACCAGGGCTGCTGCAGGGACGTGAGCGTCGAGGCGTGCACGTACCGGTCGTACGGGCTCGGCTCGGCGAACTCCAGCTTCGGCTCGGTCTTCACGCCTCCATCGTCGCTCGATCGGGTGACCCGTGGAATGGGCGTCGCTTCGTGTTGACGCCTGTTTCATTGCCGATCATAAAGTCGTGAGCGTTTGCGGTTTACACTCGTGAGATGGAGCTGGACAACCTCGACTGGGGCCTGCTCAACGAGCTCCAGGCCGACGCCCGGACCTCGTTCAACGAGCTGGCCCGGCGGCTCGGCGCCTCCTCCCCCACCATCGCCCAGCGGGTGCGGCGGCTGGAGGAGGCCGGCGTGATCACCGGCTACCGCGCCACCGTCGACGTCTCCGCCGTCGGCCTCGGCGTGCAGGCCCTGGTCTCCATGCGCTGCTACGGGCCGCGGTGCATCACCCTGCAACCTGAGCGCGTCGCCGACTTCGCCGAGATCCTCTCCATCGTGCGCCTCACCGGCGACGTCTGCTCCGTCGTGCACATCGCCGCCACCGACGTGCGGCAGCTGACCGCCGTGCTGGAGCGGCTGTGGGGCTACGGCGAGACCTCCAGCGCCATGATCCTGTCGTGGCCGGTGCCGTCGCGGCCGGTGACCCGGGCGGCGTTGGGTTCCTAGCTCAGGTGCCGCAGCCTGGGCCACAGCTGGGCCCACGTGCCGCGGGGTTGCTCGCAACGGAAGATGGTGGCGTGGTTGAGGGTCTCCTCGTTCTGCGCGCCGTCGGGCAGCGTGATCTCGGCGATCGGCCGCACCACCCGCCAGCCCAGCTGGAGCTGAGCGGCCTTGAACTCACCGACGCACAGCACCGTCGGCGAGGTTCCCGGCGGCGACCCCCAGTCGGCGTAGGAGTTGTGTCCACTGTAGACGTTGTCGAGGCCGCCCAGAATGGTCAGAGCGCCGGCCTCGCCGTAGTTGCTGGTGAGGATGGGCGTGCCCGGCGGCATGGTGGCCTCGGCCCGCTTGACCTGGTCCACGAACTCCGGCCAGCCGTAGGTCGCGAGCGGCTCGGGGTCGATGGCGTTCAGGTGGGTCTGCACCGACGGCGGCAGCATCGGCAGCGTCAGGAACACCGCCACCACACCGGAAAGCACGATGAACGGCACCCAGGCCTTCGACCGGAGCCTGATCGCCCCGGCCGCGAACAGCGCCGCCAGCACCGGCGCCGTGTAGTAGGACTTGCCGCCCGCCAGCGTGAACACGACCGCCACGACCACCACGAGGATCAGCAGCCAGCGGAAGTCCACTGTGGCCAGTCGGCGCGCGCCGAGCACCCAGATCGCCACCAGCGGCGGGCCGGCCTGGAGGATCGCCAGCAGCACCAACTGGATCAGGGAGCCCAGCGTGCCGCCCGTCCGGTCCGACAGCACGGCGGCCATGCCGAACTGCGGCCAGCCGTGGGCGAACTGCCAGATGATGTTCGGCAACGCGATCAGCAACGCCACTCCCGCCGCCAACCACGGTCCCCACGTGCGGAGCACGTCCCGGCGACACACCAGCAGCCCGACGCCGAGGCCGGCCAACAGCACCGCCACCGTGTCCTTGTTCTCCAGGCCGATGCCCGCGATCACGCCCGGCCACAGCCAACTCCGCACCGTGCCGATCCGCAGCGCCCTGGCCGTCGTCAGGAAGACGCCAATCCACACCACCTGGTCCAGCACCGTCGGGCCGAACAGCAGCGAGGCCCCCACGAATATCGGACTCGCCGCGATGCACGCCGCCGCCAGCGTCTGGGCCTTCCGGTCCCCGCCCAGCTCCTGCGCCAGCATCGCCGTCTACACGATGCACCCCACCTGCGCCACGATCGCCAGCACCCGCAGCACCGGCAGGTTCCCGGCCAGCGCCGCCAACAGCGGCGCCAGCGGCGGCTGGTCGACGTAGCCGAAGGCCGGATGCTGCCCCGCCGTCACGAAGTAGAACTCGTCCCGATGCCAGCCGTACCGCAAGGCCACCGCCAGGTGCACGACGGCGGCCACCGCCGCGACGATCAGCACCGGACGCCACGCCACTCTGCCCATGGCCGCCGATCCTCCCCCGCTCCGGCAGAATCGACCACGGCTTTGCGAAAGGAGTCCCGTGTCCTGCCCCTTCGACGTCGACGGCTACCGGCCGGAGTGGATCCGCCAGCGCAGCACGAGCCGCCCCGAAACGCCACATGCGCTTCCCATTTGCGTCCAGGTGACACAGGGGAAGCGCATGTGGCGTGACCGGTGTGCTCGAAAGCGTGTTTCGGTGTGCCGGAGAGCGGGACTCGCGGGGGTTCAGCTGGTGGTGGCTAGGGAGCGGAGGAAGAAGGCGACGTTGGCGGGGCGCTCGGCGAGGCGGCGCATGAAGTAGCCGTACCACTGGTCGCCGTAGGGGACGTAGACGCGCAGGGTCTTGCCGGCGGCGGCGATCTCGCGCTGGGCGTCGGGGCGGACGCCGTAGAGCATCTGGTGCTCGTAGGTGTCGGGGGTGCGGCCGGCGGCCTCGGCGACGTCGGCGGCGATGGCGACCAGACGGGGGTCGTGCGAGGCGATCATCGGGTAGCCGGAGCCGGCCATGAGGATCTTGAGGCAGCGCACGTAGGACAGGTCGACGTCGGCCTTGTCCTGGTAGGCAACGGTTTCCGGCTCCTTGTAGGCGCCCTTGCACAGGCGGACGCGGGAGCCGGCGCCGGAGAGGTCGCGGCAGTCCTGCTCGGTGCGGCGCAGGTAGGCCTGGAGCACGGCGCCGGTGGACGGGAAGTCGACCCGGAGGTCGCCGAGGATGCCGAGGGTGGAGTCCGTGGTGGTGTGGTCCTCCATGTCGAGGGTCACCGTGGTGCCGACGGCCGCGGCGGCCTCGCAGATGAGCCGGGCGTTGTCCAGGGCGATCTTCTCGCCGTCCTTGGGCAGCGACTGGCCGACGGCCGACAGCTTGACGGAGACCTCGGCCCCGCCGGACAGGCCGGCGGAACCCAACTCCGCCAGGAGCCGCTCGTACGCGTGCACGGTGGCGGCGGCCTGGGCGGAGTCGGTGGTGTCCTCGCCGAGGTGGTCGAGCGTGACCTTGCGGCCGTCGGCGATGAGCGACGAGGTCACGTCGACGGCCTCACGGAGCGAGGAGCCGGCCACGAACCTGCGCACCACCGGCTTGGCCAGTGGGGTGCGCTCGACGGTCCGGCGGGCCAGCGGCGAGCGGGCGGCGGCCAGCAACGCGGTGCGCAGCATGGGACTCCTCCTCCTCGTGAAAAGATCAGCCCTGGTGGGGGTGGCGGACGGTGGTCGGGGCGACGAAGGTCTCCTTGATCGACCGCGGGCTGACCCAGCGCAGCAGGTTGTGCACGGAGCCGGCCTTGTCGTTGGTGCCGGACGCCCGGCCGCCGCCGAACGGCTGCTGGCCGACGACGGCGCCGGTGGGCTTGTCGTTGACGTAGAAGTTGCCGGCGGTGAAGCGCAGCGCGTCGGAGGCCTTGAGCACCGCGGAGCGGTCGTCGGCGATGATCGAGCCGGTCAGCGCATACGGCGACGCGGAGTCCACAGTGGACAGCACCGAGTCGAAGTTGTTGTCCTCGTAGACGTGCACGGCCAGCACCGGGCCGAAGAACTCGGTGGTGAACACGTCGTGCGAGGGGTCCTCGCCGACGACAACGGTGGGCCGCACGAAGTAGCCGTCGGAGTCGTTGGCGGTGCCGCCGGCGATGACGTCCAGCTTGCTGTCGGAACGGGCCCGGTCCAGCACGCCGGCCAGCTTGTCGTACGAGCGGCGGTCGATCACCGCGCCCATGAAGTTGCTGAGGTCGGTGACGTCGCCCATGCTCAGCGCCTCGGTCTCGGCGACGAGGTCGTCACGCAGCCGTGCCCACAACGACCGCGGGATGTAGGCGCGGGAGGCGGCGGAGCACTTCTGGCCCTGGTACTCGAAGGCGCCGCGCACGAGCGAGGTCCGCAGCACGTCGAGGTTGGCCGACGGGTGCGCCAGCACGAAGTCCTTGCCGCCGGTCTCGCCGACCAGCCGCGGGTAGCTGCGGTAGTTGGCGATGTTGGCGCCGACGGTGGCCCACAGGTGCTGGAAGGTCCGGGTGGAGCCGGTGAAGTGGATGCCGGCCAGGTCGGGGTCGGCCAGCGCCACCTCGGACACGGCGATGCCGTCGCCGGTCAGCAGGTTGATCACGCCCGGGGGCATGCCGGCCTGCTCCAGCAGCTGCATGGTCAGGTGCGCGGAGAAGGTCTGCGTCGGCGACGGCTTCCACAGCACGACGTTGCCCAGCAGCGCCGGCGCGGTCGGCAGGTTGCCGGCGATGGCCGTGAAGTTGAACGGCGTGATCGCGTAGACGAAGCCCTCCAGCGGGCGGTGGTCGGTGCGGTTCCACACGCCCTTCGAGCTCTCCGGCTGCTTGGCCTGCAACTCGCGGGCGAAGGCCACGTTGAAGCGCCAGAAGTCGGCCAGCTCGCAGGCGGCGTCGATCTCGGCCTGGATGGCGGTCTTGGACTGGCCGAGCATGGTCGCCGCGTTCAGCGTCGAGCGCCACGGGCCGGACAGCAGGTCGGCGGCGCGCAGCAGGATCGCGGCCCGCTCGTCGAACGGCATCGCGCGCCACGCCGGGGCGGCGGCCTTGGCGGCGGCGATGGCGTCGCGGGTGTCGGCCTGGGTGGCGCCGGCGAAGGTGCCCAGCACGTGGCGGTGGTTGTGCGGCCGCACGACGTCGACGCGCTCGCCGCCGCCCATGCGCCGCTGCCCGCCGATGGTCAGCGGCAGCTCGACCTGCTCCTTGGCCAGCTCGACCAGCTTCGCCTCGAGCTCGGTCCGCTCCGGGCTGCCCGGCGCGTACTGCAGCACCGGCTCGTTCACGGGGGTCGGGACCTGCGTCACGGCATCCACTGGCACTCCTTCGGCGACGTCGTCGATGGCAGAAGGCTATGCACCGGCGGCCGGCGCCGTGTTGTACGAACGGCTAAGCTTGTGGGTGTCGGTTTGTGGGGACGGACAAAGGATCACGTCCGCTTTGGAGGATGCCGCCATCGCCGGTTCGAGCATTCAGCAGCTGCTGCTCGCGCTGGGCGAGCCGTTCGTCGAGGTCCTGACCGCCCCCGACGGCCTCGACGCCGAGGTGCGCGACGTCGTCATCCTCGACCCCGACGACGCCCCCGACTCCCGCCCCGGCGACCTGGTGCTGGTGATCGGCGCCCGCGGCAAGTCCGCCGCCGCGCACGTGCGGGCGGCCGGCAAGCGCGGGGCGACGGCCGTCGCCGTCAAGGATGCCGAACCGCTGCGGCAGACCGCCGCCGACGCCGGTGTCGCCTTGCTGGACGTCCGCGGCGAGGTCCGCTGGGAACAGCTGGAATCGTTGGCGCGCAACGTGGTCAGCGCCGCCCGAGGGACGGCGGACGCCGACGCCGGCGAGGTGCTCGGCGACCTGTTCTCGTTGGCCCAGACCATCGCCGCGCTGACCGGCGGCAGCGTCAGCATCGAGGACACGGCCAACCGCGTGCTGGCCTACTCGCGGTCCTCGGACGAGGTCGACGAGCTGCGGCGGCTGTCCATCCTCGGCCGGCAGGGGCCGGAGCCGTACCTGAAGATGCTCCGGGAATGGGGCGTCTACCAGCGGCTTCGTTCCGGCGAGGATGTCGTGCACATCGACGCGCGGCCCGAGCTCGGCATCAAGCGCCGCATCGCCGTCGGCATCCACGCCGGCTCCCAGCCGCTCGGCACCGTCTGGGTGCAGGAGGGCAGCCATCCCCTCACCGAGCACGCCGACCGCGCCCTGCTCGGCGCCGCCCGGATCACCGCCCTGCACCTCGTCCAGCACCGCAACGCCGCCAGCGCCGGGCTTCGCCTGCGTGAGAACCTCCTCGCCGGCGTCCTCGACGGCCGCATCACCGGCGCCTCCGTCGCCACCCAGATCGGCGCCGATCCCCGCAAGCCGGCCGCCGTCATCGCCTTTCTGTTGCGCAGCACCGATCGCACCCGCAGCGAGGTGGAGCTGCACCGGGCCGAGATGATCAGCGTCATCTCGGTGCACGCCGCCTCGTACCGGCGCTCCGCCCTCGTCACGCCCATCGCCGGCCGGGTGTACGTGCTGCTGCCCGAGGTCACCGACGCCGCCACCGTCACCGCCATGACCCGCGACGCCGTCGCCGCCACCCGGCGGCACCTCGGCGCCTCCGTGCAGGCCGGCATCGGCTCCGTCGTCGCCGGGCTGGAGGACGTTCCCGTGTCACGGCAGGAGGCCGACCGGGTCCTCGACGCCATCGCCGGCCGCCCCGAGGTCGAGGTCGCCGCCCTCGCCGACGTGCGGACCCAGGTCCTGCTCAGCGAGACCCTCACCCTGCTCGCCGACAACCCCCGCATCCGTGATCCGCGGCTCGATCCCTTGGCCGGCACCGACATCGGCCGTTCCCTGCTGGCCTACCTCGACGCCTTCGGCGACGTCCGCTCCGCCGCCGCCGGCCTGCACGTCCACCCCAACACCCTGCGCTACCGCGTCCGCCGCGCCTGCGAGCTCAGCGGCCTCGACCTGTCCGACCCCGACCAACGCCTCGTCGCCCAGCTCCAGCTCCGGCTGACCAGGTAGGGCTGCCACCTGCGCTTCTCATGTGGCAGCTGACGCCAAGCGGGAAGCGCATGTGGCGAAAAACCGGGTGCTACGGGAGGCGGGAGCGGAAGATGTCGTAGGCGGCCTGGCCGAAGAGCACGAAGCGGACCAGGGTCACCGATGTGTCCGACGCCAGTTCCTCGGTCACGGTCGACAGGGCGATCTCGGCGGCGGACTCCAGGGGCCAGCGGTAGATGCCGGTGGAGATGGCCGGGAAGGCGACGGTGGAGGCGCCGAGGGAGGCGGCCACCCGCAGGGAGTTGCGGTGGCAGTCGGCCAACAGCGAGGAGCGGTCCTCGGTGGCGGACCACACGGGGCCGACGGTGTGCACGACCCAGCGGGCGGGAAGGCGGCCGGCGGTGGTGGCGACGGCCTGGCCGACGCGAAGCCCGCGGCTGTAGTGGCCGGCGCGGAGCTTGCGGCACTCGGCGAGGATCTCGGGCCCGCCACGGCGGTGGATGGCGCCGTCGACACCGCCGCCGCCGAGCAGGGAAGAGTTGGCGGCGTTGACGATGACGTCCACCTGCTGCGCGGTGATGTCGCCTTCGACGATCTCGATGGCCACCGGGTCAGGCCTCCAGGACCTGGCCGCGGCGCTGGACGACCGGGGGCAGGGTGGACCAGGGGAAGTTGATCCAGCGGTCGGCGTGCCGCCACACGTACTCGCACTTGACGGTGGAGTGGGGCTTCTCGTAGACGACGGCGCAGCGGACGTCGGCGACCTTGTCCTCGCAGAAGTCGCGGACGAGCTTGAGGGTCGCCCCGGTGTCGGCGACGTCGTCGCAGACGAGGACCTTGGCGCCGTGCAGGTCGACGGCGTTGGGGACCGGGGGCAGCATGACGGGCAGGTCGAGGCGCTGGTCGACGCCGGTGTAGAACTCGACGTTCATCACGTGCAGGTTCTTGACGTCCAGCGCGTAGCCGAGGGCGCCGGCGACGAAGAGGCCGCCGCGGGCGATGGAGAGCAGCAGATCCGGTTCGAAGCCGTCCGCGGCGACGGTCTCGGCCAGCTCGCGGCTCGCGGAGCCGAAGAGCTCCCAGGTCAGCACCTCGCGCTGATCGTTCATGGGAGCTACCCTATCCACCGGGGTCAGTTATATAGTTACAACTATGAGTTAGGTTAGGCTAAGCTGAAGCAATGCCACCGACTCGCATCCAGGTCCGCCGCACGGAGCGGATCACGCCGCACATGGTCCGCGTGACCTTCGACGGCGACAACCTCGCCGTGGACAACGGCTTCACCGACCGCTACGTGAAGCTGATGTTCCCGATCGACGGCGGCTTCCCGCCCGACCTCGACGCGCTCCCCCGCGACCAGATGCCGCCCCGCCGCACGTACACGATCCGCGCGGCCACGGCCGACGAGGTGACGATCGACTTCGTGCACCACGGCGACAGCGGACTGGCCGGCCCCTGGGCGGCCAACGCCAAGCCGGGCGACGAGCTGTACTTCGTCGGCCCGGGCGGCGGCTACGCCCCGGACCCGACGGCGGACTGGCACCTGCTGATCGGCGACGAGGCCGCGCTGCCGGCGATCGGCGCGGCCCTCGACGAGCTGCCGGCCGACGCCACCGTCCGAGCGATCGTGGGCAGCGTGGAGCCGCAGGACCTGCCGCACAACGTCACCTGGGTCGACCCGGCCGACCTCGTGGACACGGTGAAGCAGCTCGACTGGCCGGCCGGTCGCGTGCACGCCTTTGTGCACGGCGAGGCGGGCCTGGTCAAGCAGCTCCGCGACCACCTTGCCGGCGACCGCGGCCTGAGCCGCGAGCAGCTGTCGATCTCCGGCTACTGGCGGCGCGGCCTGCACGAGGACGCGTTCCAGGCGGAGAAGCGCACTACAGCCGCCGCAGCCCGCTGAGCACCCGCTCCATCAGCCCCAGGTTGGGCACGCCGTCGCCCGCGGTGTCGGCGGCGTGCACGAAAACCAGCCCCAGGCCGGCCATGTCGCCGACCAGGACCTTGGACACGCCGAGCGGGATCGACAGCAGCGCGGCGATCTCGGCCACCGACCGGGTCTGCACGCAGAGGTCGGCGATGGCCCGGTACTCGGCCTGCATCGGCTCGGCCGCGGCGCCGCCGAGCTCGCTGGTCGAGACCAGGGTCTCGATCTGCAGCGGCACCTCGGACCGGGTCCGGCCGCCGGTCCACGCGTAGGCGCGCACGATGGCGGCCGACGACTCGTCCGGGTCGACGGCCGACGGCGGCAGCGGCGCCGGCTCGGGCGCCGCCTGCTCCGGCTCGACGTGCCGGCCGTCGCGCTCGCCACGGCCGCGACGGCCCCGGCTGCCGCCGTTGAGTGTGAAACCGTTGAGCACGTCCGCGAACGTGCTCTCCGCGGGGTCTTCGCCCCAGTCTTCGGTGCTCATCTCCACCCTCAGACGGGCTGGCTGTCCATGGCCTGCTTGGCGACCCGCAACTCGGACCGCAGCTCCGGTGTGAGCAGCGGGCCGACCTGGTCGACGAGGACGGTCATCTCGTAGGCCACCTGGCCCACGTCGCAGTTGGGCGCGGCCAGCACCGCGAGGCACGACCCGTCCATGATCGTCATGAGCAGCATGATGCCACCCTGCATCTCCACGACGGTGCGGCGCACCGGTCCGCCGTCGAAACAGCGGGAGGCGCCCTGGGTCAGGCTCACCGCGCCGGCGGCGATGGCCGCGACCTGCTCGGCCCGTTCGGCGGGCAGTCGCGTGGACGCGGTGAGCAACACCCCGTCCACCGAGACGACGACCGCGTGCGCGACTCCCGGCACATGCTCGGCGAAGTTGTTGACCAACCACCCGAACTGGTTCACCTGCCGCGACTGGGGTGCGGTCATGGGCTCTCCTGCCCCCGTTCGTTCTCATTCGACGCTGCTGCACCAGTGTGGTCCTGACGGATACCAGACTGGTAACTGGCAAGGAACCCGCGTGTCCGGTTCGGATCGCGGTGCGAGGCACCGTTCGCGGGACCGGCCGCCGGCGCGCCCGTCGACGGGAACAGTCCCGCCTTCGGCACGCGTTTGGGCAGGCCGAGCCCGTTCTGGGTGCCCTGGGGACGCGGCGGCGGCGCGGGTTGCGCCACCGGCTGCTCGGTCGGCCAGGCCGGCTCCGGCGACTGCTCCGGGGCCGGATCGGACGCGGTGGCGTCCGAGGGGTTCACCTGAACGGGCGACCCGTTTTCCGGTCCCCCAGACATGTGCTCGAACCAAGCGTAGCTGGTCGGTTCCAGCGAGACCTCCGGTCGTAGGACGGATTCGTTGTCCTGACGCGACGGCGGATTCGCGTTGGCGGGCCTGGCGCCCGCCGTGTCGGCGGGCACTGCCCCGCCGGCGTTGGCGGGCGCTGCCCCGTTGGCGGCCGATGGCCCGATCGGGTCGGCGGCGCCGGGCGGCGTGTTGGCGGCGAACCAGCCGGCCGCCGAGGCGGGGGTCGGCGGCTGCACGGTGGGCGGCGGCGTGAACGTCCGGCGCGGCAGGTCGCCGGCCGGCGCCGGCGTGGAGCCGGTCTGGAGCGTCGGCGGCTCCACGGGCTCGGCGGGACGGCGCGTGCCGCGGCGGCTGGGCAGCGGCGTCGGCGACGGGTCGAACGCCTTCACGACGTTCGGCGGCGGCGTGTCGGGCACGAGCGGGGCGTTGCGCTGCGGCGGATCCCACGGCTCGTCCTCGACGCTGTCGCTGGGCCAGACGACGTCGTCCTCGATGCGCCGGATGCGCGTGGTGTCATCGGGCGCGAGCCGCGGCGCGGGGGCGTTGGTGTTGAGCCCCGGCTCCATCGGCACGCCCGGGGAGGTCAGCGGGCGCTCGCGGGCGCCGCTGCCGCGGACCACCAGCTCGGCCGGCACGGTCACGATGGCGGACAGGCCGTCGCCGTTGCCGGGGCGCGGCTCGAACCTGACGTTGAAGGAGTGCCGGCTGGCCAGCCGGCCGACCACGAACAGACCCATCTGCCGGGACACCGGGACCTCGACCGCGGCGCCGGCGGTGACGCGCTCGTTGGCCGCGCCGAGTTCCGTCTCCCCCATGCCGATGCCCTGGTCGACGACCTGGATCACGATGTCGCCGCCGGGTTCGCGGTGGCTGTCCACGGTGACCTGGGTGTCCGGCCGGGAGAAGGCCGTCGCGTTGTCCAGCAGCTCGGCGATGAGGCGCACGAGGTCGCCGGCCGCGTAGCCGACGATGGTGGCGGTCGGGGCGGAGCGGACGACCGCGCGCTGGTAGTGCTCGATCTCGGAGACGGCCGCGCGCAGCACGTCGCCCAGCGGCAGCGGCTTGGTGAAGCGGCGGGACAGGTCCAGGCCGGACAGCACCATCAGGTTCTCGTTGTTGCGGCGCATGCGCGTCGCGAGGTGGTCCAGCTTGAACAGGTTGGCCAGCTGCTCGGGGTTCTCCTCGTGCCGCTCCAGCTGCTCCATCAGGCGCAGCTGCCGTTCCACCAGGCCCTGGCTCCGGCGGGACAGGTTGACGAAGATGTTGCCGAGGTTGCTGCGCAGGCTGGCCTGCTCGGCCGCGGACTTGACGGCCTGCCCGTGCACCTCGTCGAAAGCCCGGGCCACCTGCCCGAACTCCTCGGTGGTGTACACCGGCACAGGATCTATCCGCACGTCCTCGCCGCGACCCTCGCGAATCTTGGCGACGGCCTCCGGCAGCCGACGGGCGGCGACGTCGAGGGCCGTGCGGCGCAGCACGCCGAGCGAGCCGAGCAGGTAGCGGCCGACGATCAGGCCGATGCCGCCGGCCAGCAGGATGGTCACGACCAGCACGACCGATTCGAGGCCGGCCCGGTCGCTGCTGGCCTCCTGGAGGTCGTTGGCCGTGCCGCGGACCTGGTCGGCGATGCTCCTGGTGACCTTGTCGACCAGCGCCACCGTGGCGTCGGAGGTCCGGTTCCACTCCTCCTGCGGGATGGTCAGCCCGCCGGCCGGGGGCGCCTGGTGCACGCCGGTGGTCTTCTTGGCCACGTTCTGCGTCGGGGCGGCCTGGCCGATCGGCTGGGTGGCGGCGAAGTCGAGGAGCTGGCGCCGGGTGCCGACGTCGACGCCGGCCACCGTCTGCTGGAAGGTCTGCTGCCACTCGGGCGCGGCCACCGCCTGGAAGTTGGCCACGTTCACGTCGTAGCGGGTCTCGGAGGCGGCCAGCATCTTGGCCTCGGCGTCCACCAGGTGGCCGCGGGCGATGCCGACGAGCACGACGGCCTGCTCCAGCCGGATCTGCTCCTGCGCGCCCTCCAGGTCCAGCAGCGCGGTGGCCGGGCTGGACAGCGACGGGTCGCCGAGCTGCACCACCAGCGCCTGGTCGAAGTTCAGCGCGGTGCTGATGATCTGGGTGTAGGCCGACACGGCGTCCGTGTCATTGTCCTGGGACTGCTCCACCGGGCGGCGGATGGCCGGCAACTGGCCCAGTGACAGTTCGAGGTCGTTGAACCACGCCGAGGCCGCCGACGACAGGCCGGGCGTGCGGTGCGCGGTGTCGGCCAGCTTGCTCGCGGCGTCGTCGACGGACTTGGCCTGCTGGTGGTACGCGGTCACGCCCTGGGTCGACACCTGGGCGGCCAGCGTGCGCTCACGCTGGAGCTGCGCGGTCAGCGGCGTGATGGAGTCACGCAGCGCGATGACCCGCTGGATCGTGGTGTACGTGTCGGCCTGGCGGATCTCGCTGCGAACCTGGAGGAAGCCGAGGGTCACGGCGACCACGACCGGAACCACCAGCACCGCGGCCAACTTGACCAGCACCGGCCAGTTGCGCCACCGGGCGACCGTGTGCCACCACGGACCCGGGCTTGGCTGAACCACGATGCTTCCTTCCTCGGTTGTACGGGGGCGCGGCAGTCGCACCGGGTTCGTCCCGCTTCCCTTTTGTTCGGTTGTCTGCCGAGACGGGAAACGCGTTACGGACTTCTGGCCGCTGCTGGGGTGTACTCCAGCGTGAATTCCGCTGTCAAGGCCGACACGTCAGCGGGAGGCATTACCGCGCACAGGAATGGGCCGGGCACGCATGGTCGCCGGGCCGGGCCGGCCTGCGGTTGACTCCGGTCACACCCCCGTTACAGTTGGCCGGTCTCACTCCCCTTACACGCGTCGGCTCGTCCTGGAGGACTGGTGACCACAGCGTCGACGACGGGTCGGCACGCAGCGGTCGAATCGGATGGATCGGTGTTCGGCGGGCGGCCGTCGACCGGTCCGCAGCGTCCGGACTTCGACGCCATCCAGGACAGCCCGGAGTTCGCCGAGCTGCGCCACCGGCTGCGTCGGTTCATCTTCCCGATGACGGGCCTGTTCCTGGTCTGGTACCTGACGTATGTGCTCTTGTCGGCCTATGCCCACCAGTTCATGGCCACCCCGGTGTTCGGGTTGGTGAATGTCGGACTACTGCTGGGACTCGGTCAATTCGTGTCCACAGTGTTGATCACATTGGCCTACAACCGGTTCGCCCGAAAGCGCATCGATCCACAGGTCGCCCTCATCCGCTCGCAGGCTGGAGTCGAGACCAAGTGAGGATTCTCGCCGACGGGACCGCGACCGGTAACCCGCTGATCAACCTGAGTGTGTTCGTCGTGTTCGCGGCGGTCACGCTCTACATCGTCTACCGGGTCAGCAACGGCAACGCCTCGACCTCGGACTACTACGCGGCCGGCGGCGCGTTCACCGGCGCGCAGAACGGGATCGCGCTGTCCGGCGACTTCCTGTCCGCCGCGTCGTTCCTGGGCATCGCGGGCGGCATCGCCATCCACGGCTACGACGGCTTCCTGTACTCGGTGGGCTGGGTGGTGGCCTGGCTGGTCGGCCTGCTGCTGATCGGCGAGATGCTGCGCAACACCGGCCGCTTCACCATGGGCGACGTGGTGGCCTACCGGATGCGGCAGCGCCCGGTGCGCGCCGCGGCCGCCATCTCCACGCTGGTCATCTCGTTCTTCTACATGCTGGCCCAGATGGCCGGGGCCGGCGGCCTGGTGGCGTTGCTGCTCAACGTGACCGACCGGGCCGGGCAGTCGCTGGTGATCGTGGTCGTCGGCGCGATCATGATCTTCTACGTGCTGGTCGGCGGCATGAAGGGCACCACCTGGGTGCAGATCATCAAGGCCGTGCTCCTGCTGCTGTGCGTAACCCTGATCAGCATCTTCATGCTGGGCAAGTTCGGCTTCGACTTCTCGGCCATCCTGGACAAGGCCACCCAGAACAACAAGCTGGGCGCCGCGATCCTCGGGCCGGGCGCTCAGTACGGCAAGAACGAGCTGGACTTCGTGTCCCTGGCGCTCGCGCTGGTCCTGGGCATCTGCAGCCTGCCGCACGTGTTGATGCGCTTCTACACCGTGCCGGACGCCAAGCAGGCCCGCCGCTCGGTGGTGTGGGCGATCTGGACGATGTTCGTGTTCTACCTGTGCACGCTGGTCGTCGGCTACGGCTCGGCCGCGCTGGTCGGCTCCGACGCCATCCTGCACGCGCCCGGCGGCGAGAACTCCGCCGCGCCGCTGCTGGCCTTCCGCGTCGGCGGGGCCGTGCTGCTGGGCGTGGTGTCCGCGGTCGCCTTCGCCACCATCCTGGCCGTCGTCGCCGGGCTCACCCTGGCGGCCTCCGCCTCGTTCGCCCACGACGTCTACGCCAACATCATCAAGCACGGCAAGGCCGATCCCCGCCGCGAGGTCCAGGTCGCCCGGCGGACCGCCGTCGCCGTCGGGGCGCTGGCCATCATCGGCGGCATCGCCGCCAACGGGCAGAACGTCGCCTTCCTGGTGGCGCTGGCGCTGGCCCTGGCCGCATCGGCCAACCTGTCGACGATCCTGTTCGCCCTGTTCTGGAAGCGGTTCAACACCACCGGCACCCTGTTCAGCATCTACGGCGGCCTCGGCTCGTGCCTGGTGCTGATCGCCTTCTCCCCCGTCATGTCCGGGGCGCCGACCTCGCTGATCACCTCCACCGACTTCCACTGGTTCCCGCTGAGCAACCCCGGCATCGTGTCGATCCCGTTCTCGTTCCTGTGCGGCGTGATCGGCACCTTCATCGGCGGCCGCAAGGGCGATCCCAACAAGCAGGCCGAGATGGAGGTCCGGGCGCTGACCGGCATCGGCGCCCGCACCTGACACTCAGCGGCTGACCGCCACCACCAGGGCGACGACGGAGACCAGCAGGCTGATCCAGGAAGCCAGCGGCAGCACGAAGTCCTTGACGACCTCCCAGCGGCCGCGGTTGCGCATCGGGTCGAGGTAGAGCACGTCGCGATCCCCCGCCGTGTCCGATCGGCGGGGGATCATGCCGTATCTCGCGCGGACTTCGGGGATCAGGTCCTCGCGCCGCGCGATGACCACGACCACGACGTCGTAGAGGAAGCTGAACAGGGCCTCTCCGCCGGCCCGCTCCTCCACCTCGATGTCGAGCAGGGGCCGGGCCAGCCGCAGCGCGCGGTCGGCCACGGCCGGCGGGGACACCCAGGTCCATCGGCGCCGCTGGAGCGACAGGAACAGCGCGCGAGCCGCCAGTCCGATGATGTTCTGGGTCACCACCACCTGGTGCCCGGACGCGAAGGCCAGCCCGGCCGCGCGGAAGAACCGATGGCGGGCCACCCGATCCCGGCCTCGGAGCGCATGCGACAACCCCGGCGACTTCACCCTGGTGCGCAGGTGACTGCTCACCAGGTAACCGACCACCGCGATGACCGGCAGCCACCAGAGCCAACTCCCGGCCAGGAACTCCGCGACCGTGGGCTGGATGCCGCTCACCGCGACGTCGACGGCGATCGGCACGACACCGAACACGAGAACGGCCGCCGCCACGGACGCTCTTTCCGCCGACTGCCGCTGGCGGAGCGAGCGGTACTCGGCGAGCTGCCACGTGAGCGAGAAATCCTGCTCCGAGACGCCGAACAGCTCCAGCCGCGCGCGCAGGGTGTCCGGGTCCACCTGCGGATACCGGCCGAAGAACCACGGCATCGTCGTCGGTGCGACCAGGGGGACCGGTTCGACGTCTGCCGCCATCCGGTCAGGCTAGGGCCACCGCCCCCGTGGGACGCCCGGTCCTCACTCCATTGGCCCCTCGAGAGTCAACCAAGCGTTTGCTAGGTTTCTCCGCATGATAGCCACGGTTGTCTGGGGCACAGGCAACGTCGGCCGCGCGGCGATCCGGGCCGTGCAGGCCCACCCGGCGTTGGAGCTGACGGCGGTGCTGGTGCACGACCCGGCCAAGGTCGGCCGGGACGCGGGCGAGCTGGCCGGGCTGGACGTCGAGCTGGGTGTGCGGGCGACCGACGACATCGAGGCGGTGCTGGCGGCGAAGCCGCGGGCCGTGGTCTACGCGGCCTCGGGCGACATCCGCGGGCTGGAGGCGCTGGCCGACCTGGTGCGAGCGGTGGAATCCGGGGCCGTAGTGGTCAGCCCGTCCCTGTATCCGCTCTACGACCACCGCAACGCCCCGGCGGAACTGCGGGACCCGGTGCTGGCGGCGGTGGAGTCGGGCGGCGGCTCGCTGTTCGTCTCCGGCGTGGACCCGGGCTGGGGCAACGACGTGCTGCCGCTGCTGATCAGCGGCCTCGGCAGCACCATCGACGCCATCCGCTGCCAGGAGATCTTCGACTACTCCACGTACGAGCAGCCGGACTCGGTCCGCTACCTGGTCGGCATGGGCCAGCCCATGGACTACCAGGCGCCGATGCTGATCGCGACGGTGCCGACGATGGTGTGGGGCGGCCAGGTCCGGATGATGGCCCGCGAGCTCGGCGTGGAGCTGGACGAGATCCGGGAGACCATGGACCGCCGCGCGCTGGACACGACCGTGACCACCCGGACCATGGGCGAGTTCGAAGCGGGCACCCAGGGCGCGGTGCGGTTCGAGGTGCAGGGCATCGTCGACGGCGAGGCCCGCATCGTCATCGAGCACGTCACCCGCATCCACCCCTCCTGCGCCCCGGACTGGCCGATGCCGCCCAGCGGCGACGGCGCGCACCGCGTGATCATCGAGGGCCGCCCGCGCATCGAGGTCACCGTCGAGGCGACCGACGAGAGCGAGAACCGCTCGGCCGGCGGCAACGCCACCGCGGTGGGCCGTCTGGTGAACGCCATCGACTGGTTGGCGCAGGAGAAGCCCGGACTGTACGACGCGCTCGACGTCCCGCTGCGGCCGGCGATCGGGAAGCTGGGCCGCCGCTGACTGTCCCGGAAGGACAATCGCCATGAACATCGACATCCCGGCCGGCAAGGACGCGATCGGCTACGTGTGGGGCGAGATGGTGCCGGGCATCGGCACCGCCGCGGCGGCCTTCTCGCTGGCGGTCTACCAGCACACCACGTTGGGGCTGCGGGAGTTCGAGGCCGCGCGGCTGCGCATCGCCCAGATCAACGGCTGCCTGTTCTGCCTGGACTGGCGGACCGAGCGGGACGGCGTCAAGGTCGAGGAGGAGTTCGCCGACGCGGTGACCAACTGGCGCACCACCGACGCGTTCGACGAGCGGGCCCGGCTGGCCGCCGAGTACGCCGAGCGCTACGCCGTGGACCACCACAACATCGACGAGGCGTTCTGGGCCCGGATGTCGGAGCACTACAGCCAGCGGGAGATCGTGGAGCTGAGCATGAGCATCGGCGCGTGGCTGGCGTTCGGGCGGCTCAACCACGTTCTCGGCATCGACGCGGTGTGCGTGCTGCCGGGGCACTGACGCCGACCCCGGCAGCCGCCGCTACAGATCGGTGGCGATGATCTTCTCGATGTTGCGTTCGGCCAGCGCGGTGATGGTGACGAACGGGTTCACGCTGGTGTTGCCGGGAATCAGCGATCCGTCGATGGCGTAGAGGCCCGGATAGCCGTTGAGCCGCCCGTAGTTGTCGGTGGCCTTGGTGAGCACGGCCCCGCCGAGCGGGTGGTAGGTGAGATGGTCGCCCCAGATCTTGTTGACACCGAACAGATCCGAGCGGTAGATCGTGGCCTCCTTGGCGTTGATCTTGTCGAAGATGGACTTGGCCATGTCGATGGACGGCTGCTTCCACGCCGTCTGCCAGGACAGGTCCACCTTGCTCGTCGTGGGGTTCCAGGTGAACTCCGCGCGGTTGGGGTTCTTGGTGATGGACAGGTAGAACGACGCGTAGGTCTCGATACCGGTCGGCAGCGGGGCCACCTCGGCGAACGCGCCGCCGGCGTCCCAGTTGTCGATGCCGCCGCAGGGGATCGAGGCCTGCACGGCGCCGGTCGCGTCCCACCACCAGTTGGCCCGGCCGACCATCACGTTGCCGTTGTCACCCCAGCCCCTGCCGATCTCGGAGCTGAGGTTGGGCAGCTTTCCGGTGGCCTTCAACATGGTCAGCAGCTTGCTGGTGCCGACGCTGCCGGCCGCGAAGAACACCCGGTCGGCCACCACGGACTTGGTGGTCGTGGCGTCGCCGTTGGTGTTGAGCTGGTCGATGAGCACGGTGTAGCCGCCGCCGGAGGCCGGCGTCACCGAGGTCACCTTGTGCAGCGTGGAGATCGTGACGCGCCCCGTGGCCATGATCTTCGGGATGTAGGTCTTCTGCAGGGACTTCTTGCCGTAGTTGTTGCCGTACAGGATCTCCCCGGCCACCGCCGACTTCGGCACGGTGCCGGCGGCCTCCTGCTTCATGTAGTCCCAGTCGTACACGTCGGGCACGAACACGAAGGGGAAACCCGACCGCTGCGCCTGTTTGCGGCCGACCCGGGCGAACTGGTAGCAGTCCACGGTGTCGAACCAGGCCGGGTCGACCAGGCCGACGCCGAGCTCGGAGTTGGCCCGGGGGTAGTAGGTGTTGTACATCTCGTCGGGATTGACCGTCGGCAGGATGGCGCCGAAGTTCTCCCGCTTGGGCGTGACCGCCATGCCGCCGTTGACCAGCGAGCCGCCGCCCAGGCCGCGGCCCTGGTACACGATGATGCCGGCGAACTCCTCGGCGTCCAGGATCCCGGTGTAGCGCGGGATGTCCTTGTCGATGGGGAAGCCGAGGAAGTTGCTGAGCGGCTGCTTCGTCTTGGTGCGCAACCAGTACGAGCGGTTGTCGGGTGTGGTGGTGTTGGCGAAGATCTTGCCGTCGGAGCCCGGGGTGTCCCAGGCCATGCCCATCTCGACCATCTGCACGTCGACGCCGGCCTGGGCCAGCCGCAGCGCGGTGACGCAGCCGCCGTAGCCGGTGCCGATGACCAGCACCGGCACGTGCGCGCCGGACTGGATGGGGCCGGCGGCCCGGGCGGTGGTCGTCGAGGCCAGCGCCGGTCCGCCGAGGGCCATCGCCCCCAAGATAGAACCTGTTCCAGCGATGAACGAACGTCGGGAGAAGTGGCCGGAAGGCTTGTTACACACAGAATCTTTGTCCATGTGATCTTCCTCACCGTTGAGGGATTAGAACAAGTTATACTTTCCGTTCCGCTCCCCGTCACTACTTACCAGTGAGTAACTTCCGGTCGGGTCAATGTCCTGTCCACAAAGGATGGTCAAACCAAGCGGGCCGTTGTCCGCACCGGACAACGGCTCCGCGCTCGCGTGCACAATGGACGGTCGGGCGCGCCGGGAAATGTCACCAAGCGCTTACAGAAACGTTTGGCCATTCACTCAGCGAGGGCGGCGCGGGTGAGCGTGGTCGCGGTGTGCACCAGGCTGGCGATCGCGGCCTCCGGGGCCATTGCCCGCAGATCGGTCAGCGAGAACAGCGCCTCGGCGCTGACCACCACGGCCAGGTCGTTCTTGAGCTGGGCCAACGCCTGCGGGTCGCGGCCGCCGAGCGTGCCGGCCAGCGGGGCCAGCGCGTAGTCGATCAGGCCGAAGCGCATGGCGGGCCGCACGTTGGGCCGATCCGGGCGGACGATCGTGGCGGCGATCATCGCGCGCACCACACCCTGGCGGCCCAGCACGTGCCGAAGCATGAACTCGGTCGCGGCGGCCACCCGCTCCACCGGGTCGACCGAGTCCGCGACGCCGGCCAGCGCCTCCTCGGGACTGGGAATCTGGTCGGCGATGGCCTCCCGCAGCAGGGTGGCCAGGTCCGGGAAGTAGCGGTAGGCGGTGGCCTCCGAGACCAGGGCGGCCTTGGCCACCTCGGGCATCGTCACCTCGCGGCCGGTGCGGCTGAGCTCGGCGGCCGCCCGCACGATGGCGGTGCGGGTGCGGGTCTTCTGGTTGACCCGGCCGGAGGCGGTCTGCATGGGCACAGTCTACCCCATTCCTGAGAGAGCACTTGCACAGTGGAGTGTGAGCCGCCTAGCCTCGTGAGAGTCAATTCTCACGAAGGAGATGATCGTGGACGACGTCTCGATCACCGGCCCGGACGGCGGCGAGATCATCGAACTGGGGCCGGCCCGGATGCGCATCATGGAGGACGGCAGCGTCACCCAGCACCGGCTGGGCATCGGCGAGATCACCCTCGCGCCCCACAGCGGCGGGCCGCCGCAGCACCGGCACGCCGAGCACGACGAGGGGTTCTACGTGGTGTCCGGGCACGTGCGGTTCACCGTCGGCGACCGCGACCACGAGGCGCCCAAGGGCACCCTGGTCATGGTGCCGCCGGGCGTGCCGCACACGTTCGCCAACCCCGGCGACGAACCGGCGGTCATGCTCAACACCTTCACCCCGGACCTGTACGTGCAGTACTTCCGGGACCTGCGCGACACCATCGCCGCCGACGGCGAGCTGACGCCGGCGGCGACGATCGAGGTGATGGCGAGGTACGCCACCACCCCGGCCACCTAGAGCTCCTGTCGCACGAACTCCTCGATCGAGGCGGCCGTCAGCGCGGCCGCCTCGATGTGCGGGAAGTGACCGGCCTCCGGCGCCAACACGAAGCGCCCCTTGGGAAAGGCCTGTGCGTACGACCGTCCGTAGTCGACGGTCGCGATGCCGTCGCGCTCGCCCCACACGACCAGCGCCGGCGCGTCGACGCGGCGCAGCCGGCGACGCAGCTTGGGGTCGTACATGAACGGCTCCCCCGCGTACACCGCCAGCGTCTGCTGGTTGGCGAGGGCGGCCGCCCGCTGCTCGTCGGTCAGCGTCGAGGGATCCAGGCGTAAGGCCGGGTTGACGAAGGCCAGCTCGCCCAGCTGGGCCGGGTTCAGCTTGCGGGTGTCGGTCAGCTCGCCCTGCGCGGGGTCGATGCCCACGGCGTTGAGCAGCACCACTCCCCCGATGCGGTGCCTGGTGTCGCGGGTGGCCATCTCGGCCGCGATCCAGCCGCCGATCGAGCTGCCGACCACCAGCACCCGGTCGAGTTCCAGCACGTCCAGCAGGTCCAGATAGGCCACGGCCAGGTCCGCGACGCCGTCGAACCAGGACGGCCGGGGCTGCCCGTCGAAGCCCGGATGCGTGGGCGTCAGCACCGTCGGGTCGCCCGGCAGCAGGCCGGCCAGCCCGGCGACCGACCTCGGGCCCGCGCCGCCGTGCAGGACCAGCACCGCCGGTTCGGCGCCGTCCCGCTGGTCCACCGCCACCGTCAGGCCGTCGCCCAGGTCGAACTCGCGCGTCATGAAGAGCTCCTTCGTAAGAGTGAACTCTCACGAGTTTAGGAGTGTCCAGTCCCTTCGTGCAAGTCCACTCTCACGAAGCGCCGAGGTGCTCCGACCAGCCGGTTGGCTCCGAGGGCCTCCGGCAAGTGAAAATCACCGCCGTGGAGATCGCGGCGGAAATAGTTGCCCTGGTGGTGGCGGTGCTGGCCGTCACCGCCGTCGCGCGGCGGCTGGACTGGTCGGCGCCGCTGTGCCTGATCGCGGTCGGCGTCGCCGCCTCGTTCGTGCCGGGCGTCCCGGACTACCAGCTAGATCCCGAGGTGGTGCTGGTCGGCCTGCTGCCGCCGCTGCTGTACTCGACGGCAATCCAGACCTCGCTGGTCGACTTCCGCCGGCTGCGCAATCCGATCGCCGTGCTGTCGGTGGGCCTCGTGCTGTTCACCACGGCCGGCGTGGGCCTGGTGGCGTGGCTGGTGATTCCCGGCCTGTCGCTGGCCGCCGGTTTCGCGCTGGGCGCCGTCGTGGCCCCACCGGACGCCGTGGCCGCCACGGCGGTGGCTCGACGGGTGGCCATGCCCCGCAAGATGGTGCGGCTGTTGGAGGGCGAGAGCCTGTTCAACGACGCCGCGGCCCTGGTCGCCCTGAGCACCAGCATCGCCGCCATCACCGGCTCGATCTCCCTGTGGCAGGCCGGCTTCGACTTCGCGCGGGCCGCGGTCGGCGGCGTCGTGGCCGGCCTCGTCGTCGGGTGGGTCGCCTCGCTCGTGCGGCTCAAGCTGCAGGAGACCGTCGCCGACACCGCCCTGTCCTTCGCGGTGCCGTTCGTCGCCTACCTGCTCGGCGAGGCCGTCCACGGCTCCGGCGTGCTCGCCGTCGTCATCGCCGGCCTCGTGATCGGGCACCGATCACCGCGCGTGCTCTCCGGCACGGCCCGGACGGCCAGCCGGCACAACTGGCAGACCGTGGCGTACCTGCTGGAAAACACCGTCTTCCTGCTCATCGGGCTCCAGCTGCGGCGCATCCTGACCGAGGTCGGCCGCAGCGGCCTCAGTGTCGCCATGCTGGCCCTGATCTGCGCGGCCGTGCTCGCCGCCACCATCCTCACGCGGCTGCTGTGGCTGTTCGGCGTCGCCGCCGAAAAACGCCTCAAGCAGGCGCTGGGCCTCAAACGTCACAAGGCCTGGCCGTGGCGGTACTCCGTGGTGATCGGCTGGGCCGGCATGCGCGGGGTCGTCACCCTCGCCGCCGCCTTCATCCTCCCGGCCCAGACCCCCGAGCGGGTCGTGCTGGTGCTCGCCGCCTTTGTCGTCGTGGCCGGCACCCTGGTCCTGCAGGGCACGACGCTGCCCATGCTGGTCCGGCGCATGGGCCTGCCCGGACCCGATCCGGCCCAGGACGCCTTGCAGGAAGCCGCCCTGCTGCACGACATGGTGCGCGTCGCCCTCGTGCGGCTGGACGAGATCAGCTCCGAGAACGACCCTCCCGAGGTCGTCGCCCGGCTCCGGGAGCGGCTCCAGGGCCGGACCGACGCCGCTTGGGAGCAGTTGGGCCGGCAGAGCTCGCTCAACGAGACCCCCAGTGACGCCTACCGCCGTCTGCGTCTCGACCTGCTCCAGGTCGAGCGCGAGCACTGCCTCAAGGCCCGCGACACCGGCGCCGCCGACGACGTCGTCCTGCGCCGCGTCCTGGAGCGCCTCGACATCGAGGAGTCCATGCTCGACCGCGACGAGGAGGAACCAGCCCAGGACGACCGCGAACTCCGCGCGCCCGCCTCCCTCGCCGAGGCGTGCAAGCACCTCGCCCACGGCTGGCGCGACGTCCCGGCAAGCAGCGAGGACACCTGCGCCGCCTGCATCGAGGAGGGGCTCACCTGGGTGCACCTGCGGATGTGCCTCAAGTGCGGGAACGTGGCCTGCTGTGACTCGTCCGTCGGGAAGCACGCGGACAAGCACTTCCGGGACACCCGGCATCCGGTGATGCGCAGCTACGAGCCGGGCGAGAGCTGGCGCTGGTGCTTCGTGGACAAGCAGCTGGGGTAGATCACCAGGGAACGGGGCCTTGGTCGTCGAAGAAGCCGCCGGACGGGCCGTCGGGGCCGAGGGTGGCGAGCCGCACCGAGGCGCGGGCGCCTTCCTCGGTGGTGCGGACGCCCTGGAAGGCGTTGAGGTCGGTGGCCACATAGCCGGGAGTGACGGCGTTGACCTTGGCGTGGGCCAGGGCGGGGTCGGCACGGAAGGCGTTGGCGTACTTGAGGGTCAGCATGGTCACGGCGGCCTTGCTGGCGGCGTAGGCGAACGAGTCGTCGGACTGCGCGAACATCGTCGAGGGGTCGGCGGTGTGCGTGAAGACGGCGGACGTGCTGGAGAGGTTGACGACCCGGGCGGCGTCGGAGCGGCGCAGCAGGGGCAGCATCGTGTGGATGACCCGGACGAGGCCGAAGACGTTGGTCTCGAACTCCGGGCGCAGGTCGTCGGCGGTGATGGTGAGGGCGGCCTTGCGGGCCAGGGTGCCGGCGTTGTTGACCAGGACGTCCAGGCGGCCGTGCTCGGCCTGGAGGAAGTCGGCGGCCTTGCGCACCGAGGCGTCGTCGGCGATGTCGATGCCGAGGGGATGGACGACGACGCCCTGCGCGGCGAGCTGCTCGGCGGCGCGGACGCCGCGCGAGAGGTCGCGGCTGCCCAGGTGGACGGTCATGCCGAGCTCGGCGAGCTGCCGGGCGGTGGCCAGGCCGATGCCCTTGTTGGCCCCGGTGACCAGGGCGATGGTGGTGGACATGCGAACGAGCTCCATGGGTAGAATCCGAAGTGTTCCTACGGTTTAACCGTAGACCCTCTACGTTTCGGTTGTCCAGGAGACTCGATGGACCTGACCTCGCGACGGCCCCGGCGTGCGGACGCGCGGCGCAACTTCGACGCGTTGCTGGCGGCGGCGCGGGAGACGTTCGCCGAGCAGGGGGCGCAGGCCTCACTGGACGAGATCGCCCGCCGCTCGGGCACGAGCATCGCGACGCTGTACCGCAACTTCCCGACCCGCGAGGACCTCGTCGAGGAGGTCTACCTCCAGGAGGTCGAGCAGCTGTGCCGGGCGGCCGACGGCCTGGACGACCTGCCGCCGTGGGACGCGCTGGTGCGCTGGCTGCACCGGTTCATCGACTACATCGTGGCCAAGCAGGCCCTGGCCGACGGCCTGAACCGCGCCGGCGACCGGTTCCAGGCGTCGCGGGCGGCGCTCTACGCGGCGGGCACTCCCCTGCTGGTGCGGGCGCAGGAAGCAGGCGTCGCCAACCCCGACCCGTCCATGGAAGACGTGCTGATGCTCATCGCAGCCGTCAGCACAGTGCAGTTCATGACCGACACGCAACGCGAGCGGGTGCTGGCACTGGCGCTGGCCGGACTGCGGGTCTAGCTGTACTGACTCGTGAGGTTAGGAACGCGGCTGGCTGGCGGTAGGCCGTTGAGTGCGGTGTGGCCGCGGTGGTGATTGTAGGTGTGGAGCCACCGT
>NZ_JBFBAM010000055.1:0-63956 GCF_040682195.1 Kutzneria sp. NPDC051319 | reverse complement strand
GTCCGGACGACAGATCTCGCGCAAGGCATCACGCCGGTCCCGCTCGGGGTCAGACCGGGTCGGGAGGACCACCATCTACATCCTCACTGTCCCGCTCTCCGGCACACCGAAATACGGTTTCCGGCACCCCGGCGCTGCCACATGCGCTTCCCGTTTGCGTCCTGTTGCCACATGGGAAGCGCATGTGAAAAACCCGTGTACCTCGAACGGGTGACAAGCGGGGGGAGCGGGCGGGTACCCCCTGGTTCACTTCACTCATGATCTGGGGAACCCTGGCCGCCGCGGCGGCACTGACCGCGAGCCTGGCCGTGCCGAACGCACTGCCGGCGCCGGTGTGGATGTGCCACGGCGCGTGCGGGCCGGTGACGGCTACGTACCCGGCGAGCCACGACCAAGTACCCCTCGACACCACGGACGTCACGGGCGGAAGCCCGCAGGGCACGCCGATACCGGCCGGCACGGACTGCTTCTACGTGTACCCGACGGTGGACGGCCTGCCGAACGTGGTGCCGGCGCCGTCGGACGACGAGTTCGCGCAGTCGATCGCCCAGATGGGGATGCTGGGCTGCCGGATGTTCGCCCCGACGTACCGGCAGAAGACCCTGCTGGACCTGGCGTTGTCGCTGATCACGAAGACCCCGCCGGACTACTCGGTCGGCATCGGGGACGTGGAGCAGGCCTTCCAGTACTACTGGGACCACGACAACACGGACCCGAGCACCGGCAAGCGCCGGGGAGTGGTGCTGCTCGGCCACTCGCAGGGCGCGTCGGCGCTGGCGGCGCTGCTCCAGGACAAGTTCGACAACAACCCGGACATGCGCAAGTACCTTGTCTCGGCAGTGCTGCTGGGCGGCCACATCGTGGTGCCGACGGGCCAGCCGGACGGCGGCGGCACGGATCCGAAGGCGACGTTCCAACACATCCCGGCCTGCCAGCACCCGACGGACACGGGGTGCGTGGTGGCCTACTCCAGCTACAAGCCGGGCGCGCAGGTCCCGAGCGCGGACGCCGACCTGGTCCGGGTGGTCAACGACCCGCAGCACCAGGTCCTCTGCGTGAACCCGGCGGCCGTGCTGGCCGGCGACAACGACCGGAATCCGCTGGACACGATCCTGTACACGCGAAAGCTGGTCGGCGGCAACGACTTCAACCCGTACGGCCGGATCAGCTCCCTCGGCCAGTCGCTGACGGTGCCGAACTACCCCACCGGCTTCGCCCGCTACCGCGGCACGCTGACCGGCCAGTGCAAGCAGGCGCTGGACGGCCAGAGCACGGTCTCCTGGCTGGACATCCAGGGCGGCGACAATCTGATCGGCCCGACGCAGGCCAACTTCTACGGCCTGCACGCGCTGGACTTCAACCTCACGGCGGGCGACCTGAAGGAGCTCGTCGCACGCCAGGCCACGGCCTGGACGGCGGGTACGTAACTTCACCGCGCGAAGCCGATTACGTACCGGAGAGCGTTGTCCGCCGCCGACGGCCACGGCCAGCATGAGTGGCATGGACGTGATTGCACGGGCGGAGAGCTGCTGGGGCATTCCGCACGGCGAATGCCGCGAGGACGACCCCGTCACGATCACCGAGCAGGCGGTGGCGGCGCTGAAGGAGCGCGTGGCCGAGGAGCCGGACAACGCCGACCACGCGCAGAAGCTGTCATGGGCGTTGATCAACCTGGCCCAGCTGCTGTCGGCCCGCCGCGAGCACACCCGGGCCGATCAGGTGGCGCTGGAGAGCGTGGCGATCATGCGCAGGGTGCTGGCCCGATGACGGCGGCCCGGAACGCCACGGCCCTGCTGGGTCTGCACCGCGCGGCCGCGACGCTGTCGGCGTACTCGGCGGCGGTGCAGCTGGGCCTGATCGACCAGATCGACCGCACGCCGGCGACGATCGAGGACCTGGCGATGACCTGCGGCGCAAGCGTTCGCGGGGTCCGAGTGGTGCTCGCGACGCTGGCCGACAGCGGGCTGGTGCAGCTGCGCGCCGACGGCCGCTACGAGCCGGCCACGGCCGGCCTGGCCGGGGTGCACTCGCTGCTGCCCTGGCGCGACCAGGTCACCGACTCGGTCCGCACGGGTCTGCCCGCCCGTGAGGCCGAACGTGACGTGATCACGACCCTCCTGCACGGCATGAGGGCGGACGTCGTCACCGAACTCCCCGCCGCCAGGCGCATTCTGGACGTCAGCGTGGACGGGGCGCCCTGCGGCGCGACGCTGGCGGCGAGAGACCCGCAGACCAGGGTGAGCGTGCTGGACGTGCCGGCCAACCGCCGCGCCAACCGGTGCCGGCAGTTCGACTTCCTGCCCGGCGGGCTGTTCGACGCACAACCCAGCGCCGGCGAGTACGACCTGGTGGTGCTGCCGGGCGTCTGCCATCTGCTGGACGCCGACTGCGCGGCCGAGCTGATCCACCGCTTCGTGCCGGCGCTGCGCAAGGGCGGCGCGCTGGCAGTGATCGACACCTTGGCCGGCTCGCAGGGCGCGGCGACCCACGAGCTGTCCCTGCTGCTGCGCACCCGCAGCGGCACGATCCACGACCCGGCGGACTACCGCCGCTGGCTGGCCGACGCCGGCCTGACGGCCCTTCGCCGGGTGGATGTGGGCCGACAGCCGGCGCTGACAGTGCTGACCGGCGTCAAACCCTAGGCCGATTGGTGCATACTCTGGCCCGTGGAGTCGAGGCTGGTCGGCCGGGATCGCGAGCTGGGGATCATCGACGGGGCGATCACCGCGGTCGCCGCGGGGCACGGCCGCATCCTGCTGGTCTCGGGCCAGGCGGGCATCGGCAAGTCGCGGCTGGCGGTCAGTTCGCTGCGCTTGGCCAAGGAGCGCGACTTCACGGTGCTGATGGGCTCCTCCAGCCCATTGCAGGCCGGCCTGGCCTACGCTCCGGTGGTGGAGGCGCTGCGCCGTCACCTGGGCGCGCTGCCCGACGCGGAGTCGGCCCGGCTGCTGGACGGCCTGCACGACATCGCCGGGCTGATCGCCGATCGGCGCCTGTCGCCGGCCCCGCCGACCGGGGATCCGGAGCTGGAACGCACCCGCATGTTCGAGGCCGTGCTGCGTCTGGTCGAGCGGATCACCGCGACCAGGCCGGCGTTGTTCATCGTGGACGACCTGCACTGGGCCGACCGCGGCACGATCGAACTGCTGCATTACCTGGGGCACAACAGCAAACGCCGCCGCCTGCTGCTGTGGTGCGGCTACCGCAGCGCCGAGCCGGGCGGCCCGCTGGCGGCGCTGGCCATGACCGTGCGCCGCGAGGGCGGCATCGAGCTCGCGCTGGAGCCGTTGTCGGACAAGGCTGTCGGCGAACTCGTCGGTGACCTGGTGCAACACCCGCCGCGCGAAGACGTGCTGAGCAAGGTCACCGCGCGAGCCCAGGGCGTGCCGCTGTTCGTCACGGCTTTGGTCGGCGGCGGCGAGATCCCGGCCGGCCTGCCGGTGATCATCCGCGACGTGGTGCTGGACCGCTTGCAGCGCTTGGACGATCGGGCCCGGCGATTGCTGGAGCTGATCGCCGTGGCCGGCGCGGGATCGCCGCAGCTGCTCCGTACGGTGTGGACGGACGACGGTTTCGACACCGTGCTGCGCCAACTGTTCCAGCAGGGCCTGATCGAGGAGCTCGTCGACGGGCCGACGCTGACGTACCGCGTGTCGCACCCCCTCTACGCCGAGGTCGCCTACGCGGAACTGACCGTGGGGCAACGACGTTCGCTGCACGCCACGATCGCCGCCGCCCTGGACCGCACCGACGTCCTCAAGGCCGCCCCGCACTACCGCGACGCCGGCGATCTGGTGGATCCCAAGCGGGCCTGCGAAGTCCTTGGCGCGGCTGGACAACGAGCGTTGGACGTGCACGACGCGCAGGAGGCCGTGAACTACCTCAGCGTCGCCCTGCACCACGCCCGGTCGATCGAGCACGCCGACGTGACCCCGGAGCTGATGGACGGCCTGGCCCGCGCGTTGCAGGCCAGCGGGCGGCTGGACGACGCGGCCTCGATCTGGGACCACGCCGAGGCCATGGCCCAGAGTCAGGGGGATTCGCTGCGGCAGCGGATCCTCGGCTACTACCGGTCGATGCTGGAGGCCGAGCGCGGCAACGTGCACACGCCGATGGCGCCCGTGCAGTTCGAGTCGCAGGACCCGCCGATCGGGCTGATGGTGCACTGGCTGCTTGCCGTGCGCGCCAACGACCTGGCCCGGGTGTGGTCGGTGCTGGACCGCATGATCGGCCTGACCGAGCACCAGGACACGCCCGAGGCCCGCGCGGTCGCGCACTTCGGGGCCAGCGTCGCGGCCCGGGTCGGCGGCGACTACGCGGCCGCCCACACGCAGAACCAGATCGCCATCGAGGCGGCCCGGCCGATCGCCGCCGATTCCCGGGAACACTATGCCTACGGCGCGAGACTCCAGCAGCCCGGGCTTCTGGTGCTGCGCGGCGACGTGCCGGCGGCGCTGCGGGCGACCGGCAATCCCGGCGCCGCTGAGGTGCAGTTCTACCTGCCGGGCGCGGTGCACTACGTGACGCAGATCCGCAGCTGGGTCCGGTACATCGCCGGTGATCTGCCCGCGGCGCTGGAGATCGCCGGCGAGAGCCTGGCCGAGGCCGAGCGGACGGGCCAGGACCGGCTGGTCGGCCGCGCTCGCGCCGCGCGGGCGTTCCTGTCGGCGGAGAACGGGAATCTCGCCAGTGCCGAGCAGGACCTCCAGGTGGTGCGGGAATGCTACGACGCCACGCACGACGACCTGGTCATGGTGACGGACCTGGCCGAGACGGCGTATGCGCTGCGGACCGGGGCCAAGGTCGACGACACGGCGTTCAGGCCACCGCGCCCGCTCGGCGACCTCCTGGTCGACACGCTCCGAGTGGCCTACGCCGGCTACCTGGCCGTTGCGCGCAAGGATCACGCTGTGGCGCAACGGATTCTGGGTCATCTGCGCTCCGGCGGCCGGACCTCGCCGTTCCTCGACGCCCTGGCCCTACGCCAGGAGGACCTGATGGCCGGCGCGGAGGATCGGGCCACTGCCAGGCTGGCGGCGATGGGCGTCCGACTGACCGTGCCGGACAACGGCACCCAGCCGCTGAGCCGGCGTGAACGGGAGATCGTGCGGCTGGTCGGCGCGGGCCTGACCAACGGGCAGATCGCCGAGCGGCTGTTCCTCAGCGAGCGCACCATCGAGACGCACCTGCACAACAGCTACAAGAAGCTGCGGCTGACCACCCGTCCGGCGCTCATCCGGTGGGCGCTTGAGCACGCCGACGGCTGACCCGCAGCCGCCGGCAGTCGGTCGACCGGTCCAGCCCCGGCACGAACACGTTGACCACGGCCAGGTTCCGCGTCGAGTACTGCTCCCGTGCGTAAGGCGTGAACCCCTTGCCGTGCAACATCTCCACCAGCATGTCGAGGTGCTGGCGCGGAGTGGCGGGCGCGCAGGTCTGGACGAAGCCCACCTCGGCCGCGTCCGGCAGCCGGTGGGCGAGGTTCGGCAGCTGGCGGTCGACCACCGTGGTCTGGAACTGGATCAGCTCGGTCAGGGCCCGGCCGGCCGCGACCCGGCTGGACAGCGCCGCCGCGCTGCCGGCCGCCGCCGGCCGCCCGCCGGGTTCGGGGGCCTGGAACGCGTAGTAGGCGGGAATGTCCAGGTCGGAGGTCATATCAATCAGGTGCACGGAGCGCCCGCAGCGGTCGGCGGCGGTGATCAACAGGTCGGCCAGGTCGTCCGGCAGCGTCGCCGGGTCGACCACCCGCAACGCCCGTGAGCGGTCGCCGACGACCTGATCGGCGATCAGCTGGGCCACCGCGTCCCGTTCGACCGACTCGTTGACCGCGTGCACCAGGGCTTCGGCCGCGTAGGAGCCGGCCGCCCAGCCCGCCGCCTCCACGCACGAGCCGGCGGCCGAGTAGTCGTAGAAGTCCTCGATGGTCAGCCGGGCCGACTCGCCCTGCTCGCCCCGGTACTCCGGGATCGTCAGGAACACCGGCACGTCGACGTCGGCGCTGCCGTCCAGCGCCTGGTAGCGCACGCAGCCCAGCTCGCGGGCCGGGCCCTCGGCCAGCTTGGCGATCAATGGATCCGAGGCCAGCGGTCCATTAGCCACCTCGTGCGCGTCGCGCAACCGGACCTGCCGGTTGCGCAGGCCGTCCAGGCCGCTCAGGTAGTGCTCCAGCGCCTCGAACAGCGCGCCGACGCGGGCCGTCTCCCGGTCGCCGCGGCCGAGGCCGCTGGTCGCCGGCGAGTGGAAGCCGGTGCAGCTCAGCGTGCACTGCCAACTGCCGGGATTCGCGTCCAGCAGTGGCGTGAACCGCGGCGTGAGGCCGAGCTCTCCAGCCGCCGCCAGGCCGCGCGCGAGCGCGGAGTCGAGGGGGAGGCCCCTCTCAGCCGGTACCGGCATCACGTGCAACGTCAACTCCGTCCTGCTGGACGCGGACCACGGGTCTACGGACTTGCAGGAGGTTTCCGCGGCCGCTCCAGATACGACAACGCTGACATCAGTGCCGACTTTTACCAAGTGATGTAGTAAGCCCTGCTCAGCTTTCGGGGCGAACGGGAAGGGGAAAGCGGTCCACGCGGACACACCTCCGATGTTGACCAACTGGTTGGTCAGACGGTGAGATCGTGTCGCACTTCACCAGGTCAGCGCCCTGGCCACTGGTTGATACACCGGATATCAACTTCGCCGTTGGCCGCGTACGCCACACGCCGAACCATGCGTGAACGAACTGTTGCTCCCTGCAAGTCCGATTCGCCACTGAGTGCCACATGCGCCGAATTCAGGGGGTGAGCGGCGCGAGCCGGATCTGCTGCGCCAGCGCATAGGCGGCGAGTCGGTCGTCCTCGTCCGCGGCGAACACGCGTCCGATGAGGAGGGCGGCCCGATGCGGCACGTCGATCCGGTTCATCCCGGTCGGCACAGTGCCGTTCCAGCCGGGTTCGCAGAGCAGGAAGGCGCCGGCGCCGGTCCCGGTGGTGCGCTTGCCGACGTAGGCGAAGTTGGCGCCGCTGGTCGGATCGGTGAACTGCACGCTGTAGTAGCGACCGTCCATCTCGGGCGTGTGCAGAACTTGTGGTCCGGCGTGCACATCGAGCCAACCGGCGACGTAGAGCACGTCATCGGTCCCGGTGCCCATCACGCTGCCGGTCGATGCGGAGGAGCGGTCGAGCGCGGCGTGCAGCGTGTTCACGGGGATCGGGCCGTCGCCGAATCCACGCCTGAGGATGGCCCGCCTGAGCCCGCCGACGGTGATCCGCGGCCAGTAGTAGACGAACGCGAGCGTGCCCAGCACCCACACCACGATCGCCGCCACCGCGAGCGGGATGATCGCGTCCACGCCGCCGGCCACCCGCCGGTAGACGACCCAGGTGAAGATCAGCAGGATGACGGCGGTGATGGGGTAGCCGTACTTCAGGATGAGGCGGTTCATGTCACACGACCTCGACGATCGGCGGCACTTCGTAGCTGCCGTCCACGATGGCGGCGCCCGGAAGGTACGCGCGCAGCATCAGCTTGAACCGACCGGCCGGTGTCGGCACCCAGTTCTGCGCCGGTCCGCTCGGCGCCCGCGGCTGGAGCAGGATGTCGACCGACCCGTCGGCATTCGTCACGAGACCGGAGTGGTCGTCCACGCTCGACCGGCCGGCCGGGTTGCTCACCATGTAGCCGACGGTGTCCGTCGCGGTGAGCGACCAGAAGGCGTCGTTCGGGGGCAGCTGCCCGGGCGGGAAGTGGAGTCGGTAGGCGTGCTCGCCGCTGAGCTTGTTCCCCGCGCCGTCCACGGTGGCCAGCCAGTAGGCGGCCTCCTCGAACACGTTGACGGCCGGCAGCGCCTTCTGCGACGCGGCCCGCATCAACAGCCCGTTGCCGGGCCGACCGGCCGGCCGGAACGAGCTCCAGCCGTTGACGGTGCTCGTCGCGGCCCGAGCGACCGCGTCCAGCACGAGAACCGTCGTCAGGAACGCGAACGTGCCGCCGATGATCACACCCTGCACGACACCCGAATTCGCCAGCCACGCGAGGAAGCCGCTCATGGTTGCCCATCCTGCCCCATCTCGACGGCTCCGGCCGGAAACTAGGGGCGGGCGCGGAGACGGCGGAGCATGCGGGCGTCCTCGAAGCCGACGGTGTTGGCGGCGGTTTCCACGGTCGCGCCCTGCCCGATGAGGTGCTCGGCCCGTTCGACGCGCAGGAGTTGTTGGTAGCGCAGGGGAGTGAGGCCGGTGGCCCGGGCGAACAGGCGCGTGACGGTCCGCTCGCTGCATCCGACGGCCCGCGCCAGGTCGGCCAGGGGGAGCCGGGCGGTGTAGTGGCTGTCGATGTGGTCCTGCAGCCGGTGCACGGTGTCGTTGACGTGCGAACGGTGCCGCAGCATGGCGCTGGCCTGCCGGTCGTCGCCGTTGCGGCGGGCGTAGACGACCATCTCACGGGCGATGCGGGCGGCGATGGCCGGACCGTGGGCGGTGGCCACGAGGTGCAGCGCGAGGTCGATGCCCGACGCGATGCCGGCCGAGGTGACGATCCGGCCGTCGATCACGTACAGCACGTCGTGCACGACCTGGGCGGTCGGATAGCGCTCGGCCAGCTCGTCCTGGTGCTCGTGGTGGGTGGTGCAGCGCCGGCCGTCCAACAGCCCGGCCCGCCCGAGCTGCTCGGCCCCGGAGCAGACGCTGGCGACGGTGCCGGGGAACTCCCGCAGCAGGGTCATCAGCGCCGCCCCGAGCCGCGCGGTCCTGGTCAGCCGCTGCCCGGCGCAGCCCGGCACGACGATCAGGTCGTCGGGGCCCAGCGCCGGGATCTCGGTCGTCGCCTGCACTGTGAGCCCCTGCGCGGTGGTGACGGTCTCGGTGTCGGCGAGGTAGCGCAGCCGGTAGTCGAGGCCGTGTTTGGCCGCCGCGGAGAACACCTGCGCCGGCCCGGCCAGGTCGAGCAGGTGCAGGTTGCGCGTGAGCAGGAAGGCGACGGTCGGCATGATCCGGTCAGCCTACGGCCAGCTCCGCGATCGTGCTGATGGTCGCGAAACGGCCCGACAGCGCGTATTCGGTGCGCTCGATGATGTCCTCGACGCCGAGCTCGCCGACGCCGCTGCGGTGCGCGATCGGGAAGGTGGCGGTCGCCTCGGTCACGTAGGTGACGTCGAAGCCGAGATCGGCGGCGACACGGGCGGTGGTCTCGCAGCACTGCTCGGTCTGGATGCCGCAGACCACCAGCTCCCGAATCCCCTTCTCGGTGAGGATCTGCTGGAGGTTGGTGGTGGTGAAGGCGTTGCGGGAGGTCTTGGTCAGCACCGGCTCGCCGGCCGCCGGCACGAGCCCGTCCATCAGCCGCACGTGGCCGCCGGCCGGGTCGAACGGGTTGCCGGTGCCGGGCTCGGTGTGCAGCACCCACACCACCAGGTCGCCGGCCGCGCGGGCGATGTCGACCAGCCGGGTGCCGCGGGCGGCGATGTCCGGTGTGGACACTCGGGCCCAGTTCTCCCGATGCCGGAACGATTCCTGGATGTCGATGACGATCAGTGCCTTGGTCACGACACCGATCGTGCCCGCCCGCGCGCCCGGGGGACAGGCACGGTCTCGTCGTCATGCGGAACGATCCGGTCAGGACACCTGCCACATGCCGGCGGCGGTGGTCTCGTCGATGTCGGAGGTTCGCACGGTCACCGCGACCTGCCACGCGCCGGCCAGGGGGATCTGGGCCTCGGCGGCACGGTAGCGGCCCTTGCCGACGTGCTGCATGTCGATCTTCAACGGTCCGATGCCGCGCTCCTTCAACGTCAGCTCGACGGTCACCTCGGGCACGTCGTGGGCCGTGCCGCCCTGGTCCTCGACGGTGACGTCGAGCAGGTTGGGGCCGACGTGCGCGGGCGTGATGTAGATCTTCAGATTGCCCTTGCCGCCCGGCCCGCCGGTGTCGAACGGCAGGGTCTGGCCGTCGGGCGTGGCCTGCACGATCGGCGTGGTGGCGGCCTCGGCCGTACGGGCGGGTTCGGCGTTGACCAGGGCCGCGGTGAGCCCGAGCACGATCACCGCGCCGGCCGTCTCGATCATGATGGGCCGCCGCAGCTTGCCCACGTGCGAGCGGACCCATTTGCGGGAGAAGTAGGCGGCGGCCAGGACGACCAGCACGCCGGCGATCTTCAACAGCAGCAGGCGGCCGTACTCGGTGTCGAAGAAACCGGCCCAGCTGCCGAGCTGCCGCCAGCTCTGGTACGTCCCGGTCGCCACCAGCACGCCGACACACACCACGGCGACCTGCGAGAACCGTTGCACCGCCGCATGTGGCGGCTTGGCCCGCCACAGCACGACGAGCCCGCCGAGCCAGACGCCCATGGCGTCCAGGTGCAGCACATCGACCGGCAGCGCGAGATCGGCCTGGAAGCCGGCGGCCGCGTGCCCGGACATCGACCACGTCCAGGCGAGGGCGTTGAGCAGCACCACGCCGATGCCGCCGAACACCGAACGCCGGTTGGGCGTCCACTCCTGCGTGGCCAGGATTTCGCTGATGAACGGGGCGGCAAAGGCCAGCAGCACGATCCGGACGATGACGCCCGTGCCGAGTGCGATGTCCAATGTGGACGAGAACAGGGTGCCGTCGAACAGCCGGTCCAGCCCGGCCCCGGCGCCGTAAGGTCCTTGCAGCAGCGCGCCGGCGACGGTCGCGAGCAGCAACGTCAGCCACGAGCCGCCGATCAGTCGCCTCACGTGGCGGTGCACGGCGCCGGCCGGCCAGCACCAGAACACGAAGGCCACGGCCCCGACGAGCAGCGCGAACGACGCGTACTCGAGCCCGCGGGCCGTCCAGTACACAATGGACACCGCGAGGCTGCCGGAGGCGGGCGCGGCCACCGGGACGGCGGCCGAGGCGTGGCCGACGGAGAAGGTGAAGGCGCCGGAGATCGGGTGCGAGTCGGCGGAAACCACGTGCCAGGACACGGTGTACGTGCCCTCGGCCGTCGAGGTGATCGGCACGCCGACGGTGCTGCCCTGGCCGTCGATGTGGTCGGCCTTGCTGTTGTCGGCCGTCGAGCCGTCGGGGGCGATCACGTGCACGCCGTCCGGCGTGATCTGCACGGCCTCCCCGAACGTCAGCGTGACCCGCGTTGGCGCGGACTGCACCAGGGATCCGTTGGAGGGGGTGGAGGATTCCAGCACGGCGTGCGCAGACGCCAGGCCGGCGGTCGCGGCCATCGCCGCGAACACGCCGGCCAGCACCACTAGGAAAGCCCTCATTCGGTGGCACGCCCGCGGCGCAGCGCCACCATCGCCAGCGCACCGGCGGCGAGGCCGATGATGATGCCTACAATGCCGAAGACCAACGGCAGCGTGGTGTCCGAAGTAGAGCTTGTGGCCGCCGCCGCCGGCGCGACAGCGGCGGTCGTGGCGGCCTTCGGGGTCAACTTCACCGTCGGGGCCGGGTGTTCGGCCCCCGCCGTGGTGTCGATCCACCGGACCACGTCACCGTTGTCGTAGGTCTGCACGGCCTTGAACACCAGGCTGTCCGTGTCGGTCGGCAGCGGGCCGAGCGAGACCTCGAACTCCTCGAAGGTGTCCGGCGTGACCTTGCCGCCGGTCCAGGTGATCTTGGAGACCACCTCGGCCACGTCGCCGTCGTCCGACTTCACCGGCTTGGCCGGCTTGGCCTTGTCCACCTGGACCGTCCAGCCCGGCACCGCCTTGGTCTCCACCGACGCGATCGGATGGTCGGTCGGGAAGGTGACCTCCAGCTTGGTGGTGGCGGCGTTGTCCTCCTCGTTGGGCACCCGAAACGCGATCTTCGAGTAGCTGCCCTGCGCCGCGGTGTTCGGCTGGGCCGTCACGTGCGCGTAGGCGCTGCCCGTCACCGCGAGCAGGCCGCCCACCACGATCGAGCCGAGCACGCCGAGCCGCTTCGCTGTCCTCATCGGGAACCTCCATGTCTGACGGGCCGTCGCCCTACTGGTCGTCCCCGAGCCTCGGATGGTTCCCAGCAATGCCACCAGAATCAGGCCGACCGCCAGCGGGATGTGCGTCACCAGCCGGTTCCAGCCCACCGCGTGCGCGCCGAGGTCGAAGGTCGACACCAGCACCAGCACCGCCACCACGCTGCCCAGCAGCGGCAACTGCGCCTTGGCCCGCTTCGGATCCACGGCCACGACCGCCAGCACCACCCCCAGCGCGAAGTTGAAGGCGGAGGTCTCGTGGTCCATGTGCCCGGCCATCATCATCGGGTCGTCCCGGCCGAGCAGCTCGACCACGGAGACCGCGGCCTGCGCGAACGCGGCAAGGACAAGGCCGATGCGGATCAGCGCGTAAGGAAGGGAGAGACGGCGAGGAGCCGGCTTCTGCTCGGAGAAGGCCGCCTGAGCTGTTAAATCCTCGTCGAGCGGAGGCAGCACTGCCTCCGTCAAGTCCCGCTCCTCGCCCGCGGGCGACAACACGGTCAGCCGGTTGATCCGGGCCGCCCGGTCCTGCCAGCTCGCGCAGGCCCGACAGCCCTGCACGTGCCGGTCCACGTCCGTCATGGCCACGCCGGGGACAGCCTCCCCGTCCATGGCCGCCGAGAGCGCCTCACGCGCGATGCCGCAGTCCACGTGGAGCCAGGTCGTCGGGGCGTCCGGGAAAGTTCCCGTGAACCTGCCAGTAACCACTGGCGTATCTCTGGACGTGGACGCCGAGATCACCCAGTTCGCCCTGGCCGCGCAGCGCGGCGACCGGGCGGCTGCCGCCGAGTTCGTCCGTTCGACGCAGCGGCAGCTGCGCCGGCTGATGGCCTACCTGGGCGACCCGGGCCAGGCCGACGACCTCGCGCAGGAGACGTATCTACGGGCGTTCGCGGCGCTACCCCGCTACGAAGGCCGCTCCCCGGCCCGGATGTGGTTGCTGGCCATCGCCCGCCGCGTCGCCGCCGACCACGTCCGCACGGCGCAGCGCTCGCCCCGTACGACCAGCGCCGAGACCTGGATGGACACCGAGGTCGCCGGTCCGGAGGGCCTGATCGCGTTGCGGGCCGCCATCGACTCCCTGGACCCGGAGCGCCGGGAGGCGTTCGTGCTGACCAGGGTGGTCGGCCTGTCCTACGTCGAGGCGGCCGAGGTCTGCGACTGCCCGGTCGGCACGATCCGCTCCCGCGTGTTCCGGGCCCGCGCCGAACTGGTCGACGCGCTCGACACCCGGCTGGAGATCGCCCGCTGAATTCGGACGATTGAGGCAACCTGGACGGCCCCTGGCGCGTGAGCGTGGTGTTGGCATCACCGGTTCAGGGGAGGACCAGCCATGCCGAAACCCGTGTCGCGGCCGCATCGGTCGCGCTGTTATGCCTGCTCGGCGTCACTCTGCTGCCGACGGCGGCCGCCGAGGCGGCGCAGACCCCGGGCCCGCTGCAAAGCTGGACCCAGGTCAACAAGGCCGCCCCAACACCTCCTACTGGACGGCCGATCGCGCCGTGGCCCGGGTCGGCAGTGTCGACGATGGCCTGTGGCGGGCGTTCTTCCAGCTGGATGTGAAGGCGATCAACGGCTCCAAGGTCCACGGCGCGGAGTTCCACATCCCGCCGGACCGCGCACGGCCGTGCGTGCCGGCCCAGGTCGACCTGTGGGCCGCCCGGCCCATCGACCCGGGCAAGCCGCTGACCTGGAACAACAGCAAGAACTACTGGCTCGGTGACGGGCCGCTGGCCACGGCCGTCGACCCCGACTGCGGCGGCCGGCTGGAGTTCTCCACCGACGCGCTGGCCAAGCTGGCCCAGCAGGCCGCCGGCCGAAAGACCGGCGTCGTCACCGTCGGTCTGCGTGCCCACGACGAATCCGCGCCGGGCCTGGCCCTCCAGCCGGCCGATCCGCACTACCCGGTCGGGCTGTCCACCGTGTACAACAACGCGCCCACCGTCACGACCGTCGCCATGTCCAACGGCCGGCCGTGCGGCACGGCGGCCGCGCCCACGCTGGTCGCGGGGGTCAGGCAGTTCAGCGCTCGCGTGGCCGACGTCGACAGCGGCGACCTCGACACCGTGCGGCTGGAGGTGTTGCGCCCCGACGGCACGATCGTCCACGCCGCCGAGTCGGGCTCCGTGCCGCCGGGCACCGCGTTCTCCTGGCCGGAGCTCCCGGCCGGCACCCTGACCGACGGCCCGGTCTACCACTACCACGCGCAGGCGCGGGACGCCCTGGACACGGGACCGTCCACATCGGACTGCTACTTCACCGTCGACTCCGTGCGCCCGCACACGCCGACGGTGTCCTCGACCGACTTCCCGCCCGAGGGCGAGCCGGCGATCATGGCCCGCACCACCGGCACGGTCACGGTGCGGCTGGCCGGCGGCGACACCGACGTGGACACCTTCCTGTGGGGCACCCAACAGGACTCCCTGTTCAACCGGATCGCCGTCGGCCCGGACGGCACGGCCACGGTGCCGGTGACCGTGGCCGACTACTACGGCGGCCGGTTCTAGGTCCGGGCCGTGGATCGGGCCGGAAACCTCAGTGACGGGTCGCAGGCCTACGACCTCGGCGTGTTCAGGAATCCGGCGCCGCCGACGCACACCCGTGGCGACGTGACCGGCGACGGACGGCCCGACGCGACCATGGTCCTCGACAACGGCGACGTCTGGACGTTCGTGGCCAGGGACGGCGGCTTCTACCGTGGCACGGTCGGTTTCTACCCCGGCTACGGCATCCTCAACTACACGCCGCCCCCCGGTCCCTACGCGCGCGGCGACTTCAACGGCGACGGCCGCACGGATCTGGTGTACGCGGCCAGGACCGGGCTGGTCCAGCTCATCTCCAGCGGCAACGACTACGACGTCCCGCCGCCGGTCGACGCGCCCAAGCCGGACCGGATGGCCGCCGGTGACTTCGACGGCGACGGCAGGGCCGATGTCGCGTTGCAGTACCAGGGGCAGATTTCCGTGCTGTCCAACGGAACCGTCACCACCTGGCTGCAGGGTGGGGCGGGGGAGCTGGTGGCCGGCGACTTCGACGGCGACGGCAAGGCCGATCTCGCCACGATCGACGGCGACAAGCTGACGTTCTACCGCTCGACCGGCTCTGCTTTCGAGGCCGGCACGACCGTCGGCGCCGACAAGGTCGACGCTGCCTCGGCCGTGTCCGGTGACATGGACGGCGACGGGCGCGATGACGTGATCGCCCTGACCACGCACGGCGTGACCGTTTTCGGCTCGGCCGCGAAGTTCGCGCCCCGCACGTGGTCGAGCTTCGACGCCGGCAAGGCCGTCCTCAGCACCGGCGACTTCGACCTCGACGGCCACGCCGACCTGGCAGTGCTGCGGGGCAGCGGGACGACGGAGCTGTGGACGCTGCGGTCCACCGGCCAGGCGTTCGGCGACGCGGTGCTCGGCGGCCGGGAAGTGACCGGAGGGACGCCACTGCATGTCGGGACGTGAGCGCGACACGCCCCGGGCAAGATCGACGGGATGGGGCCGGAGAGCCGTTAGACTCCGGCCCCATCCCGTCACCACGCCGCAGAGGATCACCATGAAGGTTGTTGTTGTCGTGCCGACGTACAACGAGCGCGAGAACCTGCCCGTGCTGGTGGCCAAGCTGCGCGAGCTGGGAATGCCCGAGCTGCACGTGCTCGTGGTCGACGACAACTCGCCCGACGGCACCGGCGACGTGGCCGACGGCCTGGCCGGCGACGACCTGGGCGTGCTGCACCGCACCGAGAAGGACGGCCTCGGCCGCGCCTACCTCGCCGGCATCGGCCGCGCCCTGGACGAGGGCGCCGACGTGGTGATCCAGATGGACGCCGACCTGTCGCACCCGGTCGACCGCATCCCGGCCATGCTGGAGAAGCTGGAGAGCACCGACGCCGGCGTGGTGCTGGGCTCACGCTATGTGCCGGGCGGGCAGACCGCGTCGGAGTGGCCGTGGCACCGCAAGGCGTTGTCCGCGTGGGCCAACTTCTACGTCAACGCCATCCTGCACCTCAAGGTCAAGGACGCCACCGCCGGCTTCAAGGCCTGGCGGGCCGCCACGCTGCGGGCCATCGACCTGCCCACGATCCGCAGCAACGGCTACTCGTTCCAGGTGGAGATGAACTACCGGACCGTGAAGCGGGGCCTGCGCATCCTGGAGGTGCCGATCGTGTTCGAGGAGCGGGCCGAGGGCGCCTCCAAGATGACCCTGGGCGTGCAGCTGGAGTCGGCGATCACGCCCTGGAAGCTGCTGTTCGGGCGGATGTAGCCCACACCGTCGCCACCGCGGCGACCACACCCGCCACCGTGCAGCCGATTCCGTACAGCAGCGCCGGTTCGTGCGCGGCCAGCACCGCCACCAGCAGCCAGCCGGCGGCGCCGAACAGCGCGCCCAGCGGCACGGCCGCCACGTACTTGCCGGCGCCCTTCCGTCCACGTCGGACGGTCCGCAGGGTGGATTCCAGGTAGGCCAGGGCGAACAGGCAGGCCAGCAGGCTGCCCGCGCCCATGGCGCTGGCCAGCGGGAACTGCTGGGGGATGGCCGGGAACTCCTGCGTCCCGGCCGGTGACTGGATCTTGCCGGTGACCGCCCCGCCCACCAGCCAGCGCGTGATCGCCGGGAACGCCACCGAGTCATGTCCCGATGCAGTGGCCACCGTGATTCCGGCCAGCGACAGGGACATCGTGGCCGGGCCGCCGGTGATCGGGACCGGGATGCTCAGGTCGATGTTGGTCTGCTGCCCCGGCGCCGAGCCCATGACCGCGAGCTGTGTCACGGCTGTGCGCGCCCCGGGCGTCGGGGCCGCGAAGGCCAGCACCACCATGGCCACAAAGGAAATCGCCGCGATCAGCCCGGGGATCAAGGCCGACCTGGTGGCCGAGGGTCCTTCGAGAATCCCGGAGTGCCCGGGCCCGAACCGGTCCGGCTGCGTGCTGGCGGACCGGTCCCGTTCTTCCCCGACGCGGCCGGGCTCCTGGCCGCGTTGGCCGCCGACTCGGCCCGGTTCCTGGCCGTATCTTGCCGTGTGCTCCCGAGCCGTCGGGGCCTCCCGAAACTGCGCCGGCTGCTCGAACTGGTCCCGCTCGGTCTCGAACCAGTCCTGCCTGGTCCCGTCCTCGAACCGCGTGGCCTGCAACGTGGGCCGGATCCGGGGCTGCGAGCCGCCGCCGGTGACGCGGGGCGACAGGTGCACCGGAATCCCCGACCGTGGCAGCCATCCCGGGCCGAAGGTGGTGTCGGCGGCGGCGGAGAGGTCGGCGGCGAAGGCCTCGGCGTCACGGTAGCGCTGGCTGGTTTCCCTTGCCACGGACCGCATCACGACCTCGGCCAACGGGCCGGGCACGCCGGTGATGGGCCGGGGGTCGCCGAAGATGTGCTGGCGCATCATGCTCAGCGCGCCACGGTCCTCGGCGAACGGCAGGGTGCCGGACAGCAGCTCGTACAGGACGGTGCCGGCGGAGTAGACGTCGGCGGCCGGGGTGAGGGGATTGCCGGAGGCCTGCTCGGGCGAGATGTAGGCGGGCGTGCCGAGGACCTCGCCGCCGTGGGTCATGAGCGTGGTGCCCTCGCTGATCACCTGCGCGATGCCGAAGTCGGCCACCTTGAGCACGCCCTGCCTGGTGAACAACAGGTTCTTGGGCTTGACGTCCAGGTGCAGCACCCCGGCCGAGTGGGCGGCGTGCAGGCCGGCCAGCGTGGCCAGGATGATCGCGCAGGCGGCGTCGGGTGTGATGCCACGGCCCTGGGTGCGGTCGAAAACCGTGCCGCCGTCGAGCTTTTCCATCACCAGCAGGCTGTCGTAGGCGGTGCGCACGTAGTCGTACACCGGCACGATGTGCGGGTGGTCCAGGCTGGCCAGCACCTTGGCCTCGCGGTCGAAACGGCTGCCCATGCCGGGCTTGTGCACCATCTCGGCCGGCAGTTGTTTGATCGCCACGTGCCGGCCGAGCGACCGGTGCACGCCGGCGTACACCACGCCCATGCCGCCGGCCCCGATCATCGAGCCGACCTGGTACTGCGGCAGGGCGTTGACGACGTTCGCGGGGGCGGTCACCCGGTCACCTCGGTGGTGGTCAGCAGGCCGGCGGTCTCGGGCTCGGCGACGGCGGGCATCGGGTGCGGGGTGATGTAGCCGAGCACCAGCCCGATCGCCGTGGTGCCGACGATGATAGGGATCTCCACGCCGGGTTCCGGTGGAATCACCCGGAGTACGGACAACGTGACCACCGCGACGAGCCCGGTGCCGAAGCCGGCGGGCATGAAGCGCAGCGCCCGGCGCAGGCGGTTGGCCGGCAGGCGGTGCCGGGCCAGGGCCAGCAGGCACGCCGTCCAGGCGGCGATGGTCAGCAGCAGCACGGCGATGCCGAAAACCCCGTACACGGAAAGGATCGAGCCCCGCACGTCGGTGGTGGTGTCCACGGCGGCGAGCTCGTTGCGGTCCACATCGAACAGTTGCACGGCCGCCGGTAACAGGCCGATCGCCTGCCCGTCAAGGTCCGCGAGGTCAAGACCGAAGGTGCGGACGGACCGGCCGTGCGCGGCGACGTCGAACGGCAGGGTCGTGTCATAGGCGAAGAACGTCAGCGCCAATGCCGTGCCGGACAGGCGAATGCTCCGGATGTGCACGGCCGAGCCGGAGTTGTTGGTGACGGTGACCGACAGCTCCACCGGGCTTCGCGGCGTGATCACCATGGTGTGGCCGGAGATGTCCTGGCCGTCCAGGCTCACGGCCAGCGTCAGCGGATCATCCGACGCCTGCGCCGGCGTGGCGGTCAGCAGCAGACCGGCCGCGAGGGCAACCGCGACACCGGTGAGACGTCCCATCGAGAACTCCCAGTTGAGCCGGGCTTGACTGGCGGGAGATGCTACCGCCGGGCGGCATCGCGTGGGCCGAACGAACCACAGTGGATGGGGACAATGCGGCTACTTGTTCGCACAGTGACAGCGCTGGCGCTCAGCGTGGGCATCGCGGCGCCGTCGACCGCGCTCGCCGCGACTGCGCCGTTCGTGTCCGTGACGCCGACGAGCGGGCCCGCCGGCAGCCAGTTCACCATCCACTGGAGCGGCTTCACCTCGTGTCGCGTCATCACGTTCACCTGGGCCGGAACGCCGCTGGCCAGCGGACGGCCCGGCACGACGGGCAGTGTCGTCGCCACCGTGCCGGCCGACGCCAAGCCCGGCACGTACGCCATCAATGCCACCTGTGCCAAGGAAACGGGCCTCACCCGCTTCACCGTTACAGTGACGCCAACCACAACGACGACTCCGCCGCCGACAACCACCACCACGCCACCGGTTGTCACCACGACACCGCCGGGCGTGACGACGACGTCACCGGTTGTCGCCACAACAACAAGCGCGACAACAACTCCGGCCGCCACCACGCCGACGACGTCCACGGTCGAGTCGGTGACCGACGAGCCCAAGACCGACGGCGGCCTCACCCTCAACCACACCAGCATCCAGCCCGGCGACCCGCTCTCCGCGTCCGGAACCGGTTGCGAGCCCGGGCACGACGTCACGCTGACCTCGGACGGCCAGCAGGTCGGCACGGCAAAAGCCGACAGCGGCGGCGCTTTCACCGCCCCGGTGCAGTTCACCACGATCGAGGCTGGCCGCCACACCATCACCGCTAGCTGCGGCGTGCAGCTCACCGGCGTGGTCGACCAGGCCGTCACCAGCTCCAGCGGCGACTACTCGTCCACGCTGATCGTGCTGGTCTTCTTCGTGCTCGGCGGCATCGTGTTCGTGCGCTTCGCCTACTGACCACGGGCTGTGAGGCAACCGTGACGGGCCAAGAACCGATCGCCCAGCAGGTTCCTAGCCCCGGCAGTGCGGCGGCCGGGCGGCATTCGCGGCCGCCGCACGGCTGGCGTTCCACTCGCGGAAGCCGTCGCGCGGCAGGGGACGCCACGGCATGGCACAAGCCTTGAGGTCGTCCGGCAGGCCCTCCAGCGCCGGCAGGATGTCCACCGACAACCCCGAGAGGTACAGGGCATCCAGCTGCTTGGTCTGCTGCCAGCGCTGAACGTCCTGCCGGGCCACCAGATACTCGGGATCGATCGCCGCCAGCACCAGCAGCGACGCCACCGCCGTCGTGATCATCGCCTTGGGCAGCCACCGGCCGCGCAGCCGCACGCCGGCCACGATCACCATGACGTACACCAGACCCAGCCAGATCTCGCACGCCTCCACCATGAGCCGCAGCACCGTGAAGCCGTACGCCTCCTGGTACGCCCACATGCGGCTGAGTGCCGACGCCACCACGACCAGCGTCAGCAGCGACAGCGCGCCGAGAATCCCCCTGAGCCACAACCGATCCGTCGCCGACTCCCGGGGCGCGATCCGGGCCGTGACCGCGATGACGGCCAGCGTCAGCACGGTGACGGCCGTCAGCTGCCAGAAGGCCGTCCGGGCGTACTGCGCATAGGTCAGATCCGCCGTCCGCTGCACGTAAGCGCTGCCACCGAACCACGACACCGTCTGCACGCCGACGAAGGCCGCGAACAACACCACCAGCATGCCGACCGGGACGCCCCACTCCAGCCGGCGAACCACCGTCATGCTCGGTCGGGGAATCCGTTGCCGCACAATCGGTCGCAGCGCCCCGGCCGCGATCAGGCCGCCGCCGAAGAACAGGAACAGCATCCGCACCACCGAGCCACCGTCCACTGTGGGCAGACTGTCGGTCAGCAGCGCCGAGAAGTCGGGGTCGGCCGCCGCGAACAGGGCGCCGAAGACCACCACCATGCCCACGCCGATCGACACCGACAGCGTCATCCGCCCGCCGCCCCGGATCTTGCCGAAACCCTTGGACAGCGAGGGAAAGGTCATTACCGAGCCGAACACCAGCGCCGTCGTCGTGCGGCCGCCGCTCACCGCCAGCGACCCCGTCACGACCGCGGTCAGCAGGCACAGCACGAACAGCCACTCGGCCGCCCGCAGCGTGCCCACGCCGACCAGCAGCACCGTCACGACGGCCCAGCCCACGCTGACCAGCTTCGGCCGCGCGATCTGCGTGCACACGACCAGCACCAGCAGCACCGCCGCCAGCAGCCAGCCGATGCCCGGCCTGTCCAACGGCACCAGCGCCGCCGTGACCACTCCGGCCATCAGCACGGGCCACGGTTTCGGCGTCGGATTGGCCGGCGCGGTGGTGAACGCGCTGGGTCTGACCGGGCCGGGGTTGACCGGACCGGCATTGACCGGGGCGTAGGTGACGGCGACGCGGTTGAGCGGCGCACGGGGCGTGGGGTCGACAGGCTCAGGGTTGGCAGACATGGGGTTGAGCGGCGCAGGGGGAACAGTCGCAGGGTCGACGGGCTCAGGGTTGACGGCGGGGTCGACAGGGCCGGGGTTCATCACAACTCCAAGGCAGGTTCGATCGCCGTCGCACCCGAGCGGGCGGACGGGCAGGTCGTGAGAAGGGGGCTACAGGGCCGGGAGGGTCACCTTGATCCGGCAGCCGCCGCGGTCGGGGTCGACCACGGCGATGGTGCCGCCGTGCAGATCCACCACCCAGCGGGCGATGGCCAGGCCCAGCCCGGTTCCGCCGTCGCCGGAGCGCTCGCCGCGGGTGAAGCGCTCGAACACGCGGTCACGGTCGGCGGCGGCGATGCCGGGGCCTTCGTCCAGCACCTCGATGACGGTGCGGTCGGCGTGGGCCGAGGCCCGCACGCGGACCAGGCCGCCGCGGGGACCGTGCCGGGAGGCGTTGTCCAGCAGGTTGGCCAGGACCTGGTGCAGCCGGCCCCGGTCGGCGTACACGGTGGCGTCGGCCGGGGAGACCTTGACCTCGAACCGGGTGCCGCGGTCGGCGACCTCGGCCTCGGCCACCATGTCGGCCAGCAGCGGGGCCAGCTCCAGCGGCTCGCGGGCCAGGGTGAGCACGCCGGCGTCCAGGCGGGACAGGTCGAGCAGTTCCTCGACGAGCCGGCCGAGGCGCTGGGTCTGGGCGAGGGCGGTCTTCATGGTGTCGGGATCGGCCGGCACGACGCCGTCGACGACGTTCTCCAACACGGCCTGAAGTGCGGTGATGGGGGTCCGCAGCTCGTGCGAGACGTTGGCGATGAGGTCACGGCGCTGCTGGTCGGCGGCGCCGAGGTCGGCGGCCATCTGGTTGAAGGCCATGGCCAGCTCGCCGACCTCGTCCTTGGCGGTGGCCCGCACCCGGCCCTGGTACTGGCCACGGGCGATGGACTTGGCGGTGGCGGTCATGGCCCGCAGCGGCCGCGTCATGCCGTGGGCCAGCACCTGCGAGGTGCACAGGGCCAGCACGATGGCCACGGCGGCGGTCGCGGGCGGCAGCCAGCCGATCCGCCACCAGAAGAAGGCCAGCGCGGTGGCGCCGGAGGCCACCACCACGATGCCCAGCTTGAGCTTGATCGACCGCACCGGGTCCAGCGGGCGGGGCAGCCGCCGCAGCGCCGCCACCACGCGGTTGGTCACCGTCATCTCGGCACCTCCAGCGCGTAGCCGACGCCGTGCACGGTCCGGATCAGGTCGGCGCCGAGCTTTCGTCGCAATGCCTTGACGTGACTGTCCACGGTGCGGGTGCTGGCGCCGTCGTTCCACCCCCACACCTCGGACAGCAGCTGTTCCCGGGGCAGCACCGCCCGCGGCCGCCCGGCCAGGTGCACCAGCAGCTGGAACTCGGTCGGCGTCAGGTGCACCTCGTCGCCGGACCGGTGCACCCGCCGCTCCACGACGTCGATCTCCAGGTCGGCCAGCACGATGCGGTGCCCCTCCAGCTGCTCGGCCCGGCCGGCGCGGCGCAGCAGGGCGTGCACGCGGGCGGCCAGCTCGCGGATGGAGAACGGCTTGGTCAGGTAGTCGTCGGCCCCGACGGCCAGCCCGACCAGCAGATCCGTCTCCTCGTCCCGGGCCGTCAGCATCAACACCGGGACCGGCCGCTCGGCCTGGATCCGCCGGCACACCTCCAGCCCGTCGAAGCCGGGCAGCATCACGTCGAGCACCACCAGGTCCGGCCGCCGCGCGCTGGCCGCGGCCACCGCGGACGGCCCGTCGGCGGCGATGTCCACCGCGAAGCCCTCGGCCCGCAGCCGTGCCGCCACGGACTCGGCGATCGTCGGTTCGTCGTCGACGACCAGCACCCTGCGTTGCTCGACCGAAGGCCGTCCCTCTGCCATGGGACCGACCCTAGACGCGGGCCGTGGAGAGCGATGGCGGAAGATGTGAAGGTCTCGTGGAGGGGGTAGGAGAAGCGTGAACCGGGTGGTGGCCGACCGCTACGTCATCGTCGGCGAGCTGGGCCGCGGCGGCATGGGCGTGGTGTGGCGCGCCGACGACCGGGTCATCGGGCGGCAGGTCGCGCTCAAGGAGATCCAGGTCCCGCCGGGCGGCATGGACCGGGTGCTGCGCGAGGCCCGCACGGCCGGCCGGCTCAACGACCCGGGCGTGGTCACGGTGTACGACGTGCTCACCGACCGCGGCTCCACGTTCGTGGTGATGGAGCTGGTCGAGGCCCCGACGCTGGCCGACATCATGGCCGCGCAGGGCCCGCTCGACCCGCAGCGGGTGGCCACCATCGGCCTGGCCCTGCTGGCCGCGCTGGAGGTCGCGCACGCGGCCGGCGTCGTGCACCGGGACGTCAAGCCCAGCAACGTGATGCTGCTGCCCGGGGACCGGGTGAAGCTGGCCGACTTCGGCATCGCCCGCGCCATGGACGATCCCGGCCACACCGCCAGCGGCGTGCTCGGCTCGCCCGGCTACATGGCCCCGGAGCTGTTCAACGGCGGTTTTCCCAGCCCCGCCTCCGACCTGTGGGCGCTCGGGGCCACCCTGTTCCACGCGGTCGAGGGCCGGGGACCGTTCCACCGCGACACGACCGCCGCCACCCTGCACGCGATCATGTACGAGGAGGCCCGCCTCCAGCACTGCCAGGGTCCGTTGGCCGACGTGATCAAGGGCCTGCTGATCCAGGATCCGTACCAGCGCTGGTCGCCGGTGGACGTGCGCCAGGTGCTGGCCGGCGGCGAGCGCCCGGCGGCCACGCGGCCGGTGGATCCGTGGGAGGACGAGCCGAAACCCGGTCGCCGCAAGGCGTTCTTCATCGGGGGCGCGGCCGTCGCGGTGGTGGCCGTGGCCACGACGTCCGCGGTGCTGCTGAGCGGTTCGGGCCAGCAGGACGGGGTCGCCTCGGCCGCGGCGGTCGGCTCGACCACGGCGACAACCACATCTTTGGCGCCCACGACGACCAGCGCAGCCGCCCCGACGACGTCGTCATCGAGCGCCACCACGTCCGCCACGACGACCACCTCGGCCACGACCACCACGTCGAAGGCGCCGCCGCTGGCGTTGGTGCTGCTCACCCGCTACCACAGCGCCAAGGGCTTCCACTACAGCGGCACGCCCAAGGTCGCCGCGCCGGCCGGTTTCACCGCGGAGGGCGCGCTCGGCTCGCTGCTGGCCAAGCCGGAGCCGGGCGCCGTGAAGTTCTACGCCTGCAAGATGAAGACCACCGACGACCATTTCAGCTCGCTGGACCAGAGCGGCAAGTGCGAGGGGCAGACCGTGGTCGCCCTGCTCGGCTACGTCTACGCGGACAAGCCGACCGGCGTGGTCACGGTGCCGCTGTTCCGCTGCAACTCCGGCAGCAGCCACTTCGACTCGCTGCACCCGAGCTGCGAGAACACGAAGTACACCAAGGAGGGCCCGCTGGGCTTCCTGGTGTCGACCGCCGGATAGCGGGCCGTAGCGGAACAGCGCCCGCGCGGCGACGGCTTTTTTGACGTCACGAGGTCACGTTTCGCGACGTAGCGTCGTTCCTGCCGATCCCCGTTTCACCCCCCGTAACGGGGATGGGCCCGCTGTCCCGGCTCCTCACCCTTCTGGAGCCGGGGCAGCTCTCCCAAAAATACGGACTCAGCACACCTTCTGGGGAAGTTTACCCAGCTCGGCGACCAGTTCCGCCAGCCGCGCCCGGTACTTGCGCACCGACTCCACCTTGATCTCCTCGTAGCCCCGGACCAGGTCGGGCAGGCCGGCGATGCCCATGGCCAGCTCGTCGGGGGCGCCGTCCAGCTGCTCGACGACGGCCACGTACTCGGTGATGAGCTCCCGCTCCAGCCGGCGCAGCGAGGTGTGCCCGAACAGGTCGAGCCAGCTGCCGCGGAGCCGGCGCATCGAGCGCAGCACGCGGAAGGCCGGCCCGGCGGTGCGGCCCAGGGCCAGCTTGCGGCGCATGCCCAGCGCCCGCAGCAGCGGCGGGTGCAGCATGACCTTGACCTTGGCGTCCGGGCCGAACTGCTGGCGCACGGCCGGGTCGAGGTGCAGGCGGGCCACCTCGTACTCGTCCTTGTAGGCCATCAGCTTGTAGAGCTGGCGCGCCACGACCTCCCGTACGGCCTCGTTCTGCACCCCGGCGAGAACGTCGACGTACCGGCGGGCGTAGCGCGTGTCCTGGTAGCCGATCAGATCGGCGGCGCGGGTGAGCGCGATCGGCGAGTCGATGCCGGCCTCGGCCAGGATTTCCCCGGCCTGGTCTAGGAAAGGCTCGGCGCGCAGGAGCTCCGGGGTGGCGTTGTCCTCGATGGACGGCCAGGTCGGGTCGAGGACCAGCTTGCGGCCGGCCCGGAAGGCCTGCACGGTGGTGGCGACGCCGACGCCGTTGCGCTCGATGGCCGCCTCGATCGCCTCGGCGCTCATCGGCAGCAGGCCCGACTGGTAGGCCGCGCCGATCACCAGGAAGTTCGCGGCGGTGGTGCTGCCGAACAGCCGGGTGGCCACGCCGAGCGCGTCCACGGTGATCATGCGGCCGCCGATCGTGCGGTCCGCGATGGTGCCGAGAAGCGTTGCGCTGGCCGGAAGAACCTTGCCCGGATCGGTGACGGTCTCGCCCGTCGGCGTCTGGCTGGTCGACACCACGGCGACCGTGCGGTCGGGGGCGCAACGGTCCAGATTGGACGAAGACGTGGCGGCGAGGGCGTCGAACGCCAGGTAGGTGTCGGTCGCGCCGAGGCCGACCAGGCCCGGGCGTTCCCGGTGCTCCGGGCCGATCCGCAGGTGCGACACCACCGCGCCGGCCTTCTGACTCAGGCCGGTCTGGTCCATCGCGCGGGCGTCCATGCCGTCCAGCAGGGCCGCGTTGGCCAGCACCTGGTTCGCCGTCACCACACCGGTTCCGCCCACGCCGACCAGCACCACGTTGGCCTGGCCCGGCCTGTGCGCCGGTTCCGGCAGGTCGGCGGACAGCTCCGGCGGGCGGACCTTGGCCCGGGCGGCGCCGGGCACGACCGTCATGAACGACGGGCAGTCGCCCAGCAGGCAGGAGAAGTCCTTGTTGCACGAGGTCTGGTCGATCCGGGTCTTCCGGCCGAAGTCGGTGTCCACCGGCTCCACGCTGAGGCAGTTGGACTTGGCGCCGCAGTCGCCGCAGCCCTCGCACACCGCCTCGTTGATGAACACCCGCTGCTCCGGCTCGGGCGCCAGGCCCCGCTTGCGCTTGCGGCGGTTCTCCGCCGCGCAGGCCTGGTCGTAGAGCAGGACCGTGGTGCCCTTGACCGTGCGGAGTTCGCGTTGCACCGCATCGAGATCGTCACGATGCCTGACCGTCACACCCGTGGCCCAAGCCGTGCCGCGCGAGTACTTGCGCGGATTATCGGTCACCACAACGATTTTCGCGACGCCCTCGGCGTGCAGGAGGTGGGTCACGCCGACCGGGTCGATGGCGCCCTCGGCGTCCTGGCCGCCGGTCATCGCGACCGTGCTGTTGTAGAGCAGCTTGAAGGTGATGTCGGTGCCGGCCGACACCGCCTGCCGGACGGCCAGGCTGCCGGAGTGGAAGAACGTGCCGTCGCCCAGGTTCTGGAACATGTGGCCGGTGCCGCTGAACGGGGCCGCGCCGACCCAGGTCGCGCCTTCGCCGCCCATCTGCGTCATGCCGAGGCTGCGGTCCATGAACGTGGTCATCGCGTGGCAGCCGATGCCCGCCGAGGCCAGCGATCCCTCGGGCACCACGGTGGATCGGTTGTGCGGGCAGCCGGAGCAGAAGAACGGCGTCCGGCTCACGGCCGTGAGCGTCAGCTGGGGACGGCGGCGCGGCAACGGGTGCACCGCGTCCTTGCCGAAGCGTTCCGTCAGCATTGTGGTCAGCGACAAGGCGATCCGGTCGGCGTCGAGCTCACCGTGGACCGGGATGATGTCCTTGCCCCGCACCCGGGGCCGGGTCGGCAGGTCGTAGAGCGCGTCGCGGACCAACGGTTCCACGAAGGCCCGCTTGTCCTCGACGACCACGATCTCGTCCAGGCCCTCGGCGAACTCCCGCACCGTCTCCCGGTCCAGCGGGTGCACCAGGCCCAGCCGCAGCATCCGCACACGGTGGATCTGCTCGTCGATTCCCAAGCGGTGCAACGCTTCACGAAGCTCCACATAGGACCGTCCGACGCCGATGAACCCGATCTTCGCGCCCTCGCCGGCGCCCTCGACGCGATTGACCCCGTTGGCCCGGGCGAACGCCGTCGCCGCGGCCAGCCGGCCGTCCAGCACCTCGCGTTCCATCGCCAGAGCCGACGGGATGTCCACGCCCGGCTTGCGCGTCGGCTGCCAGGGGCGACCCAGCCAGGTGAACTCCGGCGTGACGATCTCCAGCGGCTCGGCGACGTCCACCACCTCGGTGGCGTCGGCGATGCTGGTCAGGATGGTCAGGCCGACCCAGGTGCCGCTGTACCGGGACATCTCGATGCCCAGGCGGCCCAGCCGCAGCACATCGGCCACCGAGGCCGGTGCCAGCACCGGCATCATGGCTTCGGCCAGCGCCATCGTCGAGTTCGACGGCAGCGTCGAGGACTTCGACGCCGGGTCGTCGCCGGCCACCGCGAGCACGCCTCCCTTGGGGGTCGTGCCCATCCAGTTGCCGTGCTTGAAGGCGTCCGAGGAGCGGTCGACGCCCGGCGCCTTGCCGTACCAGAGGCCGAACACGCCCTCGAAGCTCGGATCCGGCAGCTGCGTGCTCAGCTGCGAGCCGTAGACCACGGTCGCGGCGAGCTCCTCGTTCACGCCCGGCACGAACCGGATGTCGTGCTCGGTCAGCAGCTTCTCCTGCTTGAGCAGGAGCTGGTCCAGCCCGGCCAGCGGGGATCCGCGGTACCCCGAGACCAGGCCGGCCGTGCGCCAGCCGCGGGCGCGATCGGCCTCGCTCTGGTCGACGAGGAGCCGGGCCAGCGCGTGCACACCGTTGAGCAGCCGCCGATCGGACACTTCGACCCTCCTAAAACCTGCGCAGGTTGACCTAGATTGCACGTCTTAGAGGGGCTATTGCGCAACACGGTGCTCGTCCGATTGAGCGATATGCTCAGCACGGATGGCCCTATGAACGAGGGAGTGAGCAGAACGGTGACTCTCGACACACTGGACCTGCGCATACTGCGTGAGCTGGTGCGACGGCCCCGTGCCGGCATCACCGAGCTGGCCAGCCTGCTCGGCGTCGCGCGCAACACCGCCCATGCCCGTGTCCAACGTCTGGAACGGGACGTGGTCAGCGATCGCAGCCGCGACGTGGACCTCAAGGCCATGGGCCTGGAGGTCGCCGCCTTCGTCACGCTGGAGGTCGCCCAGGGGCGCTTCAACGAGGCCGTGGCCGGCCTCAAAACCGTGCCCTACGTGCTGGAGGCCCACGGCATCGCCGGCGCCGGCGACCTGCTCGTACGCGTGGTCGCGCGCAGCAACCAGCACCTGCACCAGGTCGTCGCCTCGGTGCTGGCCTGCCCCGGCGTGCTGCGCAGCACCACCGCCGTGTCCCTGACCCAGCCCGTCACCTACCGGGTGGACCCGCTCTTCGAGGTCGTCCAGGCCGACGGCTGAGCCGAATGACGCAGCGTGGCCGAGATGTCACACAGACGTCACGCGGGCCGGGCAGATTCGATCTGTTCATGGCCCAAGGGGGGATTTGATGACTGTGAGACGAACCTGGCTGGGTGCGGTCTGCGTGCTCCTCGCGATGGCATTGCCCGGCTCGGCGCTCGGCTACGCGGCGCCGGCGACGCCGACCGGCGCGAACCAGCAGCCACCGGCGAAACCACCGACCGACCCGTCGAGCACCGATCCGGCCAAACGGGATGAGCTTCTCGGCAAGGGCTGGCGGCAGTCGGGCGACCGGCTGTGGACGACAACCGGTGACGGCACGGGCTTCCACTTCCTCGTGGCCGAGGCCAAGACCGGATACACCTGGCGCACCGCCGCCACATTGTCCGAACCGGGGCTCGACGCCGACGCGTGGATCGGCAACGCGTGCGTGACCGCCTCCGGCAACCGGGCGGTCGTCGTCTACGCACCACGAACCTTCACCAATGACCCCGCGCTGTTCCAGCGTGGCGCCTTCACCGCTGTTGTCGACCTGGACAGCGACAAGGTCACCAGGCTGCCCGTGAAGACCAGCCTCGCCTACTACAATCCCGGCTGCGGGGCCGGCGAATCCGCCGCGCTCACGCAGGGAGGCAGCGACGACCTGGGCCGGACGCGGCTGCTGCCGCTCGACGCGGCGGCCGGATCGGTCGGCAAGGCGGTGGAGCTGGACGGCCAGGTCACGTCCGCGGTGCCGGTCAAGGACGGTTTCGTCGCCGCGGGGGCCGGCAGTCTGCTGCGTGTCGGCTCCGACGGCCGGCGCACCGTGCTGTCCCGCGCCGACCGCGTTCCGTACCAGCTACGCGTCGACGCCCAGGGCGGCATCGTGTTCATGGACAACGACGGCACGACGGCCCGGGTGCGGCGGGCCGCCGACGCGATCACCGCCAAGGATGCCCCGACCCTGGCCGCCGGCCACTCGGGCAGCCTGTCCGTCGCGGCCAGCGCCAACGGCAAGGTGTTCATCACCGGCAAGGCCGACCGTCTCGGCGCGCTGCCGGCGACGGTGCGCGCGCTCGATGTGACCGGTGACGCGCAGGTCTCGACCACCGGCGACGCGGTGGTGTCGGATGTGCGGGATGCCGGCGGCCAGCAGCAGCCGCAGTCGGCGAAGCCGGTGCACATCCAGACCCGCAGCGTCCGCACCGGCAAGGACATCGGCTTCACCGTCGACCCGGCCGCGACGCTCACGCCGCGATCCTCGCCCGTCGATGACGGACGGTACTGCGCGGTGCCGCGCAACGACCCGAACACGCAGGTCTACCAGCCGACGATGCGGCAGGTGGAATGGGCCGCGGACATGGCGATCTTCGGCGATCTGCAGATCACCAGGCCGATGAACTGGCGCAACAACGGACTGCCGGCCTACGTTCCGCAGCAGCTGTTTCCGCTGACGCCGCTGAAGAACGCACCCGCCGGCGCGCACGTCCCGGCGCAGGTCATCCTCGGCGTCATGGGGCAGGAGTCCAACCTCTGGGAGGCGGCCCGCAACGTCTTGCCGGGTGAGACGGGCAATCCGCTCATCGGCAACTACTACGGGCTTCAGATCTACGACAACGACCCGAGCAACGACTGGGACATCCAGTGGGACAAGGCCGACTGCGGCTACGGCATCTCCCAGGTCACCGACGGCATGCGGCTGCCGTCGCACCCCAAGCCGGGCGAGACCGAACTGCCGTGGATCAAGCAGCAGGCGATCGCCACCGACTACGCGGCCAATGTCGCCGCCGGGCTGAACATCCTGATCAGCAAGTGGAATCAGCTGCAGGATCTCGGGCTGACGGTCAACGACAACGACCCCACCAAGCTGGAGAACTGGTTCATGGCCCTGTGGGCCTACAACTCCGGCTATCACGTGCCGGGTGAGGCCGACTCGCACGGCGCCTACGGTCTTGGGTGGGCCAACAACCCGGCCAACTCGGACTACCTGGTCGACCGGCACGCTTTCGGCAGCTCGCCCGCCGACTTCGCCCATCCGCAGGGCTGGCCGTACGAGGAGAAGGCGCTCGGTTTTGCCGGCTATCCGCCGAGCGGCTTCGCCGGGCCGGGCGACGAGCAGCCGTTCTTCAGGGCCGCGTGGTGGAACGGGGACCCGGACGGGCCGGAAGGCCCCGGCAGCGGCACGCTGAACAAGCTCGGGCTGAAGCCGCCGGTGTACCTGTTCTGCACCGCCGGCGACGACTGCGTTCCGGGCGCGTCCTTCCCGAACGACGCCGGTCCGTGCGCCCACCAGGATCCGGCGACCGGCGAGAACGACTCGCACTGCTGGTGGCACTACCCGGTGACCTGGAAGGACGACTGCTCGTACTCGTGCGGCAACGAGACCGTCCGGTTCGACTATCCGGCGTACGCCGCCGAGGCGTCCGGCAACAACAGTTACCCGCCGGACTGCGGCATGGCGGGCGCGCCGGCCGGCACGCTGATCGTGGACGACATCGCCGACTCGGTGCCGTCGGTGCGGGATCCCAACTGCGCCCGGCAGAACCAGGGCTCGTTCGACTTCGCCTTCGGCGCCGACGCCGCCGGCCGGCAGGCCTCCAAGATCGACCTGCACCAGGTGGGCAGCGGCTACGGCGGGCACTTCTGGTACGACGACACGTACGGCACCGACGCGCTGGGCAACAAGATGAGCGTGACCGGCACCTGGACGCTTAACCGGTCGCTCGCCGGCTGGGCCCGAATACTGGTGCACCTGCCCGACCACCTGGCCGAGTCGCAGCAGGCTGACTACAAGATCGACCTCGGCAGCGGCAGCATGACCCAGCATCGCGCGGTCTCCCAGCAACGGGAGGCCAACGGCTGGGTGTCGCTCGGCGTGTACCCGGTCAACGGCGTGCCGCGGGTGGCGTTGAGCAACATCACCCCGGGTGAGGGGACCGGCCTGGCCTACATCGCCTGGGACGCGGTCGCGTTCCAGCCGCTGCCCGGCCGGCCGGCCAACATCGTGGCGGCGCTGGGTGACTCCTTCAGTTCCGGTGAGGGACTCGGCGACTTCTACACCGAGACGAACCTCAACCACGGCAACTACGCCTGGAACGCCTGCCGGCGCAGCGCCGACGCGTACAGCCGGCAGTTGACGCCGCCGGGCAACACGCAGTCGCTCGGGCAGGTCGCGGACAGCTTCGGCAGCCAGTCGGAACTGAGCTTCGTGGCCTGCTCCGGGGCCAAGACCGACAGCGTGGTCCGCCAGGAGTCGACGCCGCCCAGCTGGTGGAACGATCCCCACAACACCGAGTTCCGCAACGGCGACGGCCAGTTCCGGGAGCTCGACCAGATCAACTCCGGCGCGATCACCAGCTGGACGAACCTGGTCGTGCTGACCATCGGCGGCAACGACGGCGACGCGTTCGCCGGTTCGATCACCCGCTGCGTGTCCGGCCCCGGCACCTGTGGCGGTGCGGACTACCTCGCGGAGTTCGAGGGCCGGATCGACAAGGCGCAACCCGACCTGGCCCGGGTGCTCAAGGCCATCAGCGCCAAGGCGCCGCAGGCGCAGATCGTGCTGATGGGGTATCCGGACATCATGCAGAACACGGCCGGGAGCTGCCTGGACATCCATGTCTCGGCCAACTTCGCCACGTCGATCGACCAGCTCGCCGTCTACCTCGAGCAGAAGCAGCAGGCGACCGTCGCTTCGGTGGCGGCGACCGGCGCGAAGGTGGTGTACGCGAAGCCGGACGACTACTTCCGCCTACACGGCATCTGTTCCGCGGAAGGCTGGTTCCACGGCTACGTCCTCGGGTCCGACGGCGAAGGTGACTTCCATGTGGGTGATCCCAACTCGCCCTTCTGTCTGGTGTTCAACGCCACCTGCCTGAGCCGGAGCTCCTTCCATCCCAATGCCGGCGCCGCCGGCGCATTCACCAAGATGCTGTCCGACAAGCTGGTGTCGATTAGCTACCATGGATCATGAGCGATAGCAGTGAAAGCGGCGTCCCGCGGCCGGTCAGGATCATCGCCTGGTCGGTCGCGGGCGTCGGCACGCTGCTGGTGGTCGGGGTCATCGTCGTGGTCCTCATGTTCGAGCACGCCGTCGGCCAGGCGCCGGTGAAGGCGGCCGACGACGCGCGCGGGCTGGCCCGGGACGCGGTCGGCGACCTGCGGACGGAGTCTCAGGACGGCGTCCTTACCGACGACCAGATCACCGTTGCCATCGCCAAGGCCAACGGCGTGGTCAAGTCGGTCAAGCGCGCCGACTCCTCGATCGACGTCACCGCTCGGGTCGAAGGGAATTCAGGCGGTGTCGGCGGCGAGATCACCGCCGCCCTGTGCTTCACGTACACCATCGCGCTGCCGGTGCAGCCGACCAGCAAGATCGACATGCGGGAGCTGCCGTCCTGTCCGCAATGAGCGCGCTGCTGGTGGCGCTGAGCCTGGTGCTGCCGCAGCCGTACTGGATCGGTCAGCTCGACCTGGCCCGGGCGTGGTCGACGGCCAAGGGCGACGGCGTGGTCGTCGGTGTGATCGACACCGGCGTCGATCCGACCGCGCCGGGATTGGGCGACGCGGTTCTGCCCGGCCGGCAGTTTCCCGACCTCGGCGCGGGCACGGCTGACGTCGACGGTCACGGCACACAGATGGCACAGCTGATCGTGAGCGTCGCGCCCAAGGTCAAGATCCTGCCGGCGAAGCTGGACGGCGGCGCGGGCGAGGCGAACGACGCGATCCGGTGGGTGGTGGACCACGGGGCGAAGGTGGTCAACCTCTCGGCCGGCAGCGGCAGCCCGGGACTGACGGCCTTCGACGACGGCATCGACTACGCGCGGCAGCACGATGCCGTGGTCGTGGCGGCGGCCGGCAACTCGGAGACCGATCCCGGTGTGGTGAGCCCGGCCGACCGGCCCGGGGTGCTTGCGGTGTCCGCTGTGGACGGCGCGGGCGAGTTCCGGGGCGACATCAGCGTGCAGGGCCCCGCGGTGGCGCTGGCCGCCCCCGGTGTGGACATGCTGGGCCGGTCCGGGACCAGCGAGGCGGCCGCGGTGGTGTCCGGCGTGACCGTGCTGGTCCGGTCGAGGTTCCCGACGGAAACCGCGGACGACGTCATCAACCGCCTGACCAGCACCGCCACGGACCGGGGCGCACCGGGCCGCGACCCGCGGTACGGCTACGGCATCGTCAATCCGGTCGGGGCGTTGTCCGCGCCGGAGGCCGCGCACCCGATCTGGTGGTGGCTGGGCGGTGGTGTCGTCGCGGTTCTGGTGGGCGTGTGGCTGTGGAGGTGGCTCCGCAGGCGCACGTGACCGGGGTCAGCGGCTGCGGGCCTTCGGCTTGGCCTTGGCCTTGGGCTTCGCGGCGGCTTTCGCGGCCGGCTTGGCCGGGGGGTTGGCCTCGCGGTCCTTCAGGCGCTGCTGCTCGTCCCGGAACTCGGCCTGGGTCTCGCGCTCGTGCACCAGCCAGTCGGGGTTCTCGGTCTTGAGCGCCTCGATCTGCTCGGTGGTGAGGGCCTCGGTGACGCCGCCGCGGGCCAGGCCGCCGATGGAGACGCCGAGCTTGGTGGCCACCACCTGGCGCGGGTGCGGGCCGTTGCGGCGCAGGTCGGTCAGCCACTGCGGCGGGTTGGCCTGGAGCTCGTTCAGCTCGTCGCGCGAGACGACCCCGTCCCGGAACTCCTCGGGCGTGGCCTCCAGGTACACGCCCAGCTTCTTCGCGGCGGTCGCCGGCTTCATCGTCTGGGGTGTCTTCTGCGACGTCATGGGCACAGGGTAGTGGCCGGTAACCTGGCCCCCGTGACTGCACCTGCCTCGTTCCGGCTCGCCTACGTGCCCGGGGTCACTCCCGCCAAGTGGGTACGCATGTGGCAGGAGCGGATGCCCGGCGTCCCGCTGACCCTCGTTCGGGTGACGCCGGCCGCCGCCGCGGACGCGGTTCGGCTTCGCGACGTCGACGCCGTCCTGCTGCGGCTGCCCGTCGACCGCACGGGCCTGCACGCCATCCCGCTCTACATCGAGACCACCGTCGTCGTCGTGCCCAAGGACCACTTCCTGGCCGCCGCCGACTCGTTGACCCCGGCGGAACTGGCCGACGACGTCGTCTTCCAGCCGCTCGACGACGTCCTGGAGTGGACGGAGCCGCTGCCGGGCAAGCCTGCCCTGGAGCGCCCGGCGACCATCGAGGACGCCGTCGAGCTGGTCGAGGCCGGCGTGGGGCTGCTGGTCCTGCCGCAGTCGCTGGCTCGGCTGCATCACCGGAAGGGCCTCACGTACCGGCCCATCGCCGACGCACCGGCCTCGCAGGTGGCGCTGGCGTGGCCGGAGGGGGAGACCGGCGAGCTGATGGAGCAGTTCATCGGCATCGTGCGGGGCCGGACGGTGAACAGCAGCCGCGGAGCCCAGTCCGAACCGGCCAAGGCCGCCGAGCCCAGCAAGCCGGCCGCCGGTGGGAAGTCGGCCGGTGGGAAGTCGGCCGGTGGGAAGTCGGCCGGTGGGAAAGCAGCCGGTGGGAAGTCGGCCGGCGGGAAATCGACTGGAGGGAAGCCCGCCCGGTCCGCCGGTGCTCAGCGCCGTGGCGCCGCCGCCCCGCGCGGCGGCGGCAAGGGCAAGCCCCGCCGCCGAGGCTGATGGGCCGGGCGGAGGCCAGTCGGACAGCGGCGCGTTCGTCGCGGCGGTCTGCGAGCAGCTGGCCGCGCTGTTGCACCGGCCGACCGGCACGGCGACGGTCGGGGCCAAGGTCGGCGACATGCTCCAGCTGCTGGCCGACGCGGCCGACCAGGCCGAGCTATGGGGCCGCCGCCTGCTCGTGGTGATCGACGGCCTCGACGAGGACACCCGGCCGGCCGGGGTGGCCGGCATCGCCGCCCTGCTGCCGCGGCGGCCACCGTCGGACCTGCGGGTGCTCGTCACCAGCCGGCCCGGGCTGCGGCTGCCCGACGACGTCCCGGACGACCATCCACTTCGGACGGTCCGGATCCGCGAGCTCTCGCCGTCGCGCTGACCACACCGAATTGGCGGCAATCGCTGCCGGGCCTGGCTCGGATCGATTCGCTGGCCGTCACCACGGTCGCCGACGAGCAGATGGCCCGCTGGTCCGAGTCTGCCTGAAACCGTATTTCGGTGTGACTGTGGGCGGGACTCGCGGGGGTTGAAGGGCGGCGGCGGGCCCAGATTCCCGCCGCCGCACCATGATCAACCCTTGTTGGCGGCGATGTGTTCCAGCATCAGCGGAATCACCGTGTCGGCCGACTCCTCGGGCAGCCAGTGGCTGGCCCCGGGCAGCTCGACGAACTGGTACGGCCCGTCCACCCAGTCCTTGGTGGTCTCGGCGGCCAGCCGGCCCAGGGCGACGTCCTCGCTGCCCCAGATGTACAGCGTGGGGGCGGAGACCCGGCCGCACGGGATGTTCAGGTCGTCCCCGTCGACGGCCCGGTACCAGCTCAGCGCGGCGGTGAGCGCGCCGGGCTCGGAGAAGCGCTTCACGTTGCTCTCCACCAGCTCCGCCGACACCGCGCCACCGTAGGCGGCGCGCAGCCGAGCGCCGCCGTCGGCGAGGAAGCCCTCCTCGGCCCCGCCGACGTTGGCCCGGAAGTACCGGACGTAGTTGACCCGGCTGGACTGGTCCTCGTCGGACGAGATGGCGGCGTACAGGGCCTGCGGGTGCGGAGTGGCCAGCACGGTGAACGACTTGAGCCGGTCGGAGTGCGCGCCGGCCAGCGCCCAGCCGACGAGGCCGCCCCAGTCGTGGCAGACCAGGTGGAACCGGCCGGCGCCTTGAGAGTCGGCGAAGCCGAGGGCGTCGGCCACCAGGTTGTCGACGACGTAGTCCGAAATGGACGTGGGCCGCGCGCCGGGGGAGTAGCCACGCTGGTCGACGGCCACGGCCCGGTAGCCGGCCGCGCCCAGCGCGGCGAGCTCCTCGGTCCAGCAGTCGGCGAACTCGGGGTAGCCGTGCAGCAGCAGCACCAGGTCGCCGTCCGCCGGACCGGCGGCGAGCGCGTCGAACACGTGCTCGCCGAGCGTGATCGTCAGTGATTCCATGCCGGCAGTCTGCCGGAGGAACCCCGGGTCAGCCGCCGAGCACGGCGGCGATCGAGGACGCCAGCGTGGTGGTCGGGTGCCCGATCAGCCGCGACAGGTCGCCCGATCCGTCGACGAGCGCCCCGCCGGCCAGCTGCCCGTCGACCTCGACCAGCAGGTCCACCAGATGCGGCGGCAGGCCGGCGTCGGTCAGCGCGGCGAGGTGCTCGGCCGAGCTCAGGTTCCGATACTGAATGTCCTTTCCGGACACCTGCGTCAGCGCGGCCGCCAGGTCGGGGTAGCTCCAGGCCACGTCGCCGGCCAGCTCGTAGATCGTGTTCTCGTGCCCGGTCCCGGTCAGCACGGCGACGGCGGCCTCGGCGTAGTCGGCCCGGGCGGCGCTGGCCAGCCGGCCCTCGCCGGCGCTGCCGATGAACGCGCCGTTGGCCACGGCCTGCTGGAAGGTGCCCGCGTACATCTCGGTGTACCAGCTGTTGCGCAGGAACGTGAACGGGATGCCGGCCGCGCGGATCAGCTCCTCGGTGGCCTTGTGCTCGGCGGCCAGGGCCAGCGGGCTGCTGTCGGCGTGCAGGACGCTGGTGTAGGCCAGGTGCGGGACGCCGGCCGCCTTGGCCGCGTCGACCACGGCCCGGTGCTGGTCGACGCGCTTGCCGACCTCGCTGCCCGAGACGAACAGCACCTTGTCGGCGCCGTCGAACGCGCCGCGCAGGCTGGCCGGGTCGTCGTAGCTGCCGACCCGCAGCGGCACGCCGAGGTCGGCGCCCTTGGCCGGGTCGCGGACGAGGGCCACGGTGTCGGCGGCGGGCACCCCCGCGCGGGCCAGACCAGCGAGGACAAGACGGCCGAGGGCGCCGGTGGCGCCGGTCACGACGATCATCAGAGGTGCTCCTTCGATCAGGTTTGTACCGTCACGAGGATTGCACTAACTTTTAGAAAGTGCAAACTTCAGGGTTGTGCTGCGTGTGAGCTACCATGGGCGGATGAGCGAGTCCGACTTCGAGGAGCACGGCCGCGTCGCGTTCGACGTGTTCGCGCGCAACTGCACCTCGCGGGCCACGCTGGAGCACGTCACCGGCCGGTGGGGGATTCTGGCGCTGGCCGCGCTGCGGGACGGCACGATGCGGTTCAACGCGCTGCGCAGGCGCGTGGACGGGGTCAGCGAGAAGATGCTCGCCCAGACCCTCCAGGCGCTGGAGCGGGACGGCTTCGTGCACCGGGAGGCGCAGGCGACGATTCCGCCGCGGGTGGACTACAGCCTCACGCCGCTGGGCGAGGCGACCGCCAAGCGGCTGTTCGAGCTCATCGAGTTCGTCGAGGACAACATGCTCGACGTCGCCGCGAACCAGGCCCGCTACGACGGGGCCAGGAAGTAGCTGAGGGTAAACCAAAGGGCCCGTGCCTCGCGGCACGGGCCCTTCGGGCTTGCCTGGTCAGATGGCGCGGACGCCCTGGGCCTGCGGCCCCTTCTGGCCCTGGCCGATCTCGAACTCCACGCGCTGCCCCTCGTCCAGGGTCTTGAAGCCGTTACCCTGGATCTCCGAGTAGTGCACGAAGACGTCGGGACCGCCACCGTCCTGCGCGATGAACCCGAAGCCCTTTTCGCTGTTGAACCACTTCACATTGCCCTGCGCCATACCACTAACTCCCTGTAAGCCGAGCCAGGCCATCACAACGAAAAGCCCCGGTCTCACGCCACATCATGCCACCACCGGGGCCCGGTGCGGAGGGGACAGCGCGGATAAGTTCACGATTCTCGCCCGATAGGGGAGTTTTCGCAGGTCACTGCTGGTGGTCCCGGTACGGTGCGCGGTCGTGGAACCCGCCGTCGGTGCCTCGATCGGGGTAACCGCTGCGGCCGATCGGACTGATCAACAGACCTTCCGGCCCGCCCGGTGGTACCGGCGTGACACCATGGACCGAGCATCCCAGGGGGAGACATGACGGACAATCCGCAGCAGTACATCCAGTACCCGCAGCAGTACCTGCCCCCGCCACCGCAGGCGCCCCAGCCGGGCGTGATCCCGCTGCGCCCGCTGGACGTCGGGGCCATGATCGGCGGCTCGTTCAAGGCCATGTTCCGCAACTGGCGGCCGGCCATCCTGGTGCCGTTCGTGTGTTACCTGGTCGTCGCGGCCGCCGTCGTCGTGCCGCTGGTCAACATGTTCGCCAGCTTCCCCACGATCACCCGCGACGGCCCGGCCTTCACGCCGGGCGACGTCGCGAACTTCGTGGGCAGCTGGCTGGTCCTCATGCTGCTGCTGGTGCTGCTGGGCCTCGCGGCGACGGTGATCACCCAGTCCGTCGTCACGGTGGTGGTCGCCCGGGCGGTGCTCGGCCGCACCACCTCGATCGGCCAGGCCCTGCGCGCGGCCGGGCCCCGCATGGTGCCGCTGCTCGGGCTGACCGTGCTGATCGGGCTGATCGCCGGCGCCTGCGCCGTCGTGCCGTTCGCGGTGATCCTCATCCTGGCCGTGGCCACCAACACCCCCCAGCTTCTGCTGCTGGCCTTCCTGTTCTTCCTGGGAGGCCTGGTCGCCACCGCCTACTTCTGGATCTCGTGGGTGCTGGCCGTGCCGGCGCTGATCCTGGAGCCGGCCCCGGTGCTGACCGCGATGCGCCGGTCCCGCTGGCTGGTGTCCGGCGGCTGGTGGCGGGTGTTCGGCATCCTGGCGCTGGTCGGGATCATGGTGTCGGTGGCCAGCAACATCGCCCAGCTCCCGGTGAGCGCGGTGCAGTTCTCCCAGTTCCCGAGCCTCATGCCGACCCGTGTCGGCCAGCAGCCCGACCCGTCGGCGATGTTCAGCGTGATGTTCTCGCCGACCGTGATGATCCTGTACAGCGTGCTGACGGCGGTCGTGTACGCGATCACCCAGCCGTTCACCATCGGCGTGACCACGCTGCTCTACCACGACCTGCGGATCCGCAAGGAGAGCTTCCACCTGCCGCTGTGGGAGATGTCCCAGCAGCCGGACGAGCTGGTGGTCAGCCCGGAGCCGACGCCGCGTCCCGAACCCACGACGTGAGGTAGCCGGCGAACGAGGGCCGCACCAGCAGCCGGTACGTCGGCCCGGCGTCGACCTGGTGCAGCACCACGGCCGCGCGGGCCAGCATGGTCTGCGCGCACCGGCCCGGGCCGAAGGCGCGCGGGTGCAGGTCGATGGCGCAGCCCTGCTCCAGCACCTCCCGCGCGTCCGGCCCGGACAGCTCGAAGACCACCCGGTTGGCCGAGACGTCCACGACCGAGCCGGGGGTGTCGCCGAGCACGGCCCGCAGCTGGTCCTCGGACGCCCCGAACACCAGCCACTGGTCCGGCCCGAGCCACAGCACGGCCTCGGACCCGGTGTTCGGCACCACCGGCAGCGGCGTGCCCAGCAGCTCCCCGATCCGGGTCGCGGCCGGGTCCACGGGGTCGACCCTCAGCTCGACCTGGTGGGGAAGGTCGACTTGGCGGAGCTCAGCCATCCCTGCGGGTCCCCTCCGGGTCGTAGAAGATCGGCTCGGTGACCGTGGCGGCGATCGTCCGGTCCCGCAACGGGGCCAGCACCGTCTGCCCGATCAGCTGCCTGCCGCCCTTGACCAGCGCCAGCGCGAACGTCCGCTCCAGCGCGGCGCTGTGGTAGCTCGATGTCACGTGTCCGAGCATCGGCACCGGTTGTGCCAACGACGTGTCCGGCGCGATCAGCTGCGCGCCCTCGGGCAGCAGGTCCTCGGGGTCGACGGGCAGCAGGCCCACCAGCTGCTTGCGGTCCGGGCGAACCGCGTCGCGCCGTTGGTAGGAGCGTTTGCCGACGAAGTCCTTGCGCGGCGACACGATCCACTCCATCCCGAGATCCTGCGGCGTGACCGTGCCGTCGGTGTCCTGGCCGACGATCACGTAGCCCTTCTCGGCCCGCAGCACGTGCATGGTCTCGGTGCCGTACGGCGTCGGCAGACCCGTTGCCATCACGGCATTCCAGACCTCGGCGCCGTGCCGGCCGTCCACGTTGACCTCGAACGCCAGCTCGCCGGAGAAGGACACCCGGGCGATCCGGGCCGGGGTGCCGTCGGCCAGCCGCACGTCCCGGAACGTCATGAACTCGAAGGACTCGGCCGAGCAGTCCACGTCCGGCGCGACGATGCTGAGCACCGTGCGGGCCTGCGGGCCGACCACCGCGATCGTCGCCCACTGCTCGGTGACCGAGGTGAACCACACCTTGAGGTCCGGCCACTCCGTCTGAGCCCACTCCTCGAACCAGTCCAGCACCGCCGCCGCGTTGCCGGTCGTGGTCGTGGCCAGGAAACGGTTCTCGGCGACGCGCATGACCACGCCGTCGTCGAACACCATGCCGTCCGGCCTGCACAGCAGGCCGTACCGGCAGTGGCCGACCTTGAGCTTGGCGAACGCGTTGGTGTACATGCGGTTGAGGAACTCGCCGCCGTCCGGGCCCTGGATGTCGATCTTGCCGAGGGTGGAGGCGTCCATCACCGCCACGCTCGTGCGGGCGGCCCGGCATTCCCGCAGCACGGCCGTTTTCCTGTCCTCGCCGGGCCGCGGGTAGTACCAGGGGCGCTTCCACTGGCCGACGTTCTCGAACAGCGCGCCGTTGCGGACGTGCCAGTCGTGCATCGGCGTCATGCGCACCGGATCGTGCAGCTCGCCGCGGTCCCGCCCGGCCAGCAGCGCGAACGACACCGGCGTGTAGGGCGGGCGGTAGGTTGTCGTGCCCTGCGGCGTTTCGGCCCCGAGCAGTTGCGTGATCACGCCGATCGCCGCGAAGCCGGCGGTTTTGCCCTGGTCGTGCGCGGTGCCGATGGTCGTGTACCGCTTCACGTGCTCCACCGACCGCATGCCGGCCCCGGTCGCCCGCCGCACATCGGCGACGGTCGCATCGCGTTGCAGATCAACGAACTGCCGGTCCTCCGGGCCGTCGACGAACCACACCGGCGTCGGTGGCGCGACGGTTTCCGTTGCCGCGTAGGGGGCTTCCGGCAGGCTGCCGTCGAATCCGGTCCTCTTGGCCGCTTCCAGGCCGGCCCGGAAGCCTTCTCGCAGGCAGCCGGCCAGGTCGTAGACGGCATTCGCGGCGCCCACGATGTGCTGCTCCTGCACGGATTTGTGCGCCACGAACGCGGCGACCCGCTCGTCGTACCGGATCTTGCCCTGGGACTGGGAGAACAGGTGCACGGCCGGGCTCCAGCCGCCCGACACCGCGAGCAGATCACAGGCGATCTGCCGTTCACCGACCCGCACGCCGTCGATGCGCCGCGTGCCCAGCGCCTGCTGGACATGCGCCCCGGCCAGCACCTCGATACCCAGTTCCTGCGCCCGGCGAACCAGTTCCCGTGGCGGCTCAGGTCGACTGTCCACAATGGTGGACACCCTCGTGGCCAGATCGAAGGCCGTCCCGTAGGCGGCGTCGTTCGTCGTGGACACCACGATGTTCTCGCCCGGCAGCGCCGCGTACCGGTTGACGTACTGGCGAACCGCCGAGGACAGCATGATGCCCGGTAGGTCGTTGTCGACGAACACCAGCGGCCGCTCGTGCGCGCCGGTGGCCAGCACCACGCGCTTGGCCCGGACGTGCCACAGGCGGTGTTTCTCGGCCAGGGCAACGAAGTTCTGGTCGTAGTAGCCGAACGCCGTCGCGCCGGTGAGCACCCTGGTCTCGTCGAGGGCGCCCAGCTCGTCCACGGCGTCGGCCAGCCAGTCCAGCAGCCGGTTCTCGGTCAGCAGGCCACCGCCCAGCTCGCTCTGCTCGTCGGCGAGGATCACCCGGGCCCCGGTGCGACCGGCCGCCAACGCCGCCGCCACGCCGGCCGGGCCGCCGCCGACCACCAGCACGTCACAGTGCACGTTCCGCTTGTCGTAGCGGGCCGGGTCCGGCGTGTCGGTCAGCCTTCCCTTGCCCGACAACAGGGTTGCCGCCAGTCCGTCGACCAGCTCGGTGGTCGTGGCCAGCTGCATCGGATCATCCAGCTGCACCAGGGCATTCGGCTCGTCGACGCCCGCCGCGAAGATCCCACGCGGCCGTTGCCTGTACGCGCTGGGCGCGACCTCCAGCAGCCCGTTGGCGATCATCGCCGAGGCCAGCGTGTCACCGGCGCAGCCCGTGTGCTCGATGTCGTCCACGGTGAAGCGCAACGGCTTCGTACGGTCGATGCGACCGCCCTCGGGGAGTCTCATCGCACGATCTCGTTCGACACCGTGTCGCGGACGATGCTGAACCAGCGGCGGCACCCCGCCGAGTGCGACCAGCGCTCCTCGAAGCGCCCCTTGGTATTGTCCCGCACGAACAGGTACTGTCCCCAGTCCTCATCGGACAGATCGGCTGGCCGCTCCGGGTACGGCACGCCGGCCTGGCCGCCGTAGTGGAACTCCGTCTCGTCGCGGTCGCCGCACCAGGGGCACGGGATGAGCAGCATCGGTCCTCCCTCTAGTGTGCGACGGCCGCGGCGCCGTGCTCGTCGATCAGGGCGCCCGTGGTGAACCTCTCCAGGGCGAACGGCTCGTTGAGCGGGTGCGCCCTGCCGGTGGCCAGTGTGTGCGCGTACGTCCAGCCCGAGGCCGGCGTCGCCTTGAAACCGCCGGTGCCCCAACCACAGTTGACGAAGAGCTCGTCCACCGGCGTCGGCCCGATGATCGGCGACGCGTCCGGCGTGACGTCCACGATGCCGCCCCAGGTGCGCAGCACGTGGGCCCGGGCGAAGATCGGGAACAGCTCCAGCGCCGCCGCCATCTGCTGCTCGATCACATGCACCGAACCGCGCTGCGCATAGGAGTTGTACGGGTCGATGCCCGCCCCCATGACCAGTTCGCCCTTGTGCGCCTGGCTGACGTACACGTGCACGTGGTTGGACATCACCACGCAGGGGTGCACCGGTTCCAGCAACTCCGACACCAGCGCCTGGAGCGGATGGCTCTGCACCGGCAGTCGCACGCCGGCCAGGCTCGCCAGGACGCTGCTGTGCCCCGCCGCCGCCATGCCCACCCGGCCCGCGCGGATCGGCCCCAGATTCGTCTCCACCCCGACGACCTTGTTGCCCTGCTTGAGAAATCCCGTGACCTCACAGCCCTGGACCAGGTCCACCCCGAGCTCGTCGGCCTTGCGGGCGAACGCCCAGGCCACGTGGTCGTGCTTCGCGATGCCCGCCCGGGGTTGCAGCGTCGCCCCCAACACCGGGTACCGCACGTCCGGCGAGGTGTTGACCACCGGGCAGAACTTCCGGACCTCGTCCGGATCCAGCCACTCCGCGTCCACCCCGTTGAGCCGGTTGGCGTTCACCCTTCGCGTGCCTTCACGCACGTCCTGCAGGGTGTGGGCCAGGTTGAGAACTCCCCGCTGGCTGAACAGGATGTCGTAGTCCAGCTCCGCCGAGAGGCCCTCCCACAGCTTCAGGGCGTGCTCGTAGATCGCCGCGCTCTCGTCCCACAGGTAGTTGGAGCGGATGATCGTCGTGTTCCGGGCCATGTTCCCGCCCGCCAGCCACCCCTTCTCCAGCACCGCCACGTTCCGGATGCCGTGGTTGGCCGCGAGGTAGTACGCCGTGGCCAGCCCGTGCCCGCCGCCGCCCACGATGACCACGTCGTACCCGGACCTGGGTTCGGGGTTGCGCCACAGCCGGTCGGGATGCTCGGACATGCCCACCTCCAGGAGCCTGCGCTGTTGCAGATTAAGCGCACTGTTGCGCTCTCCACAACACCTGGCTCCCGCCCTTATGCAGGGAAGGACGCCTTACCCTCGTTCAACGCGGGTAAGGCGTCCTTCCCTGCATAAGGGGGCCTCTAGCTGGTGTGGCCGATGCGGTGGCTGATCTCGCGGGCGGCCTCGGCGGCTAAGCGGGCGACCTCCGCGAAGCGGTCCGTCGTCAACCGGTACGACGGCCCGGAGACGCTCAACGCCGCGACCACATCCCCGTCCATGCCCCGGATGGGCGCCGCCACCGCGTTGAGACCGATCTCCAGCTCATCCGCCGTGCTGGCCCACCCGGCCGCCAGCGCCGCCTCCAGCTCGGACCGCAGCAGCCCGGCGTCGATGATCGTGCGAGGGGTGTACATGGTCAGCGGCCGGCCCAACAGCTCGTCGCGTACCGCTGAAGGCTGGTTGGCCAGCAGGATCTTGCCGCTGGACGTGGCGTGCAGGGGAGTGCGCTGCCCGACCCAGTTGATCGAGGACACGGTGGCGCTGCCGCGCACCTGGCTGACGTTGATGGCGTAGCCGCCGTCCAGGATCGCGACGTTGACGGTCTCGCCGACCTGGGCGGCCAGCCGCTCGCAGACAGGGCGGGCCTCGCGGGACAGGTCCATCTGCGCGGCGGTGGCCCCGGCCAGCCGGACGATGCCGAAGCCGAGCCGGTACTTGCCGCGGTCGCCGGCCTGCTGGACGAGCCCTCTGGAGTCGAGCACGGACACCAGCCGGAAGGCGGTGGACTTGTGCACCCCCAGCTCGGCGGCGAGCTCGGTGATGCCCATCTCGCCGTGCAGGGCCAGGAACTCCAGGACGGACACCGCGCGGTCGACCGACTGCACGAGTGCGGCCGACCCCTCGCTTGAAGCCATGCACGCACTGTAGTCGAGCGGATGGAGCCTTGACGGCGCATCGCCCGGTCCTCACTCTGTTGCGTGCAGCACGACAAGTTGTGCTATACGCAACCGGAGGCCGAAGTGATCACCGTGTGCAGAGTCGACGACCTGCCGCCGGGGGAGGCGGTCAGAGTCGACACGGTCGACCCGCCCATCGCCGTTTTCCGCACGGAGGACGGCGACTTCTATGCCGTCGACGACACCTGCACCCACCAGGACGCCTCGCTGGCCGACGGCTGGCTTGAGGGCTGCACGGTGGAGTGCCCGCTGCACGCCTCCTGCTTCGACCTGCGCACCGGCCAGCCCAGCGGCCCGCCGGCCACGAAGCCGATCCGCACCTACCCGGTGGTCGTCGAGGACGGCGTCATCCGGGTGGCCCACATCGAAGTGGCCTGCTGATGCGCACGGCGGCGGTGATCGGCGCCTCCCTGGCCGGCCTGTCCACGGCCCGTGCCCTGCGCCAGCAGGGTTTCGACGGCCGCCTGGTCATCGTGGGCGACGAGCCGCACCGGCCGTACGACCGGCCGCCGCTGTCCAAGGAGTTCCTCGCCGGCAAGAGCTCGGACATCGGCCTGCGCACGCCGGACGACGAGGCCCTGGACTTCGACTGGCGGCTGGGCGCGCGGGCGTTGAGCCTCAACCCGCACGACCGCTCCATCGAGCTGTCCAACGGCCAGACGCTGCGCTGCGACGGCGTCGTCATCGCGACCGGCGCCCGCGCCCGCTGGCTGCCGGGCACCGAGGGCGTCAACGGCGTCCACGTCCTGCGCACGCTGGACGACGCGATCCGCCTGCGTGCCGAGCTGGTGCCGGGCGTGAAACTGGTCGTGGTCGGGGCCGGCTTCATCGGTGCCGAAGTAGCGTCCACGGCCCGTTATCTCGGCGCGGACGTCACGGTCGTCGAGGCCGAGCCGCTGCCGCTGCTGCGCCAGCTCGGTCCCGAACTGGGCGCCGTCTGCGCCGGCCTGCACGGCGACCACGGCGTCCGCCTCATCACGAACGCCCAGGTCAAGCGCATCCTCGGGGCCAACCGGGTGCGCAGCGTGGAGCTGGCCGACGGCCGGCAGATCCCGGCCGAGGTGGTGGTCGTCGGCATCGGGGCGGCGCCGAACTTCGAGTGGCTCGCCGGCTCCGGCCTGCAGCTGGACAACGGCGTCGTCACGGACGCGGCCTGCGCGACCGGGTTGCCGGAGGTGGTGGCAGTCGGCGATGTCGCCGCCTCGTACAGCGTCCACCTGCACGACCGGCACCGCGCGGAGCACTGGACGAACGCGCTGGAGCAGCCGGTCACCGCGGCGGCAACCCTGCTGGGCGACCCGCGGCCCCACCTCTCCGCGCCGTATTTCTGGTCCGACCAGTACGGGGTGCGCATCCAGTTCATCGGTCACCGTTGGGAGGGCGACACCGTCCGGGTGATCGAGGGCGACACCGACCGCCGCAGCTTCCTCGCGGTCTACGAACGTGGTGATGTGCTGGTCGGGGTGCTCGGCATGAACCAGCCGAAGCTGTTCGCCCGGTGGCGACGGCAGCTGGCCCGGCCCGTGCTGGCCCCTTGACGGGACTCCGGCCGCAGTCGATGCTGTTGCGAACTCAGCGAGCCGTTGCGTAATCAGCAACAACCGTGATCGGGGGTCCCCGTGGCGGAACTGTTCATCGAAGGGCACTGGACGGCCGGGAGCGACACCCGGCCCGTGATCAACCCGTTCGACGGCAGCGTGGTCACGACAGTCGCCGAAGCCGACGCGAAGGACGCCTTGAGAGCGGTGGCCGCCGCGAGGGCCGCCTTCGATGCCGGCCCGTGGCCCCGCACGTCGGCGGCCGAGCGCGGCGCGCTGCTCAACGCCGTCGCCGACCTGCTGCTGCGCGACCGCGACGACATCGCCAGAACCGAGACCCTGGACACCGGCAAGACCCTCGGCGAGAGCATCGCCGACGTGGACGACGTGGTCCGGGTCTTCCGCTACTACGCCGACCTGGCCGACAAGCACCCCGGCCGGGTCGTCGACACCGGCATCCCCACCGCGCAGAGCCGGATCGTCTACGAGCCGGTCGGCGTGTGCGCGCTGATCACGCCGTGGAACTACCCGCTGCTGCAGGCGTCCTGGAAGGTCGCGCCCGCGCTGGCCGCCGGCAACACCATCGTGATCAAGCCGAGCGAGGTCACGCCGCTGACCACGATCGCCCTGGTCCGGCTGATCGAGGAGGCCGGCATCCCGGCCGGCGTGGTCAACCTCGTGCTGGGCGCGGGCGCCACCGTCGGCGCGGCACTGTCCGAAAGCGACGATGTCGACCTGGTGTCGTTCACCGGCGGCCTGGCCACCGGGCAGCGGATCATGGTCGCCGCCGCCGGCAACGTCAAGAAGGTCGCGCTGGAGTTGGGCGGCAAGAACCCCAACATCGTGTTCGCCGACGCCGACCTGGAGACCGCCAAGGACCAGGCGCTCAACGCCGTTTTCCTGCACGCCGGCCAGGTCTGCTCGGCCGGGGCCCGACTTCTGGTGCAGGACAGCGTGTACGACGAGTTCGTCGCGGAGATCGCGGCCCGCGCCGACCGCATCGTCATCGGCAACGGGTTCGACGACACCAGCCAGAGTGGCCCGCTGGTGTCGGCCGAGCACCGCGCCAAGATCGAGCGGTACGTGGCGTCCGCGATCGCCGAGGGCGCCAAGCTGCTGGCCGGCGGCCGTCGGCCCGAGGAACCCGAGTTGCGGCAAGGCTTCTTCTATCGGCCGACGGTGTTCGCGGACTGCCGCCGTGACATGACCGTCGTGCGCGAGGAGACGTTCGGCCCGATACTGACGGCCGAACGCTTCAGCACCGAGGAAGAAGCGATCGAGCTCGGCAACGACACGGACTACGGCCTGGCCGGCGCGGTGTGGACGCGCGACGCCGGCCGCGCGGCCCGGGTCGCCGGCGCGCTGCGCCACGGCACGATCTGGATCAACGACTACCACCCCTACCTGCCGCAGGCGGAATGGGGCGGCTTCAAGCGATCCGGCATCGGCCGCGAGCTCGGACCCACCGGTCTCGACGAGTACCGCGAGGCGAAACACGTCTACACCAACACCGATCCGAAACCACTCGGCCTGTTCCCGGGGTGATAGAGGATGTACGACTTCGTCGTGGTCGGCGGGGGTTCCGCCGGCAGCTGCCTGGCCAACCGCCTTTCCGTGGATCCCGCCATCAAGGTCCTTGTGCTGGAAGCCGGTCGGCCCGACTACATCTGGGATCCGCTGGTGCACATGCCGGCGGCGCTCACCATGCCGATCGGAAACCGCTTCTACGACTGGAAGTACGAGTCCGAGCCGGAGCCGCAGATGGGCGGCCGGCGGATCTACCACGCGCGCGGCAAGGTGCTCGGCGGCTCGTCCAGCATCAACGGCATGATCTTCCAGCGCGGCAACCCGCTCGACTACGAGCGGTGGGGCGCGGACGAAGGCATGAAGTCCTGGGACTACGCGCACTGCCTGCCGTACTTCAAGAAGATGGAGAACTGCCTGGCCGGCGCGGACTCCTACCGCGGCGGCGACGGCCCGCTGGTCCTGGAGCGCGGCCCGGCCGACAGCCCGCTGTTCAAGGCCTTCTTCGAGGCCGTGCAGGAGGCGGGCTACCCGCTCACCAAGGACGTCAACGGATACCAGCAGGAGGGCTTCGCCCCGTTCGACCGCAACCTGCACCGCGGTCGACGGCTCAGCGCCGCCCGCGCCTACATCCACCCGGTGCGCAAACGTCCTAACCTGACGGTCACGACCCGGGCCTACGCGACGCGGATCCTGTTCGAGGGCACCAAGGCCGTCGGCGTCGAGTACGTCCAAGGTGGACGGACGAAGCAGGTTCGGGCCGGCGAGGTCATCCTGAGCGGCGGCGCGATCAACTCGCCGCAGCTGCTTCAGCTGTCCGGCGTCGGCAATGCCGCCGAACTGTCCGAGTTGGGCATCGACGTGGTGCACGACCTTCCGGGCGTGGGGGAGAACCTCCAGGACCACCTGGAGGTGTACATCCAGTACGCCTGCACCAAACCGGTGTCGGTGGCGCCGTACATGAAGTGGTACCGCAAGCCGATGGTCGGACTGCAGTGGTTGTTCCGCAAGGGACCCGGAGCCACCAACCACTTCGAGGGCGGCGGCTTCGTCCGCAGCAACGACGAGGTGGCCTACCCCAACCTGATGTTCCACTTCCTGCCCATCGCCGTGCGCTACGACGGCTCGCTGCCGGCCGGCGACCACGGCTACCAGGTGCACGTCGGCCCGATGTACTCCGACGCCCGCGGCTCCGTGAAGATCACTTCCCGTGACCCGAGGGTGAAGCCGGCCCTGCGCTTCAACTACCTGTCCACCGACCAGGACCGCCGCGAATGGGTCGAGGCGGTCCGTGTCGCCCGCAACATCCTGACGCAGAAGGCTTTCGACACCTACAGCGGCGGGGAGATCTCGCCGGGGCCTACGGTGACGACCGACGAGGAGATCCTGGCCTGGGTGGCCAAGGACGGAGAGACGGCGCTGCACCCCTCGTGCACGTGCCGGATGGGGGTGGACGAGCAGTCCGTCGTGGACCCGGAAAGCCTGCGGGTGCACGGGGTCGACGGGCTGCGGGTCGTCGACGCGTCGGTGATGCGCTACGTCACCAACGGCAACATCTACGCGCCGACCATGATGATCGCGGAGAAGTCCGCGGACCTGATCCTCGGCCGGCAGCCCCTGCCGCCGACCGAGGTGCAGTTCTACCGCCACCGGGAGCAGTCATGAGTTCTGACGACGGCCATGGCCTCGCCGAATTGGGGTACAAGCAGGAGTTCGAGAGAACTCTGGGCAACTTCCACACCTTCGCCGCCGGCATCAGCTACATCTCCATCCTCACCGGCACGTTCCAGATGTTCTACTTCGGCTTCGCCGTCGGCGGCCCGGCCAACTGGTGGTCGTGGCCGATGGTGTTCGTCGGCCAGCTGATGATCGCGCTGTGCTTCGCCGAGCTGTCCGCCCGCTACCCGGTGGCCGGCTCGATCTACAACTGGTCCAAGCGACTGGGCAGCCAGCACGTGGCCTGGCTGGCCGGCTGGATGATGCTGGTGGCCTCGGTCGTCACCGTGGCCTCGGTGGCGCTGGCCTACCAGATCACGCTGCCGCAGATCGCCGACTTCTTCCAGATCGCCCCGGACAACGCCGTGAACGCGGTGATCCTGGGCTCGGTGCTGATCGTGTTCAGCACGGCGGTCAACGCCTGGAGCACCAAGCTGATGGCCCGCATCAACAGCGCCGGCGTGTTCATCGAGCTGATCGCCGCCGTGCTGCTGGTGGTGCTGCTCGCGGTCGAGGTCGTGCGCGGGCCGCAGATCGTGCTGGACACCGCCAACAAGGGCGACGGCATGACCTTCGGCTACTTCGGTGCCTTCCTGGTCGGCTCGCTGGCCTCGGCCTATGTCATGTACGGCTTCGACACCGCCAGCTCGCTCGGCGAGGAATCCGTGGACCCGCGCAAGAACGCGCCGCGGGCCATCCTCCGCGCGCTGATCGCCTCCTTCGTCATCGGCGGCCTGATCCTGCTGCTGGCGCTGATGGCGGTGCGCAACATCAACGCGCCCGAGCTGAGCACCATCGGCCTTCAGTACGTGGTGATCGACGTGCTGGGATCGGGGCTCGGCAAGGTGTTCCTGGTCGCCGTGGCGATCGCGATCACCGTGTGCATCCTGGCCGTGCACACCGCGGCCATCCGGATGACCTTCGCCATGGCGCGGGACAACAACCTGCCGGCCGGCGCCTGGCTGGCCAAGGTGCACGGCAAGCAGCGCACCCCGGTCCGCCCGGCCGTGCTGATCGGCATCATCGCGATCATCCTGCTGGTGGTCAACATCGGCCAGCCGCAGATCTTCCAGCTGGTCACCAGCATCGGCGTCGTGCTCATCTACGTGGCCTACCTGTTGGTGACGCTGCCGATGCTCATCGCCCGGCTGCGCGGCACCTGGCCCGGCAAGGACGCCCCGAGCAAGGGCTTCTCGTTGGGGCGCTGGGGTTTGCCGGTGAACATACTAGCCGTGCTGTGGGGCGCGGGCATGGCGATCAACCTGGGCTGGCCGCGCAGCGAGGTCTACAACCCGACACCGCCGTTCCACTGGTTCCTGCAATGGGGTGCGGTGTTGTTCGTGGGTCTGGTGGCGCTGGTCGGCTTCGGCTACTACTGGATCGTGTTGCGGCACAAGACCGGCGTCCTCGCCGACCATGCCGCTGAGGTGCCCAAGGGATCCAACGCAGCGGTGACGGCGGAGGAGGCTGTCTGATGCCGAAGGTCGTGATCATCGGGGCCGGTGTCGTCGGCTGCGCGTTGGCCGACGAGCTGACCGAGCGGGGCTGGACCGACGTGACCGTGTTGGACCAGGGGCCGCTGTTCGCCACCGGCGGCTCCAGCTCGCACGCGCCGGGCCTGGTGTTCCAGACGAATCCGTCCAGGACGATGGCCGAGTTCGCCACCTACACGGTGGAGAAGCTGGTCGGCCTGGGCGCGTTCAACCAGCTCGGCGGCCTCGAGATCGCGACCACCCCGGAACGTCACGCCGACCTGGCCCGCCGACACGGCTGGGCCACATCGTGGGGCATTCCGTCCTCGCTCATCGGTCCGGACGAGTGCCGGACGCTGGTTCCGTTGCTGGGCAAGGGTGTTCTCGGCGGTTTGCACACGCCGACCGACGGCCTGGCCAACGCCGTGCTGGCCTGCGAGAAGCAGGCCCGGCGCGCGATCGACCGCGGGGCGCTGTTCGTCGGCCGGCAGAAGGTCGTCGCCGTCGAGCAGGCCTCCGACCGGGTCACCGGCGTCCGCACCGAGACCGACACGTTCGCCGCGGACATTATCGTGTCCTGCGCCGGATTCTGGGGCCCGGCGGTCGGCGAGCTCGTCGGCCTGACCGTGCCGCTGACGCCGTTGGCCCACCAGTACGCCAAGACCACGCCCGTCGCCGGGCTCACCGGCAGGATGCCGATCCTGCGGCACCAGGACCGGGATCTGTACTACCGCGAGCACGGCGACCGGCTGGGCATCGGCTACTACGGCCACCGGCCGATGCCGGTCGACATCGCCGATCTGCCGACGGATCCGATGCCGTCCATGCTGGCCTTCACGCCCGAGGACTTCGCCGAGGCCTGGACCGCCTCGACGGAGTTGCTGCCCTCGCTGGGGAAGAGCTCAGTGGGCGAGGGCTTCAACGGCATCTTCTCCTTCACCCAGGACGGCGCCCCGCTGATGGGGGAGTCCCCGTCGCTGCGAGGGTTCTGGGTGGCCGAGGCCGTGTGGGTGACGCACTCCGCCGGCGTCGGCCGGGCCATGGCCGAGTGGCTGGTCGACGGTCAGCCGTCGACCGACGTGCACGAGTGCGACCTCAACCGTTTCGAGGAGCACCAGCTCGCCCCGTCCTACGTCCTTGAGCGCGGCCAGCAGAACTTCGTCGAGGTGTACGACATCCTGCATCCGTTGCAGCCCATGGAGTCGCCGCGTCCACTTCGGACCTCGCCGTTCCATGAGCGGCACCAGGAGCTCGGCGCCATGTTCCTGGAGGCCGCCGGCTGGGAGCGGCCGCACTGGTTCGAGGCGAACGAGTCCCTGATCTCCGGCTTCGACGTGCCCGAGCGGGACGACTGGTCGGCCCGCTACTGGTCGCCCATCGCCGCCGCCGAGGCCCGCGTCACCCGGGAACGCGTCGCCCTGTACGACATGACCCCCTTGAAGCGCCTCGAAGTCAGCGGCCCCGGCGCCCTGGACTTCCTGCAGGGCCTCACCACCAACAACCTGGCCAAGTCCGTCGGCTCGGTGACGTACACGCTGATGTTGGACGAGACCGGCGGCATTCGCAGCGATCTCACCGTCGCCCGCCTGGCTGCCGACCGCTTCCAGGTCGGCGCCAACGGCAATCTCGACCTGGACTGGATGCTCCGCCGCGCGCCGGGTGATGTGACCGTCCGGGACATCACCGCCGGCACCTGCTGCCTCGGCGTGTGGGGCCCGCTGGCCCGCGACCTCGTGCAACCGTTGGTGGACAAGGACTTCTCCCACAAGGCCTTCGGCTACTTCCGGGCCAAGCGGGCCTACCTCGGCGCCGTCCCCGTCACCGCCATGCGTCTGTCCTATGTGGGCGAACTCGGCTGGGAGCTCTACACCACCGCCGATCTGGGCCTCAAGCTGTGGGACACCCTGTGGTCGGCCGGGCGGGAGCACGGCGTCATCGCCGCCGGCCGCAGCGCGTTCAACAGCCTGCGTCTGGAGAAGGGCTATCGCGCCTGGGGCACCGACATGACGCCCGAGCATTCCCCCTCCGAGGCCGGCCTCGATTTCGCCGTCCGTATGGACAAGGGCGACTTCGTCGGCCGCAGGGCCCTCGAATCCCGGCCCGTGGCCCGCAAGCTGGCCTGCCTCACCGTCGACGACCCCGGGTCGGTCGTGCTGGGCAAGGAACCCGTGTGGTTCAACGGTTCCGCCGTCGGCTACGTGACCAGTGCCTCCTTCGGCTACGGCGTCGGCCGGACAGTCGTCTACGCCTGGCTGCCGCCCGCCGTGGCCGAGCCCGGCACGGCCGTGACGATCGAGTACTTCGGGGAGAAGATCCCGGCAACGGTGCGCACCGAGCCGCTGTTCGACCCCGAGATGGCCAGAATCCGACGGTGAGAAGGGGATTTGTTCCGTGACCGCCAGCCTCATCCCTACCCTGCCGGGCGCGTGCTACACCGATCCGGCCGTCTTCCGGCAGGAGCAGGAACGCGTCTTCGAGGCCATGTGGTTCTGCGCCATCCGGTCCTCGGACATCCCTTCCCCCGGCAGGTTCCGCACCGTCCAGATAGGACGCGAGTCCGTTCTGGTCTCCCGCGCCCGTGACAACTCCGTCAAGGCCTTCCTGAACATCTGCCGCCATCGCGGCGCCAAGCTCTGCCTGGACGAGGAGGGCGAGGTCAAGCGCGCCTTCCAGTGCCCCTACCACGCCTGGACCTACGGTCTCGACGGCAAGCTCATCGCCGCCCCCAACCTGACCAAGATGCCCGACATCGACCGTGTCGAGTACGGGCTGGTCACCGTGCACGTCCGTGAGTGGCTCGGCTACGTCTGGGTCTGCCTGGCCGACGAGCCCCCGTCATTCGACGAGGACGTCATCGGCGCCTGCACCGAGCGCCTCGGCGACGCCGGCGCCATCGACCACTACGACATTCCCAACCTGTCGGTCGGCCGGCGCATCGTCTACGACGTGCGGGCCAACTGGAAGCTCATCGTCGAGAACTTCATGGAGTGCTACCACTGCGCCACCATCCACCCCGAGCTCACCGAGGTCCTCCCCGAGTTCACCGAGGGCCTGGCCGCCCAGTACTACGTCGGCCACGGCGCCGAGTTCGGCACGCAGATCCAGGGCTTCACCGTCGACGGGAGCGAGGGCCTCGACCGCATTCCCACCGTGAGCGAGGACCAGGACCGCCGCTACTACGCCATCACCGTCAAGCCCCAGGTCTTCATCAACCTCGTGCCCGACCACGTCATCCTGCACCGCATGTTCCCGTTGGCCCCCGACCGCACCGTCGTCGAGTGCGACTGGCTGTACCTGCCGTCGGTCGTCGAGTCCGGCAAGGACGTCTCGCGGTCGGTCGAGCTGTTCCACCGCGTCAACGAGCAGGACTTCGAGGCCTGCGAACGCTGCCAGCCCGCCATGAGCTCCCGCGCCTACGCCAAGGGCGGCGTGCTCGTGCCCAGCGAGCACCACATCGGCGCCTTCCATGAGTGGCTGCTGGGCAGGTTGGCTTAGGCGGGCGCCGGCACGGACAGCAGTCCGGGCATCTTCTCGGCGGTCGCGGCGTCAGCCGGCACGCAGGTGAACAGCTTGACGCCCGGGGTGTCCAGCGCCGCGAGCCTCACGTAGTCCACGGTCAGTCGGCCGAGCCGGGGATGGTCGAAGCGGTGCCGCGCGGATCGGAATCCCTCGATGGCGTGCAGGTCCCACCATTCCCGGAACTCCGGGCTGACCCGCCGCAGCGCCGCCACCCGCTCCTCGACCCGCGGCTCGCCGGTCCGGCCGGCGATGTCGGCGCGGAACTGGGCCAGCAGCCCCTTGGCCTGCCCGCGCCAGTCGGTCAGCAGCTCGCGCATCGCCGGCTGGGTGAACACCAGCCAGATGAGGTTGCGCTCGAACTCGGCCAGCTCGGCGGGGTCGCCGATCAGCCCGACCTCGGCGTTGTTCCAGGCCAGCAGGTCCCAGCACTCGTCGAGCAGGTAGGCCGGATTCGGGTTGAGCGTGTCGATCAGCCGCTGCAGCGCGGGATCGGGCGGGATGACGGGCCGCTCGGCCGGCAGCGGCTCCCCGCCCAGGCTGAACAGGTGCTGCCGCTCGGCCGGACTCATCCGCAGCGCTCGGGCCAGGCTGTCCAGCACCTGGCGGCTCACCGTGATGTCCCGGGCCTGCTCCAACCACGTGTACCAGGTGACGCTGACGCCGGACAGCTGCGCCACTTCTTCCCGCCGCAGGCCCGGCGTACGGCGGCGCAGGCCGGGCACGATGCCCACGTCCAGCGGCGTGAGGCGGTCTCGTCGGGCGCGCAGGAACGAGGCCAGTTCCTGCCGCTGGGCCAGGTTGGCCATGTGCTCCCCCAAGCTGGTCGAGCTCGATCCTGGTGGTGTCACCACTAGCATAAGCAGCCTCTGTACCCGTTTCAGGGCAATCCGCATGCTCGTCTCATGTCGACATCTCAGACGGACGCGCTCGCCGTCCCGACGACGGAGGCCGCGACGGCACGATGGCGTGCTGTCGGGGTGGTCCTGATCGGCGCGTTCATGGCGATCCTGGACACCTTCATCGTGCTGGTGGCCGCCCCCGCCATCCAGGCCGACCTGCACACCGACGACGCCGAACTGCAGCTGGTCGTCGTGGCCTACCAGCTGGCCTACGCCGTTGCCCTGATCACCGGCGCCCGGCTGGGCGACCGGTACGGGCGCAAGCGCCTGTTCATGTCCGGCATGGCGTTGTTCACCGTGTCATCCGTGGTGTGTGCGATTGCGCCGACTACGGTGACGCTGATCGTCGCGCGCCTCGTGCAGGGCATCAGCGCAGCGCTGATGTTCCCTCAGGTCTTCGCGGTCATCCAGGTGCTGCTGCCGCCGACGCAACGGCACCGCGCCTTCAGCGCGCTCGGTGCGGTGATCGGTGTGTCCACCATTCTCGGCCAGCTGGTCGGCGGCCTGCTCATCGCCGCCAACCTGTTCGGCAGCGGCTGGCGTCCGGTGTTCTGGGTCAACGTGCCCATCGGCATCGCGACCCTGCTGCTCGCGGCCAAGCTGGTGCCGGAGTCGCGCTTGCCGCAGGGCCGCCGGCTCGACCTGCCAGGACTGGCGGCGCTGACCGTCGCGATGGTCCTGCTGATCGTGCCGGTCGTGCAGGGGCGGCAGCTGGGCTGGCCGCTGTGGACCTGGCTCAGCCTGGCCGTGAGCGTGCCGGCGTTTGCCGTCTTCGCGCTGGTCGAGCGCCGGGTCGAGGCGCCGTTGGTGTCGTTGCGGCTGTTCCGCGACCGGTCGTTCAGTGTGGGCATCCTGCTCGTCGTCGTCGCCTACGCCGGCGTCAACTCGTTCTTCCTCGTGCTGTCGCTGATGCTTCAGGACGGTCTGGGCCAGAGCGCCCTCGGCGCCGGGCTGTCCTACGCCCCGCTGGCGGTCGCCTTCTTCGTGACCAGCCTGCTCGCGGGGAAGCTCACTCCGCGCTACGGCCGGCGGGTGCTCGAGGCCGGCAGTGTGATTGCCGGCCTCGGCTTCGTCGTCACGATGGCGCTCGCGCTGACCGCGGGTCCGTCGCTGACCATCGGCCTGCTGATGCCCTCACTCGTGGTGGTCGGCATCGGCAACGGCCTGCTCCTGCCGCAGCTGCTCAACACCGTGCTGTCCCGCGTCGGGCCGAACGAGGTCGGCATGGCCTCCGGCGTGCTGTCCACCGGCCAGCAGGTCGGCGGCGCGGTCGGCGTCGCCGTGATCGGCGTGGTGTTCTTCTCCGCGCTGGGCGGCCCCGGCGGCCACGTCGCCTCGTACGGCTACGCACTCGGCGTCGCGGTCGGCCTCAACGTGCTGATCGCCGTCGTGGCCACTGTCCTGCTGTTGGCCCTGCCCAAGGCGGCCTGACCGACGCGGCGAGGTCCGACCGCTAGACCGCGGCGGGTTCCTCGCCGCGCTCCTGGGCGTCGTCGAGCACGATGCGACCCAGCAGGGCGTAGGTCGAGGGCCGGAATCGCCGCAGCGCCAAGGCGCCCGCGATGCCCAGCGCGAACAGGCCGCCGACGATCCAGGGAATGGCGTGGAACAACGGCGTCGACGCGGCCGCGCCGGCGGCGGCGCCGAGGTTGTCCACGAGCAGCCACACCACGGCGATCATGCCGATGCCGCCGAGCAGGGGAGCGAGGAACGTCCTGAACCAGTGGCGGGATTCCTTGTGGTTGCGCCAGAAGTAGCCGATCACCGCGAACGAGCAGAGCGTCTGCACGATCAGGATGGCCATGGTGCCGAGGATCGCCATCAGCGTGTACAGGCTCAGGTACGGGTTCTGGCCGGCCAGGCTGAACAGGGCGACGATGACCAAGGCGATCACGGTCTGGGTGAACGAGGCGACGTACGGCGAGCCGTGCCGGGAATGGGTCCGCCCGAGACGACGCCAGATCAGCCCTTCCCGTCCTATGGCGTACATGTACCGGGCCGCGCACTGGTGGAAAGCCATGCCGCAGGCGAACGAGCCGGTGATCAGCAGCCACTGGAACAGCAGCACCGCCCAGTGCCCGACGAACGTTTCCGTGGGACCGAAGAAGAATCCCAGCGGATCCGAAGCCGCCACCTGCACCGAACGGGCCAGGCCGTTGCCGGCGATGGCCATCCAGGACACGAAGACGTAGAAGATCCCCACCCCGACCACGGAGATCAGGGTGGCGCGGGGGATGGTCTTGCGGGGCTCTCGGGACTCCTCGCCGTACATGGCGGTGGACTCGAAGCCGACCCACGACCAGAAGGCGAAGAACAGCCCCAGACCGGCCGCGGGGCCGCCGAAGGTGTTGAGGGGATTGAGGGGGGACAGGGGGATCCCATCGGGTCCGCCCCCGCGCACGAGCACCGCGACAGCCATCAGGAACAGCATGCTGATCTCGCCGACGAGCATGACGCCGAGCAGCCGGGACGTGAGGTGGATGTCGAAGAAGGACAGGATCGCGGTGGCGGCCAGCATGATCGCGGCGAACAGCTGCCACGGCACGTGCACACCGAACTGGGCGAGCACGGTGCTCTGCGCGAAGTAGGCGAAGATGCCGACGATGGAGGCCTCGAACACGATGTAGGCCATCACCGCGAGCAGCCCGCTGGCCAGGCCGACGACCCGGCCGAGGCCCTGGGACACGAAGCCGTAGAAGGCGCCGGTGGCGGTGATGTGCTTGGTCATGGCCACGTAGCCGACGGAGAACACCGTCAGCACCACGGTGGCGAACAGGTAGCCCGCCGGGGCCCCGATTCCGTTGCCGAGACCGACGGCCACCGGCACGTTGCCGGTCATCGCGGTGATCGGGGCGGCCGTGGCGATCGCCACGAACACCACCCCGACCACGCCCACCGAGTTGGCGCGGAGGCGATCCATCAGAGCAGCTGCCACGCCTTCTCAAGGGACACGCGGAGGATCTGCTCCATCTCGTCGAAGTGGGACTGGTCGCAGATCAGCGGCGGCGACAGCTGCACCACCGGCTCGGCGCGGTCGTCGGCCCGGCAGTAGAGGCCGTTGTCGAACAGGGCGCTGGACAGGTAGCCGCGCAGCACCCGCTCCGACTCCTCGGTGGTGAAGGTCTGCTTGGTGGCCTTGTCCTTGACCAGTTCGATGCCGTAGAAGAAGCCGGCCCCGCGGACGTCGCCGACGATCGGCAGGTCCCGCAGCTTGTCCAAAGTGGACCGGAAGGCGGACTCGTTGTCCTGCACGTGCTGGTACAGGCCCTCGCCCTCCATCAGGTCGAGGTTGGCCATGGCCACGGCGCAGGACACCGGGTGGCCGCCGTAGGTGGAGCCGTGCATGAAGATGTTGGGGCCCCGCAGGAACGGCTCCATCAGCCGGTCGCTGGCCAGCACCGCGCCCAGCGGCGCGTAGCCGGAGGTCAGCCCCTTGGCCACGGTGATCATGTCGGGCTGGTAGCCGTAGCGGTTGGCCCCGAAGTCGTGGCCGAGGCGGCCGAAGGCGCAGATGACCTCGTCCGACACGAGTAGGACGTCGTGGGCATCGCAGATCTCGCGCACCCGCTGCCAGTACCCGGGCGGCGGCGGGAAGCAGCCGCCGGTGTTCTGCAACGGCTCCAGGAACACCGCGGCGACGGTGTCCGCGCCCTCCATGAGGATGGCCTGCTCGATCTGGTCGGCCGCCCACCGTCCGAACGCGACCAGGTCGTCGGCGTGCTCGGGCGCACGGTAGAAGTTGGTGTTGGGCACCTTGATCGCGCTGGGCACCAGCGGCTCGAAGTCGGCCTTGGCGCCGGGGATGCCGGTGATCGACAGCGCGCCCTGCGACGTGCCGTGGTAGGCCATCGAGCGGCTGATCACCTTGTGCTTGGTCGGCTTGCCGGTCAGCTTGAAGTACTGCTTGGCCAGTTTCCACGCGGTCTCGACGGACTCGCCGCCGCTGACCGTGAAGAACACGCGGTTCAGGTCGCCGGGCGCGCCCGCGGCCAGCCGCTCGGCCAGGTGCACCGCGGACGGGTGGGCGTGCGACCACAGCGGGAAGTAGGCCAGCTTGCGGGTCTGCTCGGCGGCGGCCTGGGCCAACTCCTCGCGGCCGTGCCCGACCTGAACGGCGAACAGGCCGGCCAGGCCGTCGAGGTAGCGCTTACCGTTGGTGTCGTAGATGTAGGCGCCCTCGCCGCGTTCGATCACGGGGATGTCCGTGTCCTCGAAGGCGGAGTGGCGGGCGAAGTGCAGCCACAGGTGGTCGCGGGCCGACGCGGACAGCGCGGCCGCGCCGGCGGGCCCGGGCTGGGCGGTGGCAGTCATGTCGTCCTCACCGATTTCGTCGTCCAACTGCTTCTCGACTACGTTTATCGCACATCGGTGAGGTTGATACAAGGGATTCCGTAGCCGCTTACCGGGTTCCCCACTGATATGACTGCTTGTGCAGTCGCAGGTAGGGCATGGTTTCCACGTCGCGCACGCCCTCGACCGTGCGGATCCGGTTGGACATCAGGTCCAGCAGGTCCGCGTCGTCCTCGCAGACCGCCTCGCACAGGATGTCGAAGCGGCCGGCGCAGACCACCACGTAGTCGATCTCCGGCATGGCGGCCAGCGCGTCCGCGACCGGCTCGATCGGGCCGCTCACCTTCAGCCCGAGCATCGCCTGCCGGAACAGTCCCACCTGCATGGGGTCGGTCACCGCGACGATCTGCATCACGCCCGACTGCACCAGCTTGGCGACCCGCTGCCGCACCGCCGCCTCCGACAGGCCCACGGCCTTGCCGATGCTCGCGTACGGCCGCCTGCCGTCCTCCTGGAGCTGTTCGATGATCAGTTTCGACGCCTCGTCGAGAGGCTCCGTGTTCCTGCGCACCGCCGCATCATCGCAGTTCCCCGCCGGTCGGCACGGCAGCGTCGACCGTGTCCGCCCCTACGGCCGCCCGCGCGAAGTAGGCCGAGCCCTTCCGCCACGCCATCAGCATCGGCACGATGCCCACCGCCAGCAGGCCCAGCCCGATCCCGTTGACCACGGCCGTGTTGGAGCCGATGGCCTGCACGAACATCCACAACAGGAACGCCGCGCCCACGCCCGGCCACAGGCCGATCAGCAGGAAGTTCCGCAGGTTCTTGAACAGCTCCGCGCGGTGCGAGACCACGACCGCGATGCCGGCCAGGCCGTAGTAGAAGGCGATCTGGAGGCCGATGGCGCTGATCGCGTCGGACAGGATCTCGCCGACCGTGCCGAGGAAGTTGGCCGCCACGAACAACAGCACCGACACCACGGCGACCACGATGGTGGCCAGCGTCGGCGTGCGCCAGCGCAGGTGGGTCCGGCCGAACGCGCGGGGCAGGGTGCCGTCGCGACCCATCGCGAACATCGTCCTGGTGACCTGGATCAACGTGGTCTCCAGGGTGGCGATGGTGGACAGCACGACCGCGATGGACAGGACCTTGCCGCCGGGGCCGGGCCAGATCGCCTGGCCGAGCAGGTCGAGCAGGTTGCCGCCGCTGCTGCCGATGGCGTCGGCCGACAGCAGCAGGTTGACCAGCACCGTGAAGCACAGGAACAGGCCGAACACGATAACGACGCCGACGATGCCGCCCAGGCCGGCGGCCCGGCGCGCGGACCGGGTCTCCTCGTTGAGGTTGGCCGACACGTCCCAGCCCCAGTAGTAGAAGGCGGCGACCAGCGCGGCCCCGGCGAAGCCGCCCATGCCGTCGAAGTGCGAGAAACCCAGCCAGGACCAGTCGAAGCTCTCCACGGCGATGGCCGGCGCGCGGAGGTAGCCCACGACCAGGAACACCACGAGGATGGCCACCTCGATGCCGGACATGATCCACTGGGCCCGGGCCGTCACCGTGACGCCGAGGTAGACCACCAGCGCCATGGCCCCGAACCAGACCGCGCCGACCACCGTGACCAGGGCCGTGTTCGAGGCCAGGTCCGGGTCGAACAGGGACAGCGTCAGCGCGCCGGCCGGGATCGCGCCGGCGACCATGAACAACGTCGCCGAGACGATCAGCGCCCAGCCCGACAGGTAGCCGAGCACGGGGTGCAGGGCGCGGCCGACCCAGGCGTAGCTGGCGCCGGCGTTGACCTCGCTGCGGCCGAGGTGGCTGAAGGCCCACGCGATGCCGAGCATCGGGATGCCGCACCAGAGGAGCGCCGCCGGGCTGCCCAGACCGGCCACCGCGACCAGGGCGGCGGTGCTGGCGCCGATCGAGTACGCGGGCGCGCTGCCCGCGACGGCCATCATGGCGGTGTCGGCCGCGCCGAGCACATTGGCTCGTAACGCGCGCTCCTCAGACATCGGGGCCTCCAGCAGGGATCGGCGGGTGACGGGGGCCACACCCGTGCGGTGTAGTGAAGGCGTTCCGGCCTGCGAAGTCAATGCCCGGGGCGACGGAAACAGCAACTTAATCGCGCGGTTGCAATCGATACCGTCGCGGAGGAGCATGGTTTACGACTAAATCCGTGTCTGGAAGGATCCGTTCGGTGGCCGAGAAAACCGTCTTCACCAACCTCGTCAACGGCGAGCGGATCGGCGCGGCCGACGGTCGCACCCTGGACGTCGTCGATCCGTCGACCGGGGACGTGTACGCGAGCTCCCCGCTGTCCGGGCCGGCCGACGTCGACGCCGCCTTCGCCGCGGCGGGCGCCGCCTTCGAGACCTGGCGCGACACCACCCCCGCGCAGCGGCAGCTGGCGCTGCTGAAGATCGCCGACGCCATCGAGGCCCGGGCCGACGAGTTCGTGCGCGTCGAGTCGGCCGACACCGGCAAGCCGCTGGCCCTCACGGCGTCCGAGGAACTTCCGCCCTGCGTGGACCAGTTCCGGTTCTTCGCGGGCGCCGCCCGGATGCTGGAGGGCCGGTCGGCGGGGGAGTACCTGGCCGGGCACACCTCGTACGTGCGCCGCGAGCCGGTCGGCGTGTGCGCGCAGGTCACGCCGTGGAACTACCCGCTGATGATGGCCGTGTGGAAGATCGCGCCGGCCCTGGCCGCCGGCAACACCGTCGTGCTCAAGCCGTCCGACACCACGCCGGCATCCACGACGCTGATGGCCGAGGTCGCCGCCGAGTTCCTGCCGCCGGGCGTGTTCAACGTGCTCTGCGGCGACCGGGACACCGGCCGTTCGCTGGTGTCGCACGACCGTCCGGACATGGTGTCGATCACCGGCTCGGTGCGGGCCGGCATGGAGGTCGCCTCGGCCGCCGCCGTCGACCTGAAGCGGACGCACCTGGAACTCGGCGGCAAGGCGCCGGTCCTGGTGTTCGCCGACGCCGACCTGGAGGCGGCCGCGGCCGGCATCGCCGCCGCCGGCTACTTCAACGCCGGGCAGGACTGCACCGCCGCCACCCGCGTGATCGTCGACGCTTCCGTGTACGAGGAGTTCGCGGCCCTGCTGGCCACCGAGGCGCGCTCGCGCCGCACCGGCGCGCCGACCGAGGACGTGACCTACGGGCCGGTGAACAACGCCGGCCAGCTGGCCCGGGTCGGCGGCTTCATCGACCGGCTGCCCGCGCACGCGTCGGTGCTGGCCGGCGGTTCCGTGGTGGGCGACCGTGGCTACTTCTACGCCCCCACAGTGGTTTCCGGGCTTCGGCAGGACGACGAGATCATCCAGAACGAGGTGTTCGGGCCGGTGATCACCGTGCAGTCCTTTGTGGACGAGGGCGAGGCGGTGGCCATGGCCAACGGCGTCAAGTACGGCCTGGCCTCCAGCGTCTGGACCCGCGACCACGGCCGGGCCATGCGGATGGCCAAGCGCCTCGACTTCGGCTGCGTGTGGATCAACACCCACATTCCCATCGTGTCGGAGATGCCCCACGGCGGCTTCAAGCACTCCGGCCACGGCAAGGACCTCTCCCTGTACAGCCTGGAGGACTACACCCGCATCAAGCACGTCATGTCCTCCCACAACTAACAACCCACCGCGAGTCCCGCTCTCGGGCAATCATGTGTTGAGTTCATGACTGCCCGAGAGCGGGAC
>NZ_JBFBAM010000054.1:0-65567 GCF_040682195.1 Kutzneria sp. NPDC051319 | reverse complement strand
GCCCGTCGGCCACGACCGAAACCCAGCAAGATCGCCGCCAACCCAGGCCTGCGCCAGGCCGTCCAGGACGGGCTGGACCTGCGGTGGAGCCCGGAGCAGATCGTGCGACGCTTGCGTCGGGATTTTCCCGACCAGCCAGGGATGCACGTGACCCACGAGACGATCTACCAGGCCCTCTACGTCCAAGGCCGCGGCGAACTGCGCCGTGAGCTGGCCGTCGCGCTACGCACTGGCCGGGCGCTGCGCCGTCCTCGCCGTCAGGCCCAGCAGCGCACACCTCGCATGGCCACGGCGATGGTCATGATCAGCGAACGCCCGGCCGAGGCCGCCGACCGGAACGTGCCCGGTCATTGGGAAGGCGACCTGATCATCGGCAAGGACAACAAGTCCGCCATCGGCACGCTGGTCGAGCGCGCCACCCGCTACGTGATGCTGGTCCACCTGCCGACCGGGCGCACGCCGGACAAGGTCCGCGACGCGCTCATCGACACCATCAGCGGCTTGCCCGTACACCTGCGGCGCTCGCTGACCTGGGACCAGGGCAGCGAGATGCATCTGCATCACCAGTTCAGCCTGGCCACCGACATGCCGGTCTACTTCTGCGACCCGCACTCACCCTGGCAGCGCGGCAGCAACGAGAACACCAACGGCTTGCTACGCCAGTACTTCCCCAAGGGCACGGACCTGTCCGTGCACAGCCGCGAACACCTCGACGCGGTCGCGGTCCAGCTCAACGGCCGCCCACGCAAAACGCTCGGCTGGGACACCCCAGCCGAGCGCTTGGCTAAGCTCCTGGCCGACGCCAGATAGCTACTTGTGTTGCAACGATCCCTAGAAACCGCCACGTGCGTGGGGGCCTCTGACCAGCAGCAATGCCACTACAGACTGTCGTCGAGTTTGCCGGCGATCCGGCTGTTGGCGACATCGTGCTCGCCGTCCAGGCACTTGGCGTACACCGTCAGGAGCACTGCCACCGTGTGGCCCGCCCGCTTGGCGACTTCCTCCGGAGGCACACCCGCCGCCAACCAGGTGGACACCGCGGCGTGGCCCCTGCGTGTCAGGGTGAGTTGAGTCCAGTGGTTCACAGCAAACCGGCCTGACGCAGGGCGAGAATCGGACTATCTGGGAGCGAACCGTCCTGGCGTCAGACTTGGCTGAGGGAAAGGAAAGTCACCAGTTGCCGGCCGCGCAGTCAGCGACGATCTGATCGACAATAGTTACTGGAACAGACACAGCCACGTCCCATGTCTCATCGTCCTCGCCAACCAGGATGGTCACTGTGTCATCGTCGATCGCCCAATGCACCCCTGAACCCGCACACTCCCCGATGTGAAGGCATCGCCGAGCCGTCCAGTCGGTGCCTCGGATGGCGTCGAGCCCGCTCAACTCCTCCCGGCTAGCACGAAGGTTCAACTGCCACGTCGAGGCCTGCACCTTGACTGCCACCATGTCTGAGCCGTCGGGCTCTGTGATGAGTTCGAACGTTACGTCGATCACGGGGTCATTCTTCCAGCGACCACCTTGCAGGTCAGCGCTTGGCCCGTTGGTGTCCCCGTGCACGCGGACTCATCAGCAGCAACGTCTCACGAGGCACCAAGCTCGTGGTCGATATCTACACACCTGGTCATCCATGCTCCACGTGCCAAAACGTTCCTCAGTCAGTCGCGCGCTCTCGGCCAGCCTCTCTCTGATCGACCTCTAGATAACCGGTGGCCCCATGCAGTTTCTCCCGACCACCTTTGTCCAGTACTCCCCACCGATCCCGGCCGGTGGCGTCACGCCAGCCACCCCCTACGACCCGGCCGACGCCATCTACGCCGCAGCGAGCATGCTGTGCGCCAACGGCGCCCGGGGCGGCCGCGACGTCCACGCCGCCGTCTTCAGCTACAACCACCTCCCACGAGTGGCCGCGTCGGCTGTTGAGGGGATCACCCACATAAGTCGGGCTCTACATCGGCGGCGATTTCATGATCGACGCGCCCGACGTCGGCCAACGCGTGAAATCCGAACTGCCAACCTCGGGTACCGGGTCGCGCGGCAGGTCGCCGGCCGCGGCGTGGCGACCAAGTCCGTCCGGGAGCTGTGCCGGATTGCGGCGACGCGGCACGGACTGCGCGCACTGCGGGCGGCCACCTCCCACGACGACGCGGCGTCCCACAAGGGGAACACCGGGTCTTCTCGGCAAAGTTCGTCACCAACCTCGGGCGCACGCTGGCGAGCGGTCGGAAACCTCGGACTGCGTCACGCGGATCGCGCCTGATGGGTGGCAGATCGCCGGTTTCCACTGGCGGTCCGGCGATGGGGTGGACAAGGTCGGTTTCCTCTACACCCAGCGTTGAGTGCGGGTGGACGCCCAGTTTCGCCGTGTGAAGCACGCGCTCTTGGGAGGGACGCCGGCCGCGCCCGCAGCCGGCGTCGCGGTGACGTCAGGCGGCCGCGAAGGTGAGCGTTGTGAGCCGAAGGCCGGCGCGCGCGAACACGACGTAGAGATCGCAGCGATCGGGCAGCGTCGGTAGATCCGCCGCCAGGGCGGTGGATTCGCCGTTCGCTGTGGGTGGGATGGTGAGCATCGAGAGCACCGGGCCATCGTGTGCGTCGGCATGCAGTCGGATGGTGACCGGCCGGTCGCCGGGGTTCGAAGCGGTCACACCCCAGGCTCGCGCGCCGGCGGTCGAGCAGCGAAGGAATCCCAGCCACGCTTCCGGTCGGGTGGGAGAGATGACAGGGCACATGTCGACGTCCGTCTCCACGATGGCGATCCCGGCCGACACCTCGGCCGAACTGGCTCGGAGGGCGCCGTCGGCCAACGTCCGGCCGCGGACAATGCGGCCGTGCACGGTGATGGCCGCAGTGGCGACAAGATCCTCCGACGATCGTCCGACAGAGATCTCGTGCGTGCCGCTCTCGACCGTCCAGCTATGCGTGAGAACGTCCCAGAAGGCGAGATCGGACGCGCGCAGTCGAAAGGTGACGGTGCGGCTGGACTGTGGCGGCACAACGATCTTCTGGAAGTCGCGCAACTGCTTGTTCGGTTGGGTCACCGCGGAGTCGAGTTGGCGGGTGTAGAGCTGCACGACTTCGGCGCACTCGCGGAAACCCGTGTTGCGGACCAGGATCGAGATCGCCAGTTCGCCGTCATCGCGCAGATGTGATCCGCTGAGCCGCAGCGGTCCATAGGCGAACGTGGTGTAGGTGAGTCCGTGTCCGAAGGGGTACAACGGTTTGCGGTGCGTGTACATGTAGGTCCACTGGCCGGCTATGGTGTCGCGGTCGAGTTCGGCGGTCACGTCCGCGTCGGATCGGTACCACGTCTGCGGCAGCCGGCCGGCCGGCGGTTTCTCGCCCAACAGAACTTCGGTCATCGCGCTTCGAGCGGGGAGGCCACCTGGCACTGTCCACAGGATCGCCGGTAGGTGGTTGTCCTCCCAGTCCAGGGCATAGGGGTGGGTGCTGAACACTGTGAGCGCGCTGTTCGCGTTGGCGGCGCGGACTTCGCGAACCAGCCGCTGCTGTTGGGCCGGCAGGTTCAACGTCGACCGGACGTCGCCCCGACTGTCCTCCGCCGTAGGCTCGTCGCCCACAGCCAACACCACGACGTCGGCGTTCCTGGCCAGCTCCGCGCCACGGGTGGCGCCGTCCACCAGCGTGACCCAGTGCAGCGGGGTGGCCCGCGAGCGGTCGGTCGTCGTCGAGATCGTGTGGTCGGCGTTGTCGACGGTGAGGTACACGCCGACCGTCGGCTTGCCGGCCAGCAGCGTGCCGTCGGGCTGTCGCTCGGCGGCCATGCGCAGGCTGCTCGCCCGCAGCTCGTAGTGGCCGGGCCGCCACTCGATCATGTCGAACTCGAAGTCGAGCCGGACACCGGTCTCGGCCACGATGAGCCGGACCCGGTCGGCCCCGTTGTCGTGCTGGACATCCACGACGCGTTTGCCCAGTTCTTCGGCGAGTTCGCCGCAGTGCGGCCCGACCACGGCCACCCGTAGGCCGGCGCTCGTCAACAACGGCAGCAATCCGTCGTTGCGGAGCAACACGATCGACTCCCGTGCGGCCTGCCGGGCCAGCGACCGGTGTGCCCGGCGGTCGAAGCGGGCGGCAGGTCCCTCGGGCCGCGCCAGCCGTGATCGAAGCGCCAGGATCCGCCGGGCGGCAAGGGTGATTCGTTGCTCGGCCACCGCGCCGACCAGACGCGCCGTGACCAGTTCCCGGTCGACGTCCCAAGGCCCGAGGAAGCCGTCGGCGTCCATCCGCATCGCCTCGGTCGCCGCGCCCCGCGCCGGCGGCGACTGGGTTTCGAACCACACCACGGTGTCCTCGTCGCTCCAAGCGCGGATGATCTCCCGAATCAGGAACGTGGCCGTGCCGGGCGCGGCGCCGAAGCGTTCCAGGGCCAGCACGGCGCCGGCCGGGCCGCCCAGCTCGAAGCACGCCCGGTAGATGGTCAGCTGGTGTTCGTGGATCAGGCGAAGGTTGAACGACTCACGCGGGTTCGTGTCGGCGGTCTCTCCCCACCAGAGCACCGGCGCGACGCGGAGCCGGCCCGCGTCCGGTCCGCGCAGCCCCACCGTGTGCAAGGCGGAAAGCTTGGCGCAGAGCAACGGGTCCTCGGCGTAGCGGTGCTCATTTCGACCGAGCCGGGGATCCTCGATCGGGACGGCGACGGGCATCTCCCGGATGAGTCCGGCGCCGGCCGCCCGGATCTCGTCGGCGACGGCTGCGCCGACCTGCAGGGCCAGTTGCGGATTCCAACTGCTCCCCAGTCCGAGTGGAACGGGAAAGGACGTGGACACGTCTTCGGTGAGTGGGTGAACGGTGAATTCCGCGGCAGGCAGACCGAGTCGTTCGGCGGCGGGTTGCGTCTGCCCGAGCAGAGCGATCTTGCCTTGCAGGCTCAGCCGGGCCAGCTCGAGATCGACCCTGTGACGATCGACGGAAAGATCATCATGAAGCTGGCGTGCGGAGTGCACCGACATCCCCCCAGTACTACGTCGCCGATCCGATCGGACGGCGGCCTTCAATCATGTGGAGCAGCAGTGTTTACGCTGGACGCGGCGCGGTCAAGACCGTCCGCCATCGAACGTGTCGAACTTTCGTGTTTTCCCCCGGAGGTACGAACCCGCAGGTGTGTGCCGGTGGGAGCGTCCGGGTGGGCCGATGTGCGTCGCGCTCGACCGGTGTGTCGCCGCGCGCGGAATCAGTTGTCGAGGATTCGACTCCGACGCGCCGTCCGCCATTCGTCGAATCCCGCCGATGGACCAGGTGGGCGTGGGATCGGTGGACCGCGGCACAATTGGGCTGCGACAGTGCGATGGGTCGACGGCATTCCAGGAGGCGGAACGCTCAGCAGGGAAAGCCCTTTCATGCACAAGACCCCCTGCGATTCGCACCCCCACGGTGGCGAGGTTCTCCTCCAACCAGCCGAACACCGGCGGGGTGAAGTCCTGTCCGCACTCCGGGCGCACCATCGGCCGAAAGCTCAGCAGCCTGGGCACGTCACCAGTTTCGTTCACCGTGTCGGCGCCCGGGCAAGGGTCTCTTCGTGACCGGGGTCGGCGGGGCGCGAGCGTCCCGCCGACATTGCGAACGGGTTTCTAGCACTTGACGGTCGACGTCTGACTGCGTAGACATGACTACGCAGTCAGGCTTCTGACCTGTACCGATACTGTCGAACGTGCGGGAGACGTCATGGTGCGAGTGGCCCGGGACGGCGATGGCCACGCGCCGGTGCGCAGCGTGGACGTGGCGCGGCTGGCCCAGGTCTCGCAGAAGACGGTGTCGCGGGTCTTCAACGACGAGCAGTACGTGTCCGAGGAGGTGCGCCGCCGCGTGCTGGCGGCTGCCGACCGGCTCGGGTACCGGCTGAACAACGCGGCGCGGGTACTGGCCTCGGGCCGCACCCGGTCCATCGGCGTCGTCACCTTGGGCACCGCGATGTACGGACCCGCCTCGCTGCTGATGGGGGTCGAGCGCGCGGTACGGGACGCTGGGTACACCCTTCGGGTGGCCACCACGGCGGAAGGCGACCCCGGGGGCGTGGCCGGTGCCGTGGAGGCCCTGCTCGACCAGGGGGTGGACGGAATCGTCGCCTCGGAACCGATCGACGAGGGCACTGGTTCCGTCCGGGTCGACGTGCCGGTGCTCGTGCTCGGCGCGCCGCCGGTCTTCACCGCCCCGCGCGTGGTGACGGCCGGCGTCGATGCCTGCCTGCTGGCCCAAGCGGCCACCGAGCATCTGCTCGATCTGGGCCACGAAACGGTGCATCACCTGGCCGGTCCGCGCCGGTGGTTCTCCGCTCGTGACCGGATTGACGGCTGGCGCACCGCGCTACGGGCACACGGCAGCCGGGAGCCCACGGTCCTCGAAGGTGACTGGTCGGCTGCGTCGGGCTACACCGCCGGCCGCGAATTAGCCCGGGACAACACGGTCACCGCGGTGTTCGCGGCCAACGACGACATGGCCATCGGTCTGATCCGAGCGCTGCTCGAAGCCGGCCTGAGAGTGCCGGAGGACGTCAGCGTGGTCGGGTTCGACGACATCCCGCTGGCCGGCTACGTCACGCCGCCGCTGACCACCGTGCGCCAGCCGTTCGACGCCGTGGCCCGCGAAGGCCTGAAGTTGTTGGTGCACGCGATAGAACAGCCGGACGCCCCCGTCGCGTCCGCGGTCGAACCGCCGGTCGAGCTCCTCGTCCGCCGATCGACCGCACCGCCCGGACCGCCGCGCCGAGCGGATCGAACCGAATAGCCCGACGAGCCGGCCGAGAACCTCGGGGCGCACCGGCTTCCTCAATCCCCGCACACGCCGCCGCCAGGTGTGTCGATCGCGCCTGCCCATGACGGGAGTACCACCATGTCCCCACGTTCGTTGAACCGCAGAGCTTTTCTTGCCGCGGCCGGCGCCGTGTCGCTCGGCGCGACGCTGGCCGCCTGTGGCGGCGATGCCGGCAGCGCACAGTCGGTCGACCAGTCCGATGTGGACAAGGCGCTGGCCACGCCGACCGAGCTGACGTTCTGGACCTGGCTACCCAACATCGACCGGGAAGTCGCGCTGTTCCAGAAGAAGTACCCCGCGATCAAGGTCAACGTGGTCAACGCCGGCCAGGGCACGCCGCAGTACACGAAGCTGCGGACCGCGCTGCAGGCCGGCGCCGGGGCGCCGGACGTGGTGCAGATCGAGTACCAGTACATCCCGACCTTCACCATCACCGACAGCCTGCTCGACCTGCGGCCCTACGGCGCTGCCGCGCTCAAGAGCCAGTTCGTCGACTGGACGTGGGGGCAGGTCACCGGGGCCGGCGGTGAGGTCTGGGCGATGCCGCAGGACACCGGCCCGATGGGTCTGCTGTACCGGCAGGACATCTTCGACCAGCACGGCATCCAGGTGCCCAAGACCTGGGACGAGTTCGCCGACGCCGCGCACAAGCTGCACGCCGCCGACCCGAACGTCTACCTGACCAACATGGCCGCGAACCAGGCCGCGGCCTGGCACGGACTGCTCTGGCAGGCCGGGGCCAAGCCTTACGTGAGCACCGGCAAAAGTGACATAGCCATTAGTGTTAGCGATAACATCGGCAAGCGGCTCGGAGCCTACTGGGGTGGGCTGGCCCGCGACGGGGTCATCGGCACCGAGCCGGACTTCACCGACGCCTGGTACGCGGCGCTGAACAACGGCAAGTACGCCACCTGGATCACCGCCGCCTGGGGGCCGGTCTTCCTGTCCGGCTCGGCCAAGGCCACGGCGGGAAAGTGGCGGGCCGCCCCGCTGCCGCAGTGGGACGCCGCCGCGCCTAGCTCGGGCAACTGGGGCGGCTCCACCACCGCGGTGATCAAGACGACCAAGAACCCGATCACCGCCGCGATGTTCGCCAAGTTCCTCAACACCGATCCGCAGACCACGAAGATGTTCGCCACCGAGCAGTTCCTCTTTCCTGCGACCAAGGCGGTGCTGGCCGACCCGGCCGTCGCCGGCGACAAGCCCGCCTTCTACGGCGGCCAGACCGTCAACCAGGTGTTCGCCGATATCGGCAACACCGTCAGCTCCTCGTTCCAGTGGCCGCCGTTCCTGGACCAGGTGGTCACCGACTGGACGGAGACGGTCGGCAAGTCGTTGGCCGACAAGACCGACACCGTGGCCGCGCTCGACCAGTGGCAGTCGCGGATCACGGCATTCGCCAAGAACCAGGGTTTCACGGTCGGTGGGAAATGAGGGCGGTCACCATGGGACCGCGCCGGGCCGGAGCGATGTTCGTCGCCCCGTTCCTGGCGCTGTTCCTGTTGCTGTTCCTCGCCCCGCTCGGCTACGCCGCCTACCTCAGCCTGTTCCAGCACCGGCTGATCGGCGGCACGGTGTTCGTCGGGCTGGACAACTACCTCAAAGCCGTCACCGATCCGGTGTTCCTGCGCGGCATCGCCCGCGTCGCCACGTTCTTCGTGATCCAGGTGCCGGTGATGCTCGTGCTGGCCCTGGTGTTCGCGCTGGCTCTGGACAGCGGCCTGCTGCGGCTGGCGCGGGTGGTGCGGCTCGGCATTTTCGTGCCGTACGCGGTGCCGAGCGTGGTCGCCGCGCTGATGTGGGGCTACCTCTACGGCCCGGACTACGGGCCGTTCGCCCAACTGGGCCGGCTGCTGCGCCTGCCGGCGCCGGACTTCCTCGGTGGCAGCTGGTTGCTGGGCAGCCTGGCCAACGTCGTGACGTGGGAGTTCGTCGGCTACAACATGATCATCCTGTACGCGGCGCTGCGCACTATCTCGCCCGACCTGTACGAGGCGGCCGCGGTGGACGGCGCGGGGGCCTGGCGGATCGCTTGGTCGGTCAAGCTACCGGCGCTGCGACCGGCGCTGGTGCTGACGCTGCTGTTCTCGGTGATCGGCAGCTTCCAGCTGTTCAACGAGCCGAAACTGTTGCAGCCACTGGCTCCCTCGGTGATCGACAGCGGCTACACGGCCAACCTCTACGCCTACTCGCTCGCCTTCACCGGGCAGCAGGTCAACTACGCGGCCACCGTGTCGTTCCTGCTGGGCCTGGTGATCGTGGCGGTGTCGTACGGCTTCCTACTCGCCTCGAACCGTAGGAGGGCAGTGTGACCGCCACGATCTCCGCCCCGCCGCGCACCTCGGTCGACATCCCGGTGCCCGCGCGCGGCCGTAACCGTCGCAGCACCCCGCTGACCATCGCGATGTTCGCGGCGCTGGCCTACTTCCTGCTGCCGCTGGTCTGGCTGCTCATCTCGTCGACGAAGAACACCCAGGACCTGTTCACCACCTTCGGGCTCTGGTTCTCGCGTTCCCCGCAGCTGCTGGCCAACGTCGAGGCGACCGTGACCCACGACGGCGGCGTGTTCCTGCGCTGGCTGCTCAACACCGTGCTGTACGCGGCCGTGAGCGCGATCGGTGCCGCGCTGCTGGCCGCGGCGGCGGGCTACGGCTTCGCCAAGTTCCGGTTCCGTGGCGACAGCGCGTGGTTCAACCTCGTGGTCGGCGCGGTCATGGTGCCGACCACCGCGCTGGCCATCCCCACGTACCTGCTGTTCGCGCAGGTGGGCCTGGTCGACACGCCATGGGCGGTGATCCTGCCGTCGCTGGTCAACCCGTTCGGCTTGTTCCTGATGCGGGTCTACGCCCAGGATGCCGTGCCCGACCACGTGATCGAGGCGGCTCGCATCGACGGCGCGGGGGAGTGGCGGATCTTCGGGCAGATCGCGTTGCGGCTGCTGGCGCCCGGGTTGGTGACGGTCGTGCTGTTCACGCTCGTCGCCACCTGGAACAACTACTTCCTGCCGCTGATCATGCTCAACGACCCGAAGCTGTATCCGGTGACGGTGGGGCTGGCCTCCTGGGCGGCCCAGGCGCAGAACGGCGGGGCCGGCGCCAGCGGCGAGATGCTGCCGCTGGTCGTCACCGGATCTCTGCTGTCGATCGTGCCCCTCGTCGTCGCTTTCCTGCTGCTGCAACGGTACTGGCAGAGCGGCCTGGCCGCCGGCAGCGTGAAGCAGTGACTCACCCACTGGGAGGCTCAGCCATGGCGGTGCTACCCGACCGCGTCCTGTTCGGCGCCGCGTACTACCACGAGTACCAGCCGTCCGACCGGCTCAAGACCGATCTCGACCTGATGGTCGAGGCCCGGTTCAGCGTGATCAGGGTCGGCGAGTCGGTCTGGTCGACGTGGGAGCCGGAGAACGGCCGGTTCGACCTCGACTGGCTGCAGCCGGTGCTGGACGGCGCCCACGAACGCAGGATCTCCGTCATCCTCGGCACGCCGACCTACGCCGTACCGCCGTGGCTGGCCCGCCAGTACCCGGAGATCGCGGGGGAGCGGGCCACCGGGCAGCGCATCGGCTGGGGCGCCCGGCAGGAGGTGGATTTCACCCACCCGGCGTTCCGGTTTCACGCCGAGCGGGTGGTCCGCCAGATCCTCGGCCGGCACGCCGCGCACCCGGCAGTGATCGGATTCCAGGTGGACAACGAGCCCGGCCCGGAGCTGCTGCACAACCACGGCGTGTTCCAGCGGTTCGTCGACCACCTGCGGGACACCTACGGCGACGTCGAGACCCTGAACCGCGAGTGGGGCCTGGTCTACTGGTCGCACCGCCTGTCCACCTGGGCCGACCTGTGGACGCCCGACAACAATGCCCAGCCGCAGTACGACGTGGCCTGGCGGGCGTTCCAGGCCCGTCAGGTCAACGAGTTCATCGCCTGGCAGGCGGACATCGTCCGTGAGTACGCGCGCCCTGAGCAGTTCGTCACCACCTGCATCTCCTACACCCGGCGGGCGATCGAGGACGACCAGCTCACGGACTGCCTCGACATCGCGGCCGGCAACCCGTACTACGACATGCAGGACGGCCTGGAGCTGCCCGATTCCACGCCGGACGGGCACGAGCAGAAATGGAAGACCACCGGGGTCTGGTCGCTGTACGAGACCGCCGACCAGATGTACTCCTCGCGCCAGGAGCCGTTCCTGGTCACCGAGACCAACGCCGGCAGCATCGGCTTTCCGTGGGACAACCGCCCCGGCTATGACGGCCAGTGGCGGCAAGCCGCTTGGGCACTTGTTTCCCGCGGCGCGCGGATGATCGAGTACTGGCACTGGCACACGCTGCACTTCGGCACCGAGACCTACTGGGGTGGTGTCCTGCCGCACAGCGGCGTGCCCGGCCGCACCTACGCGGAGCTGGCCCGGCTGGGTGCTGAGTTCGAGACAGCCGGCCCGCTGATGGCCGGCATCGAGCCGGACGCCGACATCACGATGGTCTACTCCACGGCCAGCAAATGGCTCATGGAGAAGTACCCTCCACTGTCCACAGCGGACGGTGGTCTGGATTCGACTGCGTACCACCGGTTCTTCGACCCGTTCTACCGCGGCGCGTTCGACGCCGGCCTACAGGTGCGCATCGTGCATGCCCGGCAGTTGCCTGACCTCACCCCGGAACAGCATCCCGTGCTGATCGTCCCCGCGCTGTACGTCGTCGATGACGCCACCATCGACTGGCTCGAGTCGTACGCCCACGCGGGTGGACACCTCGTGCTCGGTGCGCGGACGGCCTACGCCGACCACGAGGCGCGAGCACGCAACGAGGTCGCGCCGGCCCGTCTGGTCGAGGCGGCGGGAGTGCACTACGACGAGTTCAGCAACCTGGCCCGCGACATTCCCGTGCGTGGCACCGGGATGGCCCTGCCCGACGGTGCGGCCGCCACCCGCTGGATCGATGGTCTCAACGTCACCGACGCCTACGTCCTCGTCGAGTACGACCATCCGCACTTCGGGCGGTGGCCGGCGGTGACGACCCGCCGTCACGGCAAAGGGCAGGTCACCTACGTCGGCACCGTGCCCGATCGCAAGCTGGCCCGCGCGCTGGCGGCCTGGCTGGCGCCGGCGCCGCGCAGCGGCTGGCCGACGCTCCCCGAATCCGTGACGGTGTCGACCGGAACCTCCCCGGACGGCCGACGCGTCCACGTGGTGCACAACTGGAGCTGGTCACCGGCCGGCGTCAGTGTGCCCATCGACCTGGCGGATGCCTTCGACGGCACCGTTTTCCGCACCGGCCAGGCATTACGCCTCGGCGCGTGGGACGTTCGTGTTCTCGTCGGCGCGGCCCCTACGACGAAGTAGAGAGGCATCGATGTTCCCTGCCAACAGATCCGCCCGGGTGGCGCTGCTGATCGCCGTCGCCCTGGTGCTGGCGGTCTGCGCCCCCGCGCAGGCCCAGACCAGTTCCGTGCAGACCGTGTTCACGCCAACCGCGGCCGCTGGCTACGTCAACCCGGGCGTGATGTATGCGCGGGCGCTCACCTTGCAGCACAACGGCTCGGCCAACGGAACCATGCTGAGCACGTTCGAGGTGTATACCAACTCGACGCCGTACTTCCCGGTGTACCAGAGCACCGACGGCGGACACAGCTGGTCCTACCTGTCCAGGGTCACCGACACCGTGAACGGCTTCGGCATGCGGTGGAACCCGCAGATCTACGAACTGCCGGCGGCGCTGGGCAAGCTGCCGGCCGGCACGCTGCTGGAGTCCGGGCTGTCGGTGCCGGCTGACCGCTCGTCGACCGAGATCCTGTTGTACGCCAGCACGGACCGGGGGAAGTCCTGGAAGCTGCTGAGCTCGGTGGCCAAGGGCGGCCCGGCGTGGGTGGACGACCCCAACACGCCGATCTGGGAGCCGTTCCTGCTGATGAACAACGGCAAGCTCATCGTCTACTACTCCGACCAGCGGCAGAACTCCGTGCACTCGCAGAAACTCGTGCACCAGACCAGCACGGACGGCGTGCACTGGCGGCCGGTGGTCGACGATGTCGCTTACGCCGCGCAGAGTGCCCGCCCCGGCATGGCCACGGTCGCGCCGATCGGTGGCGGCCGCTGGATCATGACCTACGAGTACTGCGGCGCCCCGGCCGGCAGTTGTCCGGCGTACTACCGGATCGCCACCGATCCGGAGAAGTTCGCCGCCGCCGACGACCACCAGATCGTGCTCAACGACGGCACGAAGCCGTGCTGCCAGCCGTACGTGGTCTGGACACCCAGCGGCGGCCCGAACGGCACCATCGTGGTCACCACCGGCGGCCAGACCGTGCTGGCGATCAACACGGCCGGCGGCGATCCCACCGCCTGGCGCGCGCAGGCCTCCAACGCCCCCGGCGGCTACAGCCGCTCGCTGATGCTCATGCCCGACGGCAACACCGTCATGACGCTGACCGGCGGCTTCCACGACAGCAACTACCTCAACCAGGTGCAGTACGCGTTCGACCACATCGCGCCGGGCATCTCCTCCGGCGCGACCTACACGCTGACCAACGGCCGCACCACCCTGACCTCGCCGATCACCCGCCAGCCCGACGGCTACTTCCGGCTGAAGGACTCGCAGGAGTGGTCGATCGTCCAGCAGACCGACGGCAGCTACACGCTGACCAGCCGCCGCAACGGGGACAGTTCCCCACAGTGGACACTCACCCAGACCGCGCTGCCCGACCTCACCACCGGTGATTTCACCCTGCAGAACGACTTCGGCAAGTACCTGGAGATCCCGGCCGGCTCCACCGCGGCCGGCACACAGGCCGACCAGTGGTGGTACGCCAACCAGCCCTGGCACCTGTGGCACTTCGCCACCGCGACCGGCGGCTACCGGATCGTCAACGCCCAGTCCGGGCTCGCGCTCACCGACAACGGCTCGATCACGCAGACGGCGGTCGGGGGCGACAACCAGGTCTGGACGCTGGTGCCGCACGGCAACCGGTACCTGGTCAAGAACGTCAGCACCGGACGGTTCCTGACCATCACCCAGAGCGTGCCGACCGATCTGGCCAAGGCGTTGTCCTGGAACGAGATCGACACACCGGACCAGTACTGGACGGTCCGACGGATCAACAACTGAGCAGCACTCGGGTGGCGGCGCGTCCATGTGCCGCCATCCGGACTTCTTCTGCGGCCTATGGTGTGGAAATCGGCCCCGAACCGGATCATCGCGGTCGACGGGCAGTTCGTGCAGGGTTGCGCCGACGAGGTCGTGTCGTACGCGCACAGCCTTGGTAAGCCGCTGGACCGGTTGATCGTCACGCACGTCGGGTTCCCGCCGGCCGGCACCTACCGCACGCCCGAGGGCATCACGGCCAACGTGATGGCGACACTGGCGCAGAAATGGGAAGACTGGACCGCGCACGACGACGCCTACGTCGTCGACGGCGAGAACGTCGTCGTGCTGGCCCGCTACACCGCCGTGCACAAGGCCACCGGAAAGCCGCCGAACACGTCCGGGTGGCCCATCACTTCGTCGCTCGCGGCGGGCTCATCGTCCGGTTCGAGCAGTTCGTCGACACCGCACTGGTGCGAGCGGCCATGGCCGGCCGCGACTAGATGTGGCGGGGGCCGGGAACCCTGCACCAGATTCCCGACCCCCTGTTCGCCGACCCGACCGCCGCTGGGCCGACGAGTCATGACACGGCGATGACCGCGTTGTGGTCGCCGCCGGGCGAGACGCTGACTGTGAACAGATGGGTGGACGCGTTGTAGGACACCGCGCCGGCGGTGCCGTCGGTCGCGGTCACCTGCGGGGCCGACGGGGCATAACCGTGTAGAGTGACCGACTTCTCGCTGGCCGCGAACGTCACGGTGGCGTGCACCGTGCCGTTGTCGGACAGCTGCGAGACGCGCTTGCCGCCCAGCGACACGAACTTGCCGGCGTCGCCGAGGAAGGCGATCCCGGACTGGCCGACCGGCGCGACCACGTAGTACGAGCCGGAGCTGACCGTGTCGGTGAAGGTGCCGCCGGCCGGCACGACCTTGCCGGCGCCGGTGAAGTAGTTGTACACGTAGGTCGCGCCGCCGACACCCTGGCTGTTCGGGCTGAAGCTGACCGACTGGGAGCCGTTGTTGCGGGCGTAGGCGAAGACGTAGCCGTCGCGCAGTCCATTGTGGTCGGAGTAGGTGCCGGCCACCATCGGCGCGCTGGAGTTGTGGGCCACCGCCGGGTAAACGGAGTCCAGCGGCACCAGCGAGGCGTCTGGTTTGACGATGACGCCGTCGCCGCGAACCGACTTGGCCAGGTTCGACACGCTCTCCTTGCCGATCGCGTCGCCCACGCCGACCATGCCGCCGGACAGCGTGGACAGCACGAGGTTGTTGGTCTCGGTGCTCATGAACACGTCGGTCCACGGCCATTCGCCGAGCGCGCTGGCCATCCGCGAGTCGAACAGGAACGTGTCCCACTTGCTGCGGTCGAAGCGGTCCAGGTTGACCCGGGTGGTCTGGAGGTTCTGGTACTGCGTGCCCTGGAGCTCGTTCCACGGCAGGGCCATGCAGTACTGGAGGGTGATGTTGTCCGCGGCGGCCGAGTGCGCCATGTTGCCGAGGAAGGCGTTGGGGTCGTTGAGGTTGTAGTGCGGCTGGGCGTTGGCGGACAGCCAGTCCTGCTCGTAGGTGACGACGCCGGAGCTGGCCAGGTAGCTCATGGTGCTGTTCCAGAAGGACGAGTCCGTGACCACGTCGCCGGACATCGAGTACTGCTGGCGGTAGGGGCTGGACGGGTCGATCCAGCGGGCGTGCGTGATCAGCGGCAGGTTGAGCTGGTGCTGGAACGCGGCGAGCCCGCCCGGGAACAGGTCCGAAGCCGCGCGGTAGGTGTACTCGCCGCCCCGGTTGGTTCCGTTGCCCTGCCAGCTGTTCGACGATCCCTTCGGATACCACCAGCTGTCCAACTGCATGTAGCCCAGTGGAATCCCGCGTGCGGCGAAGTCCTGGGCGACCGAGGTCAGCGTGCCGGCATACCCCTTGGACGTGTCGTACTTGTAGTAGTAGGTGGCGCCGTTGTCGGTCCAGTAGCCGAGCTTGTTGAGCGTCGCGTTGGCGTCATTGGGGATCGGGTGCTTGCCGCCCAGCGCCATCAGCGCCGAGCCCCAGTTGGTGTAGGTGTCGTTGACGCCGTTGCCGAAGGTGAGCACCGTGCGGTGGGTGAAGTTTGCCGGCAGCGTCGACACGCCGGACACGATGCCGGCGGCCAGGGTGTTGCTGCTGCTGCGGGTCAGGTTGGCGACCGCGAAGTTGTCGGCCGCGGACATCAGGTAGCCGTGGTTCTGGGTGTCGAAGGTCAGCAGCGGGCTGTCGTGGGCCACCGAGCCGTTGAACTGGTACGGCGCCCAGGCCGCGTCCTGGAAGGACTCGTGGTAGGACAGCGCCGGCGCGTTCAGCGTCGGGAACGCGGTGCCGGTGTTCGCGGTCGAGGACTGGTTGGTCGAGCTGAACAGCACCACCGGCGTGTTCTGGTAGACGCGGATGCTCGCCGTGCGGCGCACGCTGTCGGTGTAGGCGAAGTCCACCTCCTGGTACGCCCCGACGGCGTCGCTGCCGGAGGCGCTGCTCTGGCTGGTGACCGGGTGGCCGACGCTGCCGGTGAACGTCCACGCGGCGGGCTGGGTGGTGTGGATCTGGTAGCTGCCGTCGGCGGCGACGGTCGCGGTGATCCCGGAGGCGGCGATCGTGGCCGGCGCTGTCTGCGCGCTGGCGGTGCCGCCGGTCCACGCGATGCCGGTGACGAGTAACGCGGCCATTGGAATGGCGATCCGCGGCGGTGTTCGCTTGTTCATCAGGGGCGTCTCCGAACAGTGTGATGGGTGGCGGCGGATCAACCCGGGATCGGGCCGGAGAAGGTGAGCTTCACGACGTAGGCGAGGGCGCTGAAGGGCGCGGTCGCGGACGGCATCTTGAGGTGCAGTCCCGCGCCGTCCTGCGTCGGCCTCGGCAGTGTGAGATAGCTGCCGGTGACGTTGTTCAGCAGCTGGGCCGAGACCAGCGTGTTGAGGTTGAGGCGGCTGGATGTGAGTGTGCTGATGGTCGTGGTGGCGCCCTGCCAGCCCAACGCGGTCGCGTACAGCACCTTGTTGTCGGTGCTGCGGGTGAACCGGATGTCCTGTGGCGTGCCGGGTTTCGGGCCGGTGAACGAGCCGCCGCCCATCTTGGTCGGGCCCTCGCCGAACGAGGACCAGGCCCGCGTGCCGTAGATCGACTCGCCGAACCGGCCGAGGTAGTCGCCGACGGTGAGCAGGATGCTCTGTTGTCCGGCCGGGATGGTGCCGTCGGCCATCGGCGCGATGTTCAGGATCGTCGTGCCGCCCTTGCTGACCCGGTCGATGATCGAGTGCAGGATCGCCTTGGCGGAGTAGTAGCCGATGCCGTTGGTGTAGCACCAGCTGGAGCTGGAGATGCTGTCGTCGGTCTCCCAGTACGGTGTCAGGAGCCCGGCCGGGCCGCCGCGCTCGTAGTCGAACATCTCGCCGCGATTGTTCAGGCCGTCCTTGTAGGTGGCCACCACGTCCTTGTTCCAGGAGACGGCCTTGTTGTAGTAGTACGACAGGAAGTTCAGCCGCTGTGACTCCTGGACCTTGGTCAGGTCGAAGTCCTGGTAGATCAGGTCGGGCTGGTAGCCGTCGATGACCTCCCGGAGCTTGTCGTACCAGAGCTGGTTCTCCGCGGTGGCGCCGAGTTGGCCGTACAGCTTCTTGAGCGTGGTCGTCGACTGGGCGGGCACGTGGTCGTAGTAGCCGTTGAAGTGGTAGGCGTGGTGCAGGGCGCACATGAACTTCAGGCCCTGCCCGCGGATCGCCTGCCCGTGCAGGCCGACGAGGTCCAGCTTCGGGCCCTTGGCCACCGAGTTCCACTCGTTGGCGGTGCTGTTCCACATGGAGAAGCCGTCGTGGTGCTCGGCGACGGGACCGGCGAACTTCGCGCCGGCCGCTTTGAACAGCTGGGCCCACGCCACCGGGTCGAACTTGCCGCCGGCCGACACGAGCTTGGGCGCGAACTGCGTGAAGTGGCCGGACTTGTCGTTGGCCCCGTTGATGAAGTTGTGGTACGGCCAGCTGGTCGGGCTGCCGTAGGTGGCGGTGTGGTGGGTGTTGCAGCTGTCACCGGAGATGTACATCCGGCGCGGGTACCACTCGTTGCCGTAGGCCGGGACGCTGAAGGCGCCCCAGTGGTAGTAGATGCCGAACTTGGCGTCCTGGAACCAGGTGGGCGCCGGCGGGTGCTGGTCGACCGAGGCCCAGGTCGGGGAGTAGCTGCTGGGGCCGGTGGTGGCGCCGGCCTCGGGGGCGAACCGGAGCAGGCTGAACGCGGTCGCCGTGCCGGCGGCGGCGAGCAGGGTGCGGCGGCTGAGCGGGCGGGAGGGCATGGCAGGGCACCTTTCGGGAGGACGCGGCGCGGCCGCCGTCGGTGGGGAGGACGACGGCCGTGCCGCGTTCGGTCAGCGGTATCCGGCGGCGGTGATGTTGGCCTGCACCGCGTTCTCGGTCGCGTCCGACGGGTAGCCCGACGTCATCACGCCCTCGTAGAAGGTGCCGGCGGCGCCGTGGCTGTTGTCGCCGCCGATACCGAGGATGATCGCGCCCTGCTTGCGCATCGGGTTGTAGCCCGAGACGTTGGGGCGCTTGCCGTCGTAGAACGTCGACACGCCGCCGGACTGCGCATTGCCGCCGCGGATCGCCCAGTGGTTGGCGCCGCCCTTGACGATGGCGGTCAGGTAGCGGTTGCTTATCGTCGGGTCGTTGGCGTTGTAGTGCTGGTTCACGCCGGAGAACAGGCCGTTCTCCAGGTCGGCCATGATCCACGGGCCGTTGCCGGCGCCGTAGCCCCAGACCTTGATCTTCCCGAAGTAGATCGCCTCCATGGTGCCGTTGCCGTCGTCATGGGAGTTGGTCTCGGCGTTGCCGTAGTCGAAGCAGCAGCCGCCGTTGGAGTGCGTGCCGTCCAGGACGGCGTACATCCCCTCGGGCTGGTCGCCGGTGGCGATGCCGGTGGTCTTGTTGTCGCGGTAGCCGGTGCCCGGGGCGACGAAGACGCCGTAGGCCTTGTGACCGCCGACCGTGGTCGGTGCCGCGGTGGCGTTCGCGAGGTTGTCGTAGCCGCCGGCCGCCGGGCCCTGGAACCCGCCGGGCGGCGCCTGGGTGAGGTTGTTGCCCTTACCGGACTGGTCGTATATCACAGTGATCAGGCAGGCCGTGTTGGCGCAGAACGAATCCTGGGCGGCCACGTTCGCGTAGCCGCCGGCCGACAGCAGGCCGATGTTGCTGGTGTGGCTGTCCGAACTGCGCCGGACCTGGTACAGCGGACCGTTGTAGGCGGAGTAGAGGGCCCTGGTGGTGCTGTGCGCGGCCACGCATGGTGTTCCGCCGGCCGCGTAGATGTCGCACGGGCCGCTGCCGGCCGCGGCCGCGGTCTGCGTGCCCACTACACCCACGCCGGTGAGGGCGAGGCCGATGGCCGCGGAGGTGACCGCCAGCCTTCCGAACTTTCGCACGGATGTGCTCCCTTCTCTACTGTGCTGTCCGTCAGCGGTAGCCGGCGGCCACGATGCTCGCCTGCACCGCGTTGTCGGTCGCGTCCGACGGATAGCCGGACACCATGGCCCCCTCGTAGAACGTTCCCTGGCTCAGGTTGGTGTTCTGGGCGCAGCAGTCGCCGCCGCTGCCCAGCACGATCGCCCCCTGCTTGCGCATGGGGTTGTAGCCATGGGGAAGCGCGCCGTCCCACAGCGTGGTGGGTGCGCCGGCCTGCGCGCTGCTGCCCTTGAGCGCGAACCTTGTGGTGCCGTTGTTCTTCAGCATCGCCGTGACGTACCGGTCGGTGAAGGCCCGCTGGTTCGGGTTCCACTTCGAGCTGCCGCCCGGGAACAGGCCGTACTCCAGGTCGGCCTGCACCCAGGGGCCGGCGCCGGTGCAGCCGCCGAACCAGCAGCTGGTGCTGAAGTTGATGGCGTCCATCGCGCCGGCGCCGTCGGCCCGGCGGTCGGTCTCGCTGTTGCCGTAGTCGAAGCAGCAGCCGTGGTTGACGTGCGTGCCGCTGGTGACCATGTACTCGCCCTCGGGGGCGCTTCCCTTCGGCACGCCGGTGCTGGAACCGTTGCGCCAGTAGCTGTTTCCGGGATTGATGTACAGCGAGTAGACCTTGTGGCCGCCGGCGGTGAGCGACTCGCGGGCCGCGGCCGCCGGAGTGTCGTGACCACCGGCGCCACCTGGGCCTTGGTAGGCCAGGTCGTTGCCGTGGCCGGACTGGTCATACAGGACGGTGATCACGCAGGAGGTGTTGGCGCAGAAGGAGTCCTGGGCCGCGGCATCGGCGTAACCGCCCCGGGTCAGCACGCCGATGCTCGCGGTGTGGCTGTCCGAGGCGCGTCGGACCTGGTAGAGGGGGCCGTTGTAGGCGGTGTAGAGGGCCCGGGTGGTGCTGTGCGCGGCCACGCAGGGTGTGCCGCCGGCCGCGTAGATGTCGCAGGGCAGACTGGTCGCCGCCGACGCCGTCGGCGCACCGACCAACGTGAGGGCCGCGGCCACGACCAGCAGCCAGATTCGCTTGCCAAGCATGGATTCCGCCTTTCGCTCAGGGCGTGATGCGGTACGTCACGAGAGACCGCCCGGGCACGGTGGCGGTGAACGCGCCGTTGCTGAGCGGAATCGATGACTGGGCAGCGATATTGCTGCTGCCGTTGGTCAGGAACGGCGTCACCGTGCCGCCGGTCAGGCCGGCGTTGGCCACCGTGTAGGCCGCCGACGTGCTGCTCGTGCCGGAGTTGAGCGCCACCACGATGACCGAGCCGTCCGGGTTCTTGTAGGCCGAGACCTCGAGGCCGCCGCCACCGCTGGTGGCCCCGATCCGGGTCGCGCCGGGGCGGATGAACCGGCTGTAGTTGGCCAGCGAGTAGTAGCGCTTGGCCGGGGTCAGCGTCGAGCCGCGCAGGCCGATCAGCGAGCTGTCGTGACTGGTGGTGCTGATGCCCCAGAAGTAGAAGAACGCGTTGAGGTTGGCGTCCGTCAGGCCGGTTTGGACGTGCTGCGCCCAGTTGAAGCCGTCGGCCTGGTTGCCGTCGTCCCAGGCGCCGTCCCACTGGTTGCCGTTGATCGACCACTCCGACTCCCACACCGGCCGGCCGCCCGTGCTGACGGGCGTGGTTGGCGCGCCGGAGTAGCCGTGGCTGGTGAACACGCCGACCGCCGAGTTGGCGGCCGAGTTGCCCTGCACCGCGCTCACGTAGCTCGGGAGCTGGTTGAAGCCCAGCGTGTCGCAGCAAGTGATTTTGGTGGAGAGCCCGGACGAGCGCAGGGTCGGGCCGAGCACCGACAGGAAGTTGGCGGCCTGGGCCGGGGTGAACAGCATGCTGCCGAAGCCGCCGGTGCCGGTCGCCGGCTCGTTGACGAAGCCGAGTGTCGAGGGCGTGATCCCGGCCGACGCCCAGAACTTCGCGTCCTGCACCAGGTAGTTGGCGTAGGCCTGGCGCCAGTCGCCGGAGGAGCACGACACGCCCGGCACGCCGCAGAGGCCGCCGCGTTGAGCGCTGTTGGTCATGAAGCTCGGCGGCTCCCAGGCGTTGTTGTAGAAGTTCGTGACGCCGTAGCTGTTCTTGGCCTGCTGGGCCAGCCACAGCTGCCCGTCCTCGGTCCCGCCGTTGCTCGGGTTCCAGACGTACTGCGGCGTCGCCGACGGGCTGCCCGGGCTGCGGGGCTCGATGGAGTCGCTGCCCGAGGGGATGTCGTTGCGGACGATGCTGAAGCCGGCCCCGTTGCTGGTGCTGAACAACAGATCCAGCGCCTGCTTCTGGGCCGAGCCGCTCAGGCCGCGGATGGCGTTGGCCATGTTGAACGACTCGGAGACGCCGAAGCCGTCGATGCGCTGGTAGGTCGTGGCACCGTTGACGGACACCGCGGTTGCGGCGTTCGCCGTGGCCGGGAGCGTGAACATCGTGGCCAGGCCGGCGATCGCCGCGGCCAGCAGCCGGGTTCGCCGTGTGGTTCGGAGCATGCGGACCTCCGTATCGGCCACCGGAGTCCGGGACCGGGCAGGGTGAGGTGTTAGCGCTAACATTCCGGCGGTGCCGGCGAACTCGGTCGCAGCGGGACAGGGGTGCGAGAAGCGATGGGGTGGGACAGTCAGGCAGAGGCGGTCGCGCCCTCGTCGAGCGGGAGGGGATCGGCGCGTCTGCGGCCGGCGGTTGGCCGGCGGCGCTGCTCGAAGCCCTTGGGGCATCGGTGTTCGGTCACGTTCGCACGTCCTCGGGCGAGTGTGGGGGCGCGGCGGCAGGCCGGTAGGCCCGTCACGGTCCGCGACTGATGTGTCGCGAACCGCATTCCGATGCTGGGACCTGGCTGTCGGCGATGTCAACAGGGTGAACAAATTCGGCCCGACAATCTCGCTTCGGCGTCGAATACCTGTCGAATACGGCCGGACGGGCGCGAATTTGTTCACTGCTTGTCGTTTCACCAGCAAGGGGTGTACATCTCAGTGGTGCACAGGGAGATCCCGGCGCCGCGGCCGGGAAATCGCGAACGGGTGGTCGAGTTGCTGCGCACGCGCGGCGCGCTGACTCGAGCGGACCTCGCACGCCTGCTGAACATATCCCGGGCCACAGTGTCCACTGTGGTCTCTGGATTGCACTCGGATGGCCTACTGGTGGAGAGCGACCGTGCCACCGGCGGGGTGCACCAACGGCGGGGGCGCCCGGGTAGCCTGCTCACGCTCAACCCCGCGGCCGGCGCGGTGGTCGGCATCGACTTCGGGCACACCCACGTGCGGGTCATCGTCGCCGACCTGGCGCACCAGGTGCTCACCGAACAGATCCAGGTGCTGGAACGGGATCACGACGCGCGGCACGCGCTGCGGACCGCCGTGTCCCTCACCGAGCAAGCGCTGGCCGCGGCCGAGGTCGACCGGGCCAAGGTGATCGGCGCCGGCGTGGGCCTGCCCGGACCGGTCAACACGCTCACGGGCGCGGTCGGCTCGTCCAGCATCGGCCCGAGCTGGGTGGGCCTGCATCCCGCCGACGACCTCGCGGCGCTGCTCGGGCTGCCGGTGATCGTCGAGAACGTGGGCAACCTCGGGGCGCTGGCCGAGGTCACCTGGGGCGCGGGCCGGGGCGCGCAGGTCGCCGTCTACATCAAGCTGGATGCGGGCGTGGGGGCCGGATTCGTGTTGGGCGGCCGGCTCTTCCGGGGCGCGTGTGGGACGGCCGCCGAGTTCGGGCACATGACCGTCGACCCCTCGGGTCCGATCTGCCGCTGTGGCAACCGAGGCTGCCTGGAGACGTATGTGAGCGTGCCGGCGCTGCTCGACCAGTTGCGCCCGCACGACGACGCCGCCAGTGCGGCGGACGTGGTCAAGTCGGCAACGGACGGAAATCGAGCCTGCCTACGGGTCCTCACCGACGCCGGCCGGCGTGTCGGCGCCGCCGTCGCCATCATCTGCAACCTGCTCAATCCGGACCGCGTGATCATCGGTGGCGAGTTGTCGGCCGCGTACGACATCCTGCTCCCGCCACTGCGGGCCGCGCTTGAACGCGACGCGCTGCCCTTCGCCGGCTCGCATGTCACTGTCTGCCGTGGACAGCTCGGGGAGCGAGCGGTCGCGCTCGGTTCCGTCGCCACCGTGCTGCACATGAACAAAATGCCGTCACGAAGCAAGGCCAGCTCGGCGCGGTGATACGGCGTCGAACACGCTGGCGCGGCCGGCAAATACGGCGGCCGTTCACCGGGGTGGCCCAACTTTTCGAACGAATTTGTTCAGCCTGTTGACATGTCGGCGGCGTCGGTCCCAGCATCTGCTCATCGTCAGCGCGACGGTGTGCTCGCAAAAGCGATGAGCACTCGCTTCCCCATCACTCCCTGCTGTGACAAGGAGGAACGCGCATGCTATCCGAGTTTCGGCGACGAATTGCCGGGCTTGCCGCGATCGCGGCCGCGGCCGTCCTCACCGTGGCCACCGCCGCGCCGGCGACCGCCGCGCGGCCGGCGGGCGCCACCCGCGGCCCGAACCCGACCGTCGCGATGATCGAGGCCAGCCACGGTCCCTTCGCGACCGCCCAGGTGAGTGTCACTCCGGGCAACGGCTTCAACGGCGGCACGATCTACTATCCGACCGACACGAGCCTCGGCACGTGGGGTGCGGTCGCGATCGTGCCCGGCTACACCGCGCTGTTCCGCAACGAGGAAGCCTGGATGGGGCCGTGGCTGGCCTCCTTCGGCTTCGTGGTGATCGGAGTCGAGACACTCAGCCGGACCGACAGCGCCGACGCACGTGGCACAGAACTGTTGGCAGCACTGAACTATCTTACCCAACGCAGCGTCGTGCACACCCGCGTGGATCCCGCAAGGCTCGCGGTCGTCGGGCACTCGGCCGGCGGCGCCGGCGCATTGCTCGCCGCCGAACGCCAGCCGTCGCTGCGGGCGGCGGTGGGCCTGGCGCCGGGCTCGCCCGTCGGCAACCTGTCCATGGCAAGCGACCACGTACCCACGATGATCATCGGCGGCCAGCGGGACCCGGTGGTCACGCCATCCTATCTGAACACCCTCTACGCGACGACGCCCGCGGCCACGCCGAGCGACTTCGTCCAGATCGCCGGGGCCGACCACGTGTACTACACGCATCCCAACAACGTCGAGACGAAGGTCCTCATTCCGTGGCTGAAGACCTTTGTGGACGGCGACGGCCGCTACACCCAGTTCCTGTGCCCGAAGCTTCCCGACTCCAGCGGGATCTCGCTCTACCGGCCCAAGTGCCCGTACACGCCGCCGGCGGGGCAGCGATGAGCGGGTTCCGCGCGCGTCGGCTCGTCGCGATCGCCGGCGCCTGTGGTCTGCTGGCGGCGATGCAGCACAGCGTGCCGGCGGACGCCGCCGGCGAGACGGTGACGGTGGATCTGTCGACCACGCTCGGCGCTCCGCAGCACCGCGCATCGGGCACGCTGTACGGAATGACCGAGAACGGTCAGAACCCGCCCGACCACTTCTACCGGGACATCGGCTGGCGCTTCGAACGGGCCGGCGGCGCGCAGCTCGACCGACCCGGTGGCTGGGTGTCCGGCAAGCTCGCCCGGCGCTGGAACTCGACCCTGGCCCAGGCCCGCCGCACCGCCGCGCTCGGCGGCACGTTCGTGATCCTGCCGCACGACCTGTGGGGTGCCGACGGCACGTCCGGCCTGCGCTTCCCCGGCGACAACGGCGACTGGTCGGACTTCGACGACTTCCTCGGCACACTGATCACCGACGTGAAGACGGCCGGGATCAGCGTCGAGTGGGACACCTGGAACGAGCCGGATCTGAGCATCTTCTGGGGCCGGCCGCAGTCCCAGTACCTCGCCATGTGGTCGCGCGCCTACCGGCGGATCCGCGCCGCATTCCCGAACGCCGTCATCGTCGGACCGAGCACGGCCGGCAAACCGTCCACAGGCAGCGGCTGGTGGACGGCGTTCCTCAACTACGCCAAGACGAACAACGTGCTGCCGAACACCTACAGCTGGCACGACGAACCGGGCGATCCGGTGCCGGAGAAGGCCAGCGCCGACGCGCTGCTGCGGGCGCACGGCCTCACGAACAGCCAGCCGTACCAGATCAACGAGTACGGCACGTTGGGCCAGCAGAACTCCGGCTACGGCGGATGGTTCATCGGCCGGCTGGAACGCGCCGGCGCGGACGGGCTGCGCGGAAACTGGGGCAGTGGGTCGAACCTCCACAACCTGGAGGCCAACCTCCTCGTCAAGAACGCCGCCGGACAGTACCAGCCGCGCGGCGAGTGGTGGATGTACCAGTTCTACGGCGGCATGACCGGGAGCTTGACCGCCACCACACCGAGCAGCGACATCGAGGCGGTCGCCACCAAGGCCACCGGCAGCGCCAAGGTTCTGCTGGGCAACCGCGGCACGACCGGAACGATGACGGTGAACGTAGGTCGGCTGGACGCGGTGCCGGGACTGGTCACCGGCGGGCAGGTGCGGGTGATCGTGCAACGGGTGCCGGACAGCGGCGCGGCCGCGAGCTCCGGCCCGGTCACGATCGTCGACCACACCGTGGCGGTCAGCGGGAACTCCACGACGGTGTCAGTGCCGTGGACCAACGCCCACGACGGCTACACCATCACGATTTTGCCCTGAGGCAACGGACTCCGCGAAGCGGCGTGCTGGCCAAGCCACTGTCCAATGGGGACGTCTCAGTGGTGCTGTCCAACGAGAACGCGGCCATTGCGACGATCAGCACGACGACCTCGGTCGTCGGTGAGACCAACCGACGCGGCCAGTCACACACTGACCGACCTGTGGGCCGGCGGCACGCGCATCACCACCGGCGTGATCAGTGCCGGCACGCCCGGACACGGTGTTGTCGTGTACCGGATCTCCAGCGTCCGGTGAACCTCCCCGATAGCAAGGAGAGCACGTGAAACTCAGTCCATCCGGGCGGTTGTGGCGGGTGTCGGCCGTGATCGCGGCCGCCGTCGCCATGCTCGCCACGGCGGCCACGCAGGCCACCGCCGCCCCGACTCCGTCAGCTGCCACACCGGCGGCGTCGACCGCCGGCTGCGCCAAGGCCCCCACCCTGAGCAGCGGCACCCACACGATCACCAGCAGCGGCAAGGCCCGCAGCTACATCCTGACCCTGCCCGCCAACTACGACCGCAACCACCCGTACCGGCTGATCTTCGGGCTGCACTGGCTCGGCGGCAACGCCGAGGACGTCGCGACCGGGCGCACAGTGCTGGCCGGCGTGTGGGCCTACTACGGCCTCCAGCAACTTTCCGACAACAGCACCATCTTCGTCGCACCGCAGGGCCTGAACAACGGCTGGGCCAACTCCGGCGGACAGGACGTCACGCTCATCGATGACGTGCTCAAGCAGATCGAGGGCGGCCTGTGCGTCGACACCACACGGGTCTTCTCGGTCGGCTTCAGCTACGGGGCGGCCATGACCTACGCGCTGGCCTGCGCCCGCCCGACGGTGTTCCGGGCGGTCGCGCTCTACTCCGGCGGCCTGCTCAGCGGGTGCAGCGGCGGCACGCAGCCGGTCGCCTATCTGGCTTCGCACGGCGTGAGCGACCCCGTGCTCAGCATCTCCGGCGGGCGGTCGCTGCGGGACCGCTTCGTCAAGAACAACCAGTGCACACCCCAGAATCCGCCGGAGCCGGCCAAGGGCAGCCGCACGCACATCGCCACCACCTACTCGGGCTGCTCGGCCGGGCACCCGGTGGAGTGGGTCGCCTTCGACGGCGGGCATGACGCCAGCCCGGCCGACGGCGCCAACGCCACCGCGCCGGCGCCGGTGAAGGGCCGCACCACCTGGCTTCCCAAGGAGACCTGGAAGTTCTTCACGCAGTTCTGATCGAGCCTGGCGGACAGGATCCGTTGACCAGCAGGCCAACGGATCCTGTCCGTCCAAGGCTCGTCGAACGACGTCGACGCTGAAGCGGAACCGGTCTCCACGCCGGTCCGGCGAAGGGGGAGCGGTGCGAACGCGACGAGGAGATCAAGCCCGGCGCCTACCGAAAGATTGCCGACGACAGTTCTGATCCCGTGCTGAGAGGACTACCTGATGCGGTTGAGAGCCGTGCTGTTCGCAGTCATGATCTTCGCCGGCCTCCTGGCCGTTCCCACGCGGGCCCTGGCGCTCGGCAACGGGCTCGCCCTGACCCCGCCGATGGGATGGAACGACTGGAACGCCTACAAGTGCACCGTCTCCGAGGCGCTCGTCAAGCAGACCACCGACAAGATCGTCTCCTCGGGCCTGGCCGCGGCCGGGTATCAGTACGTGAACGTCGACGACTGCTGGATGGCGAACAGCCGCGACGCGTCGGGCAACCTGCAGCCCGACTACGGCAAGTTCCCGGACGGGATCTCGGGCACGGCGCAGTACGTGCACTCGAAAGGCCTGAAGTTCGGCATCTACGAGGACGCCGGCACGAAGACGTGCAAGGGGCGGCCGGGCAGTCTGGGACACGAGAAGCAGGACGCCAAGCTCTTCGCGTCCTGGGGTGTGGACTACCTGAAGTACGACAACTGCTACGCAGGCGGCACCGTCCAGCAGTACATAACCCGCTACACCGCGATGCGCGACGCGCTGGCGGCGAGCGGACGGAAGATCGTCTACAGCATCTGTGAGTGGGGCGTGCACGACCCGTGGACCTGGGCGCCCGCCCTCGGCAACCTCTGGCGCACGACGCCCGACATCCAGCCGAGCTTCACGAGCATGCTGTCGATCTTCCACAAGAACGTGGGACTGTACGCGACCGCGGGGCCGGGGCAGTGGAACGACCCGGACATGCTCCAGGTCGGCAACGGTATGACGGCCACCGAGGACCGTGCGGAGTTCAGCCTGTGGGCCGAGATGGCCGCCCCGCTGCTGGCCGGGAACAACCTGGTGGGCGCGAGCGCCGCCACACTGTCCACTTTGGGCAACAAGGCAGTCGTCGCGGTCGACCAGGATTCGCTCGGCAAGCAGGGCCGGATGGTGAGCTCCACAGGCGGCCTCGACGTGCTGGCCAAACCACTCGCCGACGGCGACGTGTCCGTGGTTCTGTTCAACGAGAACAGTGCGGCGGCCACGATCAGCACGACAGCGTCCGCGATCGGCAAGTCCGCGGCGGCCGCCTACACGCTGACCGACCTGTGGACCGGCACCGTGCGTTCCACGACCGGCGCGATCAGCGCGAGCGTGCCCGGCCATGGCGTCGTGATGTATCGGGTTTCCGGCGGCCATTGACGCGTGGGCCCGCGGACGCGACGCCAGACACAAGGTACGGGAGGAAGTGTGATGATCCGACTTCGCTGGTCCGTGCTGTCCGCGGTGGTCGTCGTCGCGGCGGTCGGGTTCGGCCCGGCCGCCCAGGCGACGACGCCGGTCACGATCACCGTCGGTCAGGCCGTCACCGGGCAGTCAGGCCCGGGATTCGCCGGTTTCAGCTACGAGAAGGACCGCATCGGCGCCGGCATGTTCGACGCGCGGGACACCAACCTGGTCAACCTGTTCCGGTTGCTCGGCCCGAGCACCCTGCGACTGGGCGGCAACCTCGTCGACATGGTGGCCTGGAATTCCAACGGGACGGGCGGTTCGGCCAAGGAGATCGCACCGTCCGATGTGGACAAGCTGGCCGGGTTCGTGAAGGCGACGGGGTGGAAGGTCCTCTACGGCATCAACCTCAAGACGAACACCCCGTCCGGCGCGGCGGACGAGGCAGCGTATGCGGCCAAGGCGCTGGGGTCCGGCCTTGCCGCCTTCGAGATCGGCAACGAGCCGAACTACTACCGCAGCGAACCCGCGTACGAGACGTCGTACGGCAGCTACGTCAAGGCGATCCACGCGAAGGTGCCCACCGCCCTGTTCGACGGCCCCGGCTCGGCCAGCGACACCTCGTGGCTGACCCCGTTCGCCACCCACGAGCGCGCCAACAGCCTCGCCGTGCTGTCGATGCACACCTACATCGGTCCCGACACCGGCGCGTCGATCTCCGGGATGCTGGCCTCGACCGCCCCCGGCGGCACCTTGTCGCGCCAGTGGAGCGCATTGGCCGCCGCCAAGGCGGCGGGTGGCATCGGGCAATGGCGGATGACTGAGGCGAACTCCTACTTCCACGGCGGCGCGGCGGGGGTGAGCGACGTCCAGGCCGCGGCGCTGTGGGCACTGGACTTCATGTACGGGATCGCCTCCCACGACGGGGCCGGGGTGAACTTCCACGGCGGCACGTCGACCCAGTTTCCGCTGCACTACTCGCCGATCGTGTTCGCCGGCCTGAATCCGACCGGTGTGCAGGCGGTGTACTACGCCGAGCTCCTGTGGAGCCTCGCCGGCGCCGGCCCGGTCCGTGCCGCGACGGTGTCCGGCGCGTCGAGCGTCTCTTCGTGGGGGATCGGGGGCAACGTCATCGTGAACAACAAGGGTTCGTCGCCGCTGACCGCGACCGTCCGACTCGCGACACCGGCATCGAAGGTGAGCGCGTATCCGCTGACCGCGCCGTCACTCACGTCCAAGGCCATCACCATCGCCGGTTCCGGGGTGACCGCGAGTGCGGCGTTCCACCCGATGCCGCAGCAGCTGACCGTGTCCGGCGGCGCCGTGACGGTCGCGGTGCCGGCCGGCAGCGCCGTCCTGGTCGTGACGACATGACACTTCGCAAACTCGTCGTCGCCGTGCTCGCGGCCGTGGTGGTAGTCGGCGGCGCAGCGCCGGTGGTGGCTCAGACGACCACGATCACCGCCGACTACGGCTCCGACGCCGGCGCGGCCACCCAGGTCGCCAGCGGGTTCCTGCATGGCGTTTCGGTGGACTCGCCCGCGCAGTACCTCGTGGACGGTGTGAAGGTGAAGTCTCAGCGCGGCGCCGACCACAGCCCGAACCTGCCGAGTCTGTTCGACCCGGCGACCTATGCGCGCGTGTCGGCCACGGGCGCGCGCCTGCGGGTCGGCCTGTACTACTACAGCGCGGATCCCGCCAACCCACATCACAACTACCGTCCGGGGGACAACGGCGACTTCACCACCTGGACCAGCATCGTCAACGGCGTGCTGACCGAAGCGGCGCAGAAGAAGTACAACGTCGGCGCCTGGATCACCTGGAACGAGCCGGACATCCAGTGGGGCAGCCGCTACACGACCACCTACATACAGGCCCACAAGAAGGCGTACGACACGGTCAAGGCACGCAACCCGTCCTACCAGGTCGAAGCGCCCGAGTTGGGGATCTACAACTTCACCAAGCTACAGCAGTTCCTTACATACTGCCGCGACAACCACTGCCTGCCCGACGTCCTTTCCTGGCACGAACTCACCGCCACGCCGTCGGACGTGCCCGGCCACACGGCGCAGATCACGAACTGGATGCGCGCCAACGGCATCACCCCGATGCCGATCGCGATCACGGAATACCAGGGCACCGGCTACGGCAACGCCAACGCGTGGACGGTCGGCGCGAACGTCCGGTGGCTGGCGCAGTTCGAGCGCAGCGTGCCCAACGGCCTACAGGACGCGTTGTACTCGGACTGGGAGTACAACGGCAGCAACACCTCCTTCAAGGGGACGCTCGGCAATGCCGTCGACCACAGCGGCACCCAGCCGAAGGGCGTGTGGTGGAACTACAACGCCTACAAGTCGATGACCGGCCGGATGGTGAAGGTCGCCTCGCCGTCCCCGACGATCGTCGACGCGCTCGGCTCGGCCGACACCGGCGCGCATCGCAGCGTGCTGCTCATCGGGAATCAGACGGCCACCGGCCAGCCGGTGGCGCTCACCCTGAAGTCGATCGGGGATGTGCCCGGCCTGTCGTCGTCCGGCGCGGTCCATGTGCGGGCGGAACGGATCGACAACGCGGCGACGGTCACCGCGACCAAGGTGGTGCTCGACTCGGACGTTCGGCTGTCGTCGGGCAGTGCGACGGTGTCGCTCAGTGCGTTGCCGGGCAATGCGGCGTACAAGGTTCTCGTCACACCGGCCACGGCCGGTGCGCCAGTCACTCACTACACCTCCGAGTCGCTGCGGAGCACGCCTGGCCGGTCCACCGAATACTCGTTTGCGGTGAACAAGTCCGGCGTCTTCGACGTGCGCGCGGCTGCGGTCGGCGCGCTCGACGTCCTCTATGTCGACGTCGTCATGGTCGGGGCACCGCAAGGCGGGGATGGTGATCCGGCCGACTACGGCACGCTGGCGTTGTCGGCGGGCGAGCACACGCTGAAATTCGTCGTGGCCGGGACCGACCCGAGTGGTGCCGGTCATGAGCGGGCTTTCGACCTGACCAAGGTCGGGCAAGGAGTCGACGAATGACCGGAAAGCGAAGGCGTTCCGTTGTTCTCGCGCTGGCTTGCGCGCTGCTCGTGGTGGCCACCGCCGTTCCGGCGAACGCTGGTTCTGCGGTGCCGGGTGCTCGGGGTGACCGATCGGTGTAGCCGGAGCCCCGTGGGCAGCAGGCGGACCAACGCGGCGATCACAGCCCGGTCGGCTCGGTCCAGGTGCGGTTTCGGATTGTTTCCGCGCAGCACGGCGACCTCGTGGCGTAGCACGAGCACCTCGGCGTCCTTGGACGCCGACGAGCGGCCGAGCAGCACCAGCAGGCCCGCCAACCGGAGGAAGATCAGGTAGAGCAGACGCAGCGACATGGCTGCCGATCATGCCGCGCCCGTCGAACGGGCCCGTCGCCGCAGGTCGGATGCGTGGACCAACTTCTGGAACCCACACGCTCGTACTCGGTGATCGGGCCCCAAGGCGACGCCGAGACCGACCGCGAGGAACGCGTCAGGCTTCGCTTCGCGGCCGTCGGTTCATGACGGCCCGGAGACGACGACGGTGAACGCGGCGGTGTGGAGTTGACTATTCAGTTGGAACTGCGCGAACAGTCTCCAGGTGCCGCTCTCGGGAAACAGTGCGTTCGCCGTCAGCGTCCCCGTGTCGTCTCTGCCGGTCGAGAAGAGGTGCGCGGAGGCGAGGTCGCCGGCACGGAAGGCGGTCAGATGCACGTAGCCGTCGAGGAAACGATCGACGTGCTGGACCGGTTTGCCGCCGCTGGCGATGCTGATTCGCAGGGGCGAGGGCACGCCGGTCGTCGGCTTTCCGGCCAAGGACACCGTGAATCCGTCCGTGGTGGTGCTGGTTGTCGTGGGTGGCAGCGGGATCTCCGGTTCGTTGCCCGGGATCGCGAACGTCTTCGAGAGCGTGTAGCGCAACGGCGTGCCATGCCCGGAGTCGGGTGCGGCGAACGTCACGAATGCCCGGTAGGAGCCGGGGTGTAGGGCCGGCAGGCGCGCCTGCCAGGTTCCGTCCTGCTGCATGGCCGGATCAAGCAGTTGGTAGCCGGAAAGGTCCGAGCGGATCAGGTAGCCGACGACGAGCCTGCTCTCGTACGGCTGGTAGCGGGTGACCGCCCGGCGATCGGGCCCGTTGACACGGAACGTGAAGGTGTCAGCGGTCACGTCGGCCGGCACGAACGAGTACCCGCCCTGGCTGTCGGACAGGCCGGTGCCGGCCGGTGCGGCGTCGGCGATCGCGGGCGCGGTCGGGGCACTGGCCATTCCCGTCATCCCGGGCATGTCCGCCATGTCCGACGCCCCGCGGCCGGCGTCGGTGCCCGGTGAGGTGGTGCAGGCGGCCAGCGACGCGACCGCGGCGGCCAGTGCCAGGGCGGCGGCGCGGCGGCGGCGCGGCCGGTGGACCGCGCCGCCGATGGGTTCGCTCGCGGTCATGGGCTCTGGCACGAGATGCTGGTGGGTACCGTGGCGCCGGCCGAGGAACTCGTGGTGAGGCCGAACGTGGTGCTGCCGCCGGCGGGCAGGACCCGGTTCCAGTCCGCGGATCTGACCGTTGCGAGCGATCCGGCCTGGGTCAGCGTTCCGTTCCAGGCGCTGTTGATGGTGTCGCCGTTGGCCAGCACCCAGCTGACCGTCCAGCCGTGCTGGGTGGACGCGGTCGGGTTGGTCACGGTGACCTGGGCCTGGCCGCCGCCCGGCCAGGTGCTGGTGATCGCGTAGGTCGCGGTGCACGGCGTGCTGGTCGGCGGCGGCCCGCTCGCGCCGATGCCGGTCACCTCACCGTTGCCGCCGTCGAACACGACATCGGAGCAGCCGTAGAAGGTCTCCGGGCTGTCCGACCGCGCCCACACGGAGTAGATGACGTGATAGCCGGACTTGTTGGCCGGCAACGGGGCGTTCCAGTAGTAGTAGCTGTCGACGCTGCCCGGGTTGCCGACCGAAGGCGGGTCGGTGGCCGAGAAGAACGGCGTGGTGTTCATGTCGGCCCAGGTCAACGGCTTGCTCGGATCCCAGCCGTCCTTGGTGGTGTACAGCCGGAAGGTGCCCGGGTGGGCCGCCCACTTGTTGTACCGGAACTGGATGGTGGCCCCCGAGGTCAGGTGCGTCTTGGGCCAGTTGTCGCTGACCAGGTCGAACCCGGAGAAGTCGTAGTAGTTGCTGTTGCCGCTGCACAGCTTTCCGTCCGGGATGAAGCCGACCGTGCCTCCGCTGGTGGCGCCGCTGCGGTTGCCCACCGCGAACCAGTTGTACAGCGGGGTGGTGCCGCTCTGCGCGACCGCCGCCTGGCATGCGGAGTTCTGCGGGATGACTTGGCCGGTCGAGGTGATTCCGTCCCGGTAGCAGAGGAAGGTTCGGCTGCCGGCGACCAGCAGCGCGCCGTGCGCCTGCGCGGGTGCTACCGTCAGCAGCATCGCGCCCAGTGTCGCCAGGACTGCGAGGATTGCTCGGGTTCCATGTCGTCTCGTCACCCTTGACGGCCCTCCTCGGGTCGGCTGGACGATCGGTGGGCGCGATCGTAGGGACGCCGGACGCGGGCGTGCACCTTCGTGCGACCGCAGCGTCGAGGGTCGTCCCCGTGTCTGCGCTGGTCGGACGCTTGGACCTCGCAGTTCGCCCGGCCGGCCCCGTCGGTGTAAGTTTCAGAGACCATGATCAGCAGTGGTCTGGCTCACCGGTGTGGACCATGGCGCGTGGGAGCCGTTTTCGGTCGGGTCGGCGAGTTGGTGGCGGTTCGCGCGCGCCGTGGTCACCGTGGCTCCGCCCACCGCTGATTCACGCCCGCCCGCCGCCAGTACGCCGCGCTCACGCCGACCGAGATCAGCGTGCCAGCAGGATCACCGGCGCGGTCAGCGCGGCCGGCACGATCAGCCGCTACCTGAGCGCACGCGTCGGATCGGTCGGCTCGGGCGCGGTGTCCACGGGCGCGGGCAGCGCGGCGGTGTAGCCGGCGGACTCGACGACCGCCACCAGGTACTCGGGCGCGATGGTGGCCGGGCGCGTCGCGGAGGTCATCGCAACTCCTTCGAGAAGTGCGTCAGCCGACCAGCTGGTAGCCGGCCTCTTCGACGGCGGCGCGGATGTCGGCCGCCGGCACGTCGCCGTCGCTGGTCACGGTGAGCCGGCCGGTGGCCAGGTCGACGTCCACCTGCTGCACGCCCGTCACCTCGCTGACCTCCTCGGTCACCGAGCTGACGCAGTGCCCGCAGGTCATGCCCTGGACGGTGTAGGTGTTCTCGGCGATCAGTCGTTCTCTCCTCGAAAAGTGTTGTCAGGACCGGACCAGGCGGGCGATCGCGTCGCCCGCCTCCTTGATCTTCTCGTCGGCGCTCGTACCGCCTTCGGCGATGGCGTCGGTGACGCAGTGTCGGAGGTGCTCGTCGAGCAGCGACAGGGACACCGCCTGCAACGCCCTGGTCGCGGCGGAGATCTGCGTCAGGATGTCGATGCAGTACTTGTCCTCGTCGATCATGCGCTGAAGCCCGCGGACCTGTCCCTCGATCCGGCGCAGGCGACGCAGGTGCGCCTCTTTGCTGTGGGCGTAGCCGTGCATCGTCGTCCTCCTGGGGATCGGCGCCCCGCGGCGCGGCCGGCTGCTGGTGGCCGAGGGAACCGCGGGCCAAGCCCTTTATACCCGTAGGGGGTAGGCGTACGTCGACAGGGGCGGCGAACGTCCCGTACGGGAATTCGCGCCGGCGGTGTGAATGGTTCAACGTCAGCCGCTGAATCCTTTTCCGCCGCGCGACTGCCGTCGTGAACTACGGTGTGTCCGTCGACGGTTCGGCCGCCCCGATGTGGGACGGTCGAGGCAAGAGGGAACCCGGTGTGAATCCGGGACTGCCCCGCAGCGGTGAGTGGGAACGACCGCCGTCATCGAGCACTGGGCGCGCACGGCGCCTGGGAAGCGACGGCCAGTAGGACCGAGCGATCGGGTGCCCACGAGTCCGAAGACCTGCCGCCGGCGCGCGTGCCACCCGGCACGCGCGGGTTCCTGGGCCTCTCGGGCGGGCCACGGACGGTCACGGCCGTGGTCTGCCTGGTGGTGTGGGGACCCTTCCGCACGCTCGCGAGGAGTCTGGCGTGACCGAACCGGCGTCACCTGTCCCGTTCCGCAACGCTGTGCTGGGGCACAGACACGACTGGCTGCGCATCGCCGGCGTGCTCGGCGTGATCGCGGTGCTCCATCTGGTCGCCTGGGGAATGCTGTTGCTGGCCGTGGTTCCCGGCCACTACTCGATGGGGACCCAGGTTTTCGGTGTCGGCCTCGGCGTCACCGCGTACACCCTGGGCCTGCGGCACGCGTTCGACGGCGACCACATCGCCGCCATCGACAACACCACCCGGAAGCTGATGTCCGACGGCAAACGTCCGGTGTCGGTCGGGTTCTGGTTCGCGCTGGGCCACTCGACGGTGGTGCTGGTGTTGGCGGTGCTGATCGCCGCCGGCGCACAGGTGGTGGGAGCGCTGACCACTGAGGACTCCGGCGCCCACCAGACCCTGGGCCTGATCGGCACCAGCGTGTCGGGGCTGTTCCTCTACCTGATCGGCATCCTCAACCTGCTCGCGCTGGTCGGCATCGTCCGGGTGTGGCGGTCGATGCGTGCCGGTGCGTTCGACGAGGACGAGTTGGAGGCCAGGCTGAACGAGCGCGGCTTCTTCAACCGCTTCCTGGGCGGCATGACCCGGTCGATCAGCCGTCCCGGCCAGATGTACCCGGTGGGCCTGCTGTTCGGCATCGGGTTCGACACCGCGACCGAGGTGACGCTGCTGGTGCTGGCCGGCACCGGCGCGGCCAGCGGTCTGCCGTGGTACGCGATCGTGGTGCTGCCGCTGCTGTTCGCGGCGGGCATGTCCCTTTTGGACACGGTGGACGGCACGTTCATGAACTTCGCCTACCAGTGGGCGTTCGCCAACCCGGTTCGGAAGGTCTACTACAACATCGTGATCACCGGCCTGTCCGTGGCCGTGGCTCTGCTGATCGGCAGCATCGAACTGGTCGGCCTGCTGCAGGACAAGCTGGGCCTGACCGACCCGTTCAGCGGCTGGATCGCCGATCTCGACCTGAACAACGTCGGCTTCCTCATCGTCGGGCTGTTCGTGGTGGTCTGGGCGGTGGCGATCGCCTACTGGCGTCTGGCCGGCGTGGAACGGCGCTGGCGGGTGCGGGACTGACCGTCAGAGGGACGGCTGCCAGCCCCCAAGGGCGAGCGGCCCCGGCTTGGCCGGGGCCGCTCTCACGGCAGAGGGGCTTTGTCGGAGCATCCACTGCCGAGTCTGTGTGCCGTGGTGGGGCTGTCGGTTCAGGTCGTCGGCAGCGTGCTGCCGCCGGCGCGGGCGATGTCGAACCGCCGCGTCACGTCCGACCAGTTGACCAGCGACCACAGCTTCTGCACGTAGTCCGGGCGCACGTTGCGGTACTGCAGGTAGTAGGCGTGTTCCCAGGCGTCGAACACCAGCAGCGGGCGGGTGTTCATGCCGACGTTGCCGTGGTGGTCGTAGACCTGCTCGACGACCAGACGCTCACCCAGCGGCTCCCAGGCCAGCACGCCCCAGCCGGAGCCCTGCACGAGGGTCGTGGCCGAGGACAGCTGGGCGGCGAAGGCGTCGAACGAGCCGAAGTGCTCGTCGATCGCCGCGGCCAGCTCGCCGTCGGGCTTGTCGCCGCCGTCGGGGGAGAGGTTCTCCCAGAACACGGTGTGCAGCACGTGGCCGGACAGGTTGAACGCGTAGGTCTTCTCCAGGCCGACCAGGCCGCCGAACTCGCGCTTGTCGCGGGCCTCGGCGATGCGCTCCAGGGTGTCGTTGGCGCCCTTGACGTAGGCGGCGTGGTGCTTGCTGTGGTGCAGCTCCAGGATCTCGCCGGTGATCGCCGGTGCCAGCGCGCCGTAGTCGTACGGCAGGTCCGGCAGTGCGTACTGGCCCATCGTGGCCTCCCAAGCTCCCTCGGATCTTGTTGCACATTGATCCTAGTTGCAACCTACTGGCTATAGCATGTCGGGTCCATCGCCGGATCGAGTCGGGCAGCTGAGCAGGGACGGCTAGGCTGCGCCGGTGCCCGCAGCCCCGCACGCTGCCGATCGAGCACTGCGCGTGCTCCGGGGCTGCCTGCTGACCGGCACGTCGGCTGCCTTGACCGTCACGGTGCACAGCGCCGCCGGCGGTGGTGTGCCCGACCTGGGGCTGTTCCTGGTGCCGACCGTGCTGCTCGCCGGAGCGGGCACCGCGGTCGCTGAGCGGATACGCCTTCGCGGCGTGATGATCATGGTGCTCGGCGGCATGCAACTCGATGTGCACCTGCTGCTGTCGATGAACGCGGCCAGCCACGAGTTGCTCTTTGCCGGCCACGCCGTGGCGGGACCACTGCCCATGGTGTTGGGGCATGCCCTGGCGACGCTGCTGCTCGGGGTGATGCTCAGCCGCCTCGACACCGTGCTGATGGCCATCGTCGCCGCGGTGTCCACCGCACTGCCGGCCCGACCGTTCGTGCTCCCCGGCGTGGGCGCCAGTCGGCGCGTGCATCGCCGTCGGGCACGTGAACGGCGAGATGCTGCTGTGGCGGCGGGCCCGACCCCGCCGTGGTCCTCCGAGCGGCTCCTGAATCCCTTACACCCCACCGTACTGACAGGAGTCAGGACCCAATGTCACTTCGTTCACCCTCGCGCGCGCTGACCCGCATCGGCGCCGTCGCCACCGTCCCGCTCGCTATCACCATGCTGGGTGCCGGCTTCGCCGCCGCACACGTGGAAACCGATCCCGGCCAGGCCAACAAGGGCGACGACGCGGTCGTCACCTTCCGCGTGCCCAACGAGGAGGACAACGCCGGCACGGTCAAGCTGGAGGTCACCTTCCCGCTCGACCACCCCGTGCCGAACGCCAGCACGACGTCGATCCCGGGCTGGACGGCGAACGTCACCATGACCACGCTGCCCAAGCCGGTGCACCAGAACAACTCCGACGTCAAGACCGCGGTGCAGACCGTCACCTGGACCGCCGATCCCGGCAACCAGATCAAGCCCGGCGAGTTCCTGAGGTTCCCGGTGCTGGCCGAGGCGCTGCCCGACAACGCCGACAAGCTGACCTTCAAGGCGTTGCAGACCTACAGCAACGGCGACGTGGTGCGGTGGATCGACCCGCCGGCGGCCGATGGCGCGGCTGAGCCCGAGCACCCCGCGCCCACGCTCACCCTGGTGTCGGCCGACACCGGTGACAACGCGGCCAAGCCGGCCGCCCCCGCGGCCGCTGCGGCGACCGATTCGGACGGCACCGCTCGGTGGCTCGGCGGCATCGGCATAGTGATCGGCGTCCTCGGGCTCGGCCTGGGGATCGTCATCGCGATGCAGGGCAGGCGTTCTGCCGCTCCCACGACCGAGAACCCCACAGAGTAGGCCATCGATGGCGTGTGGTGCGGGGAAGGCGGTGCCGGCTTCCCCGCACCACGGCGTGGTTTCCAGCGGCGTGCGGCTGTTGGCCAGCACAAGAACGTAGGTCAGCAGGATCGGGATGATCGCCTGCGCCGGCAACTGGATCAGGTTGCCGGGGATCGACGCGACCGCAGCGCCGAGCACGGGCCAGTCGCTGCCCGAACGACAGTTGCGCTGTCATGAGGCTGAAGAGGACGACACCGTCAACCAGCGCTGGACCGATGGCCGCACCAACATCACCCGGCTGATCGCCGAAATCCGCGAGGGGTACGCCTCGGAAACGGTCGCCAACCCGGTGAGCTCCGGCACGCCGGTACGATGCGTTCCGAGGTCGAGGGGTGAACCTCGGAAGCGATCAGCGCACTTGCACACCGACGATGCAGGTGTCGTCGTCGGTGTCGGCGTTGCTGTGGGTGAGCATGTGGTCGAGACGTTGCTCGAGAGCATCATGCGGTCGCCGCGCGATCTCGAGCAGCTGTTGGAGCGACTCGTCGAGGACGTGGTCCTTCCGTTCGATGAGACCGTCGGTGTAAAGCACGAGGACGTCATCGAGCTCGAGTTGGATCTCCGCCTCTTCATAGTCGGCTTCGGCGCGGGCACCCAGCATCAGGCCCCGGATCGTGGGCAGGGTGGTCGCCTGCTGGCTGCGGACCAGCAGAGGTGGCAGATGACCGGCCCGTGCCCAGCGCAATACCCGGGTACGCGGGTCGTACAGCGCACAGATGGCAGTGGCCAGGACGTGGTCGGTCAGATGGTGCGCGACCTGATTCAACCAGGACAGCAGCTGGGCCGGGCCGGCGCCGGTGGCGGCAAGACCGCGCAAAGCGTTGCGTAGCATCACCATTCCGGTTGCCGCGGTGATCCCGTGCCCGGCGATGTCACCGACGGACAGCAGCACCTGCTTGCTCGGCAGCACGACGGCGTCGTACCAGTCGCCGCCGACGAGGTTCTCGGATTCGGCCGGCCGGTACCGCACCGCGATGCGCAGTCCGAACGCGTCGATCGGGCCTTGTGCGGCAGGCATGATCGCGCGCTGAAGTTGCAACGCGAGCCGGTTGCGCGCCGCCGATTGCTGTTCGGTGTGGGCGAGCTGGTCCTGAGTCGCCGCCAAAGCCACCTCCGTCCAGTGCTGGGCGGAGATATCCTGGTACGCGCCGCGGACGGCGACCGGACGGTCGTCTTGGTCGAGTACTGGCTCCACGATGACTCGGATGTGTCGGGCCACACCGTCGGGACGCTGGAGTCGGAACGCGGCCGCGGCGGGCCGGCGGTGGTGGAGCACGGTGCGCAGCAGGCGGCCGACATCGTCGGTGTCGTCCGGGTGCACGTGGTGGGCGAGCTCGCTCAACGGCACGGGCCGCGCGGTCGGCGACTGGCCGTGCAGCACGAAAACCTCGCTGTGCCAAGTGACTTCTCCGGTGAGAAGGTTCTCCTCGAAGCCGCCGACGCGACCGAGGCGCTGGGCGTGGTGCAGCAGGCTCGCCAGCCGGGCGGTCTCGTCCCGGATCCGCCAGATCAGCAGCACGTGATGGCCCTGCCGGGTGATGCTGACGGCGACCGTCGAGGTCAGCCTGACCTGATCCACCAATGTCGTCAGGACCATTGTGTCGGCCCGGAACGGCTCGCCTGTGGCATAGACGTGCTCGACTTTGTCGAACAGCCCCTCCTCCCCGGCCGCCACCGGGTATGCCTCCAGCAGCAGCGCGCCGACCACGGCCCCGCGGGGCCGGCCGGCCGGATCCAGGAACGAGCCGTTGGCATGCTGGATGCGGAAGTCGACGAGCGCGCCGGTGCTGTCCACGTGGGCGCCGAGCACCAGCGCGGGATCCATGATGCCGTCGGCGAGGTCGATCAGTTCGGTGGCGTCGCGCCGGCCCACGACCATCGCCCCCGCGCCCGTTTCGACGTCCACTATGGACGCGCACAGCTGGGCCAGCGCCTCGATCTGTCGCTCGATGCGCGGCGGCTGGGGCGCAACCGGTCGGGGCCAGCCGACTTCGAGCACGCCGATGATGCGCCCGCCGTTGCCGACCGGGCACACCACCCGGCCGCCGTCGGGGCTGTCCACCGCGGCCACCGAGGGCAGCGCCGCCTCGCCGAGGTTGCCGAACCACACGATGTCCCGGACCAGCAAGGCCCGCCGGGCCGGCGTCGCGATGCCGGGCGGCACGTGACGCCATCGGTGCGCTTCCGCCGCCGCGATACCGGCGTAACCGGCCAGGGTCAACGAACCGTCCGCCGCCGCGGCCCAGATCGCCACGGTGTTGGCGCCCAACGGCCGCAGGGCATGGACCAGCAGCGACTCGGCCACGCGTTGCGCGTCGGCCGCCGCCGCGGCGCCGCTTTCGGCCGTACGTAGACGCACCGCTGCCTGACCGTCGGCGTCCTCGGGCTGCACGAGCTGCACGACGGTCGCGCTGAACCGGTCGTCGGCCGCCTTGTTGATCACCTGCACGGCCAGTTCGAGTAGGGACTGGCCGGACTCCTCGGCCAGCGCGGCCAGCTGCTCGGCCGCCTGCTGGGGCCCGCACCGCAGCCGCTCCACCAGGATGCCTTTGGCCAGCTCGATCAGCGCGCGTCCGTCCGCGGCCGCCTCGGCCCGCTGGATCTCTTGGCGCAGCCGGTCCACGGTGTGGGCGAGCCGGCCGGCGCCGCCCCCTGTCTTGTTGTCCACCCGGGTCAGTCCTGCAGCCAGCGGTGAATGCGCGCGATCACGTCGCTGGTGTCCACCGGCTTGGTGACGTAGTCGTTGGCGCCGGAGGCGAGGCTCTTCTCCCCGTCGCCGGGCATCGCCTTGGCGGTGACCGTGATGATGGGCAGGTCGGCGTGCTCGGGCATGGCTCGGATCGCGGTTGTGGCGGTGTAACCGTCCATCTCCGGCATCATCACGTCCATCAGCACCAACTCCACCTCGGGGTGGGCGGCGAGCATCTCGATGCCCGACCGGCCGTTGTCGGCGTGCAGCACACGAAGGCCGTGCAGCTCCAGAATGCTGGTCAACGCGAACACGTTGCGAGCGTCGTCGTCGACCACCAAGACCGTCCGTCCGGCCAGCCCCTCGTCGACGCCCTCGTCCAGCACCGCGACCGGCACAGGCTCGTCGGCCCGGACGAGCGGCAGCACGTCGCCGGGTTGCTCGGCGCTCAAATGCAGCGCGATCCGCTCACGCAGCTCGTCCAGGCTCGCGATCAGCTCCAGTGGCTGCGCGTCGGCCTGCGCGGCGACTGTGTGCTCCTGCTCCGGGGACACCAGCCGGGTGCTGTGCGCCAGCACCGGCACGGCGCGCAGTCCGGGGTCTCCGCCGAGGGCTTGCAAAAAGCGGATGCCGCCGTTGTCGGGCATGTCCAGCTGCAGCACGACGCAGTGGTAGGGCTGCGCGGCCAGCTGCGCCGCAGCCTCCTCCGGGCCAATGGCTGTGGTGACCTCGACCGGGGCGTCCTGAGTCAAGATCTGGCCCTGTCCGAGGTCGGCCAGCGCGCTCTGCGCCACCAGCGACAGCAGGCCCTGCGGGCGCTCCTCGATCACGAGCAGCCGCTTCGTCGGCCGGGCGGAGTTCGTCGAGGTCGATGCCACGAGTTCCGCCACGGCCACGGCACGGTCCAGTTCCGGCCGGGCGGCGGGTTCGGCCGGCGCGGTCTGGAAATCGGGCCGCGCGACCGGCAGATAGAGAGTGAAGGTGCTGCCCTTGCCCAGCGTGCTGTACGCGGTGATCGCGCCGCCCAGCAGCTGGGCGATCTCCCGGCTGATCGACAGTCCCAGGCCGGTTCCGCCGTACTTGCGACTGGTGGTGCCGTCGGCCTGCTGGAAGGCGCCGAAGATGGTCTCCAGCTGCTGCTCGGCGATTCCGATGCCGGTATCGACCACATAGAACGCCAGTGCGGCGCCGTGCCAGCGAACGGTCGGCGGGAGCTGCCCCTGGTCGGCGGGCTCGATGCGCAGCTCGACGCTGCCGTTCTCGGTGAACTTCACGGCATTGGACACCAGGTTGCGCAGGATCTGCCGCAACCGGGAGTCGTCGGTGAGCACCTCGGCCGGCAGCCCGGGGGCGGTGGTGATGTGGAAGCCGAGGCTCTTCTCCGTGGTCAGCGGCCGGAAGGTGGCGTCGACATAGTCCAGCAGCTGCCGCAATGGGATCCGTTCGGGACTGATGTCCATCTTGCCGGCCTCCACCTTGGACAGGTCCAGGATGTCGTTGATCAGCTGGAGCAGGTCCGAGCCGGCGGAGTGGATGATGGTGGCGTACTCGACCTGCTTGGGCGTCAGGTTCCGAGAGGGGTTCTGCGCCAAGAGCTGGGCCAGGATAAGCAGGCTGTTCAACGGCGTGCGCAGCTCGTGGGACATGTTCGCGAGGAACTCGGACTTGTACTTGGAGGCCAGCGCAAGCTGCTGAGCGCGGGTCTCGAGCTCCTGGCGGGCCTGCTCGATCTCCAGGTTCTTGGTCTCGATGTCGCGGTTCTGGGTGGCCAGCAGGGCGGCTTTCTCCTCGAGTTCGGCGTTGGAGAGCTGGAGTTCCTCCTGACGGGCCTGCAGTTCCTCCGAGCGCGTCTGGAGCTCGGCGGTCAGCCGCTGGGACTGGTCCAGCAGCTCGTCGGTGCGGGCGTTGGCCATGATGGTGTTCAGGTTGACACCGATGGTGCCCATCAGCTGTTCCAGGAAGGCCCGCTGGATCAGAGTGAACTGGTGGGCCGAGGCCAGCTCGATCGCGCCCAGCACCTGGCCCTCGACCACAATCGGCAGCACGATCACCGTGCGGGCGGCGGTCCGCCCCAGCCCCGAGGAGATCGTCACGTAGTCAGCGGGCGCCTCCTCCAGCGCGATCGTCCGCTTGCCGCGCGCGGCCTGCCCGACCAGCGACTGTCCCCAGCGGAACCGCGTCGGCTGGCCGCCGTTCCCCTGGTCGTCGGGGTGGCCGTAGGAGCCGATCAAACGCAGGTGCGGAACGCGATCGCCCTCCTCGGTCAGGTAGAACGCCCCGTACTGGCAGCCGACCAGTGGCGTCAACTGGTCCATCACCAGGTCGGCGACGACCGCAAGGTCCCGGCGGCCCTGCATCAGCTCGGAGATGCCAGCCAGGTTGGATTTCAGCCAGTCCTGGTCCTGGTTGGCGCTGGTGGTCTCACGCAGCGACTGCACCATCGAGTTGATGTTGTCTTTGAGCTCGGCGACCTCGCCGGACGCCTCGACGGTGATCGAGCGGGTCAGGTCGCCTTCGGCGACGGCGCTGGTGACCTTGGCGATGGCCCGCACCTGTCGGGTCAGGTTGCCGGCCAGCTCGTTGACGTTCTCGGTGAGCCGCTTCCAGGTGCCGGAGACGCCCTCGACCTCGGCCTGGCCGCCCAGTCGGCCTTCGGTGCCGACCTCGCGGGCCACCCGGGTCACCTCGTCGGCGAACGCCGAGAGCTGGTTGACCATCGTGTTGATGGTCGTCTTCAGCTCCAGGATCTCGCCCCGCGCGTCGACGTCGATCTTCTTGGACAGATCGCCCTGGGCGACGGCGGTGGTCACCTGGGCGATGTTGCGGACCTGGTTGGTGAGGTTGTTGGCCATCGAGTTGACGTTGTCGGTCAGGTCCTTCCAGGTGCCCGCCACGTTGGGCACCCGGGCCTGGCCGCCGAGCATGCCCTCGGTGCCGACCTCACGGGCGACACGGGTCACCTCGTCGGCGAACGCCGACAGCGTGTCCACCATCGTGTTGATCACGCCGGCCAGTGCGGCGACCTCGCCCTTGGCCTCGACGGTGATCTTCTGCGACAGGTCGCCCTTGGCCACCGCGGTCGCCACTTGGGCGATCGAGCGGACCTGGCCGGTCAGGTTGGACGCCATCACGTTGACGTTGTCGGTCAGGTCCTTCCAGGTGCCCGACACGCCCCGCACGGTCGCCTGACCGCCGAGGTTGCCCTCGGTGCCGACCTCACGGGCCACCCGCGTCACCTCGTCGGCGAAGGCCGAGAGCTGGTCGACCATCGTGTTGATGGTCTCCTTGAGCTCCAGGATCTCGCCGCGGGCGTCGACCCGGATCTTCTGTGACAGGTCGCCCTTGGCCACCGCGGTGGTCACCTGGGCGATCGACCGCACCTGCGCGGTGAGGTTGTCGCCCATGACGTTCACCGACTCGGTGAGCGCCTTCCAGGTGCCGGAGACACCCTTGACGTCGGCCTGGCCGCCGAGACGCCCCTCGGTGCCGACCTCCCGCGCTACCCGCGTCACCTCGTCGGCGAAGGCCGACAGCTGGTCGACCATCGTGTTGATGGTGTTCTTCAGCTCCAGGATCTCGCCCCGGGCCGTCACGATGATCTTCTGCGACAGGTCGCCCTTCGCGACCGCGGTCGCGACCTGGGCGATGGATCGCACCTGGTCGGTCAGGTTGCCGGCCATGAAGTTCACCGAGTCCGTCAGGTCCCGCCACGTCCCCGACACGCCCTTCACGTCGGCCTGACCGCCGAGGCGCCCGTCGGTGCCGACCTCGCGGGCGACCCGGGTGACTTCGTCGGCGAAGGCCGAGAGCTGGTCGACCATCGTGTTGATGGTGTTCTTGAGCTCCAGGATCTCGCCCTTGGCGGTGACGGTGATCTTCTGCGACAGGTCGCCCTTGGCCACCGCCGTGGTCACCTGGGCGATGTTGCGGACCTGGTCGGTGAGATTGCCGGCCATGAAGTTCACCGAGTCCGTCAGGTCCCGCCACGTCCCCGACACGCCCTGGACGTCGGCCTGACCGCCGAGCTGGCCCTCGCTGCCGACCTCGCGGGCCACCCGGGTGACTTCGTCGGCGAAGGCCGAGAGCTGGTCGACCATCGTGTTGACGGTTTCCTTCAGCTCCAGGATCTCGCCCTGCGCGTCCACGTCGATCTTCTGCGACAGGTCGCCCCGAGCCACCGCGGTGGCGACCTGGGCGATGTCACGGACCTGACTGGTCAGGTTGCCGGCCATCGCGTTCACCGAGTCGGTCAGGTCCTTCCAGGTGCCCGACACGCTCGGCACCTTGGCCTGCCCGCCGAGCCGGCCCTCGGTGCCGACCTCGCGGGCCACCCGGGTCACCTCGGACGTGAACAGCGACAGCTGGTCGACCATGCCGTTGAACACGCCGGCGATCTCGCCCAGCAAGCCCTCCGAGTCGTCCGGCAGCCGTGTGCCGAAGTCGCCGTCGCGCACCGCCGTCAACCCCGCCAGCAGCTGACGCAATTGCGGCTCGCCGACCTGTTCGACCTCCAGCGTCGCCGTGTCACTCATCGCCAACCCCGTTCCACTCGCTCGCCGACAACACAGCAACCCCCGCAGGACCGCAGAAGCCGTGGCCTACCGGGCACTGGAATCTCCGTCCTCCGCAGCGGACCCGGCAGCGCCGCCGGTGGCCATCGCGACGAACCGACGAGCCAGGACACGCAGCTTCACGTTGTCCCGCTGCGACTGTGACACCAACGCCTGGAACGCCTGGTCCTCGGTGAGCCCGCGCACCGCCATCAAGATCCCCTTGGCCTGCTCGATCACGGCCCGAGATGCCATCGCCACGCGCAACTGCTCGACCTCCTCGGCCACCCGCGCCTGCCCGACCGAGTGCATGGCCGCCTGGGCGACGACCGTGTACAACCGGAGGAACTGGGCGTCGATCTCGTGGAAACCGTGCGTGCCGAAACTGAACAAGTTCACCGCGCCGGCCGCGTGCCGCTCCACGGTCAGCGGCGCCGCCAGGAAACTGCCGACCCCGATCTCCTGGGACACACTCGTGAAGGTCGGCCACAACTCGGCGGCCGTCGGCACCTCAATGCGCACGAGCGCGCCCGTTCGTGCGGCGCGCAGGCAGGGACCGTCGTTCTCGGCGTACTGCGCGTCGTCGATGTGCCAGGCCCGTGGGTCGGTCGAGGCGCTGGTGTAGGGCCCGGCTTCGCCCAGGACGGTGATGGAGGCCATGTCGGCGCCGGGCACCACGCTGACCACCTGCTCGGCCACGGCCTGGAGAATTGTCTCCTTGTTGGTGGTCCGCGCGAGCACAGAGGTCAGCTCTTGCACCGCGCTGGCGATCTCGGCGATCTGAGCGGCGGCGGGCAATGCTTGGTCCGTCATCGGACGAGGTCTCCCTCGGTCTGGCCGGCCCAGGCTGCGCACCATGACCAGCGGTGATCGTAAGGACTCTTACGACGGCCGCTGCTTGCTCAACGCACCTGAACGGGAATAGTACCGAGGCAGTCCGACAGTCCAGCCGGAACGGGTTTTGGAAGATCAGAACCGGGCTATCCCTGCTCGCGGAGGGACCAGGTTTCTAGAGATCGGTTCCTCCAGGCCCCGCCGGTTCAGATCCGCAGCCGGCGGGGCCGTCCTCGTCTCCGTCAGACAGACCGGCCCTCTCGCGACGGCGCCGGCGACGGCAGCAGCGCCATGCCCGGCTTCCGGCTGACCAGCCTTTGCGTTGTCGTGGATCTTGCAGGCGCTCGGAGTTCCCCGGGCGCCATCCCGCAGCATCCGAGCGGTCACCCGTCCGGGGCAATCTGGCCGGGGTGGTCTTCCACTCCGACCACGGGGCAGTATGTGTCTCGGACGTTCGCGCAGGCCTGTCAGGCGGCGGGGGTGGCCCAGTCGATGGGCGCTGTCGGCAGCTCGGCGGACAACGCCGCCGCCGGGAGCCTGAACGCGTCGTTCAAACGTGAGACCCAGCAGGGCGCCGGAAGCTGGGCACCGCAAGAGAAGCACGGCTGCCGGCGTTCGGCTGCGCGCATCGCTTCAACACCCGTCTCGCCTCAGGCAGCGGTCCCCGATCGCCTACGAGAACAGCCCGGCTCAACATCGGCTACGCTTCCCGAAGTCGCATAACCCGTGTCCAACATCCGGGGGTACGCCCCGCCCTTGTGGCTGTCCGGGAATGTGAGTGTTGGCAGTCAAAAGTTCTTCACAGGGTGAGCCCAGCCTCCTCCCACGAACTACGGGCAGGCTCTGGGTAGTTGCTCGATCGCGAGCAGTTATCCACTGTGGAGGGACGTTGTGAATATCAGCTTGCTGTCGAAGAAGAGCGGCGCGTTGATCGCGGCGGTGGGTCTGACGTGTGCGGCGGCCGGGCTGCTCGGCGCCGGCACGGCTTCCGCGGCCGCCGCACCGCCCGTCGGCGGCGGCCCCGCGGCCGGGCCGGCGGACGGTGGTGCGACGGGCATCATCGACTCGAAGTCCGCTACCGGCTTCACCTTTGCCACGGCTACGGGTGTCGAGGTCACCGTGACCGAGGATTCCTCGACCAAGTACAAGGTGGGCAATCATCCCGCCTCGGTGAATGTCGTGAAGACCGGTGAGAGCGTGTTCGTTCTCGGGCTGGTCGACAGCGCGGCCATCACGGCGTCGCAGGTTGTCGTGCAACCCGGCGGCGATGGCGGGGCGGCGGCCGCCGAGGCGGCCGGGGTGATCGCGTTCCAGCAGGGCCAGCCCTCACCGCCGAAGTCGGTCGGTCAGATCCCGTCGGACTACACCGAGGGAGACGGGACCATCGTCAGCGGAACGACCGCGGACAAGGCGACGGCCGCCGCGCAGGCCGTTGTCCCCGGCGGCATCGTCGACCGTGTGGTCCGGCTGAGCGACGGCGAGTACGAGGTCCACAACATCAGCATCAACTGGCCGCACCACGTCTTCGTCAGCGCGGACTTCAAGGTCCTCGGCTACGAGTAGTCGCCAGGGGGCTTGGCGGCGGCTGCCGCCAAGCCCCCTCGGCCCCGGTGCGCTGATGGCCGTCAGAGCGGGTGACCTGAGGAGATGCCTCAGACCAGTGCGGTTGCCGGGGTCCACAGCTCGTCGACGGCGCGCTCGGCCTCGGCCAGGCTCTGCTCGGCCAGCGGGATCAGCTCCGCCATGGCCGGGGTGGTGTGGGCGAGGGTGAGCTGGGCGGTGATGAAGCGGGGTTGCAGGCCGGTCGACGCCAGGGCATGCGGAAGCCACGGTTCCGCGTGGTCCCATCCGTGGCGGGGCGTGCCTTCGTTGTAGCCCCCGCCCCGGCTGGCGAGCACGACGAACTCGCGGCCGCCGAGCAAAGGGGCGTGGGTCTCGGCGTCGATGGACAGTCCGGAGGCGATGAGATGGTCCACCCACGCCTTGACGCTGCTGGGCGGCCCGAAGTTGTACAGCGGAAGTCCCAACAGGACCGTGTCGGCCGCCTTGATCTCGTTGACCAGTTCTTCGGTGAGTGCCCACGAGGCGGCCTGGACCGGGGTGTGCCGCTCGGCGGGCAGCAGCCGGGCCGGGCCGGTGATCGCGTCGAGGTGCGGCACGGGGTGGCTGCCCAGATCCCGGTAGGTGACGGTGCTTTCGGGGTGCGCGGCGCGCCAGACGTCCGCTGCGCGCGCGGTGAGCTTGCGGCTGACGGAACGGTCGCCCTGGATGCTCGAGTCGATGTGCAGCAGGTGGGCTGTTCAAGCGCAACGGCGTCTACTACACCACCTACTCCGATCCGAACTGCGGCTACTGCGGTGGCACCGGCACGTCCTACCGCACGGCCTCGTCTCCGTTGGGCGCCTGGTCCGCCGGTACGAAGCTCACCACCGCCTCCTGTGGCGGGCAGCCCGCGTTCGTCTCGGCGATCCCCACCACGAACGGCACGACGTATCTGTATGCCAGTGATCTGTGGAACAACGGCGCGAGCAACGAGGCGCTGGCCAACTTCTTCTGGGCACCGTTGAGCTTCACGTCCAGTGGCGCGATCTCCCCGATCACCTGTCCGCGGTCGTTCTCGCTGGAGTTGAGCACCGGTTCGGCCGGCAGCCAGCAACAACCCGTCGACATCGACCAGTCCGACGGGGTCAGCGGGTTCAGCTCGTACTGCGATGTCGGCCGCTCGATCGAGCGCATCCAGACCTTTGTCGCCGGCCGCACCGGCACGCTCAGCGCAGCCACGTACACCACCTTCAAGAGCGGCAACCCGGATGCCGACCTGCAGATCGACGTCTACCAGGCGAATGACGCGTTCCAGCCGGTCGGTGCCGTGCTCAGTGCCAACCGGGTGCCGTCCTCGACCGTGGGCTGGTCACCTCGCGACGTCACCGTCCACCCGAACATTCCGGTCACGGCGGGCCTTCGCTACGGCATCGTGGTCCACTCGGCCAACACCACCGGCTGCTACGGCATGCTGCACAACGACTCCGCGCCCTACCCGGGCGGGGGACAGGCGTACAGCAGCGACACCGGCGCCAGCTTCACCGCCGAAGCCAACCGGTCCCTCAAGTTCTCGGTGAGCGTCAGCGGGCGGGCCGTCCTACCCGCAACCGAGGTTCCCGCCGGATTCTCCCGCTGCGCAGGCGAAGGCGGCGCGTGTTCGTTCAGCGGGACCGCGATGGTGGCCTACGGCGCCGGCGGTTATGTCTATCGCGCCGCGACGAACGGCATTTCCTGTGTGCCGTCCCAGTTCGGCGGCGACCCGGCATTCGGGAAGGTGAAGTCGTGCTACGTCGCGCCGACCGGTGGGCCAAGCGGCTACACCGCCTGCGCGTCAGAGGGCGGCGCCTGCGCGGTGGGCTCCACGCGAATGGTGGCCTACGGCGCCAATGGCGCGTTCACCTACCGGATCTTGTCCTCGACCACCGAGTGCTCGACAGCAGTGTTCGGCGGCGACCCGCTCTTCGGTGTCACGAAGTCCTGTTACCCGGCGCCAGGCGGCGCGCCCGCCGGCGGCTTCAGCCAGTGCGCCACCGAGGGCGGCACCTGTACCGTCGTCGGTTCACAGACGATTTCTTATGGCGCGAACGGCGCCTTCGCCACCGCGACCGCGAACGGCTCGATACCCTGCGCCAACAGCGGGTTCGGCGGTGACCCGATCGCGACCGTCGCCAAGGCGTGCTATGCGCGGGTCGGTGGCCCGAACGGGTACGGAACACCGTGCGCGACGGAAAACGGAACCTGCTCTTTCTCCGGTTTCCAGACCGTGGCATACGGCGCGAATGGTCAGTTCGCGTTCAAGTCCTTCACCACGAGCACGCCGTGCACCACCGCGGCGTTCGGCGGCGACCCGATCGCGGGCGTCGCGAAGACCTGCTTCCTCACCCCGTGGGAAGGAAGACTGCCCTCCCACGCATCGTGACCGGCGCGAGGCGGCCGACGTGTTGAGTAGGCCAGCCGTGTCGGCGCCGCCATCGCCGACCGGCTGGCCGAACTCGGCGCGAAGGTCGCCTTGCTTTTGCGCCGCAAGGACAAGCTGGATTCCCGGCCAAGGACGGCCGTCGCCGTGCTAGAGCTGCCAGCTGTTGTTGGTCACCGTCGCGGTGAAGCCGGTGGAGTTGTTGACGAACGCGGAGTTCCCGGTGCGCAGTCCGGTGAGGGTGTTGCCGGTGATCGTGGCGGAGCCGCTGGGCGCCGGGTAGTTCGGCGGTGCGACCACGACGCCGTTGCCGCCGGGAGAGGTGATCGTGTTGTTCTGCACCAGGGTTTTGGTCGACGTGGAGAAGCCGACGGCGTCGTAGAACGAGGTGGCGACGGTGTTGCCCGACACGGTGACGTTGGCGACGGCGCCGACCTGCTGGCCGTCGCTGGCGTTGCCGATGTGGACCGCGGGCTGGCGCTGACCGTAGGCGTTGCCGCCGGACCGGACGATGACGTTGTTCGACACCGTCGCGGACGTCAGGTCGCTGCCGTTGACGCCGAACCGGCCGGCGGCCAGGCCGATGAACCGTGAGGTGTCGCTGACGTAGTTGTCGGTGACGTGGTGGCCGCCGCCGCCGTAGACGCCGATGCCCTTGCCGCCCCAGGGGGCGATCGCGGTGTTGTGGCTGAAGGTGATCCCGGACATCGGCGGGTAGGTGGTCTTCGTGCCGCTGCCGCTGATGTTGTAGGCGACCGAGTTGACGGCCATCGAGTCGTCCCCGCTGCCGCGGATGAAGTTGTCGGTCGCCGTCAGGCTGTTCCCGACCCCGCCGCCCAGCGCCTGGTTGTTCAGGTTGATCCCGTCGGCCCAGATGTCGGTCAGGCGGTTGTTCTCCACGATGCCACCGGTGCCGGAGGCCCAGAAGCCGGACTCGGTGTGCTGCGTCCACAGGCCGTTGGCCACCCAGTTGGCGCCGGTGGTGTCCATCGCGCCGCCGTCACCGCCCAGGATGGTGTTGCGGCTGGGCGCGTTGGCGTCGATGTGGAAGTTCTGCACGGTGCAGGACGTCACCTGGAACAGCGCGCCCAACGACGTGCTGTTGGGCAGCGGCACATCCCGGTAGACGGTGCTGTACCACATCCCGGCGCCGGCGATGGTGATGCCCTTGGCGGTCAGGCCGCTGGTTCCCTTCATGTAGAAGGTGCCCTGCGGGATCCAGAGGATCTTCTTCTGCGACTGCGCCTGGTTGACGCAGTTCTGGATCGCCGCGCGGCTGTCCACGGACCTGCTGTCGGCCGCGCCGTTGGTCGGGGCGCTGTCGGACACCGCGCCGCAGCTGGTGATGGAGATCGAGTTGGCGGGCTGCGCGATCGGCGCCGGCGGATTCTCCACGTCGATCACGTCGATGTCGTAGAACGCGGCGGCGTTCGCCGTGTCCTTCTTCAGCGCGAAGGTGCTGCCGGGGGCGATGGCGGCGCCGGTGACGAAGGCGTGCGACTCGTCGTAGAACACCCGGGGTCGGCCGTCGGCCGGCTGCTGGTCGTCGCTGCTGTTGTAGGTCTTGCCTTCGTAGATCCAGGTCTGCCTTGAGTTGAGGTTCAGCGCCTGCCGGAACGCGCCGTTGACGTACAGGTCGAGCGTCGCGGTGATGCCGCCGCCCGAGGCGGAGTCCGGAATGCTGGCGCGCACGTTGACGAAGCTGATCGGCCGGCCGGTGTTGTTGGTCCACTGCACCGACTGCCCGGCGCCGGTGAGCTGGACGTAGGCGTGTCCGGATGCCTCCAGCGCCGGGCTTGAGTACTGCGTGGTCGGCGCCGAGGTCAGTGACACCTTGCTGGCGCCCCCGCCCACCGTGCCGGCCTCGGCCTCGTAACTGCTGAACGGGGTCGTCGCCCCCGCTGTGCTCGCCGCGGGGGCGATACCGGCTGACACACAGGGAATCCACAGCATGCCGGCCATGGCGACAACGGCCACCGCCAAGCGGCGCCGGACGACGGTCACGCGATGTGGGTTCTTCGAGATCCAAAGCATCGGATGCTCCTCGGGATCGGGCAGGCCAGGCGACGTCACGGCCCGCGTTTGTCAGGCCCTCACGTGGTCGGCGGCCGGAACCCGTCCCGAGGCGGCGGTGTCACGCGGGTGATCTCCTGGCCGGCGTCGACAGCGAGGCGGTGCCACCTCTGACAAGCGCACGGTCGAGCCGCGCCACCGTACAGAGCACGACAGGAAGACGGCAAGGTTGTGACTGGATTAAGAAAATGTTCGTCATCGTGATGAAAGTGCGTGACCTGCGGCAATGGCCGCGAACCAGAGATCCTATGAATCAGGATCGGCCTGCGTGACCGATCCGGGAACTGGCACGACCCTGGACATCACGTCGACAGGTGCGCTAGAACACATCCGATGTGTTCGGCGTGACGTCGCGGGACCGATGCGTCCACGGAGGGCTCATGTCCGCTCGACACCCACTTGGTGGCGGTGCCGTTCGCCGGCGGACAGCGGCGGTGTCCAGTCCGGCGGTCGCGCTTCGCCGACGCGCCAGACCCTGACCTGCGTCGCCTCAGACCGACGCCGACGTTCGGCGCCGGCTGCCAGGCGCGTGGTCGCCACACGTGATCACGTTGGCGCCTGGGCGAATTCCGCCTCGTCCACGGTTGGCCGCCGACTCGGCCTGCGCCGGTGCCCAACCACGATCGATATGGGGTCATGATGAGAAGCCATCTCCTGCTCGCCGCCGTCTGCGCGGCGATGATCGCCGCCGGCGGCCAACCAGCGCTCGCGCTCGGTCGCGGTGCCCCGGCGGCCGATGTCGCGGCCAGTTCGTGGATCGGCACCTGGTCGGTGTCGCCGCAGAGCGGTGGCGGGTCGTTCAACCGTCAGACACTGCGCCAGATCGTGCACACGAGCATCGGCGGCACGTCCGCACGCGTGGAGGTGTCGAACGTCTTCGGCTCGCAGCCGCTGGCGATCGCCGACGTGCACGTCGCCCGGCGCTCCTCCGGGTCGACAACCACTTCCGGCACCGATCACACCGTCACCTTCGGCGGGCAGACCTCGACCACGATTCCGGCGGGCGGGACGGCCGTCAGCGACGCGATCGCGTTCGCCGTGCCGGCGCTGTCCGATGTCGCGGTCAGCATCTACCTGCCGCAGTCGACCGGAGCGTCGACCTTTCACCAGCAGGGCACGGCGACGAACTACGTCGCGTCCGGCGACGTCAGCGGCAACGCCGGCCTGTCGGGCGCGCAGACCACCGGCAGCTACTTCTTCCTGACGAATCTGGACGTGCAGAACACCGCCGCGGTCGGGGCCGTGGCGACCCTCGGCGCCTCGATCACCGACGGCGTCGCGTCCGCGACGAACTCGAACCGGCGCTGGCCCGACGACCTGGCCGTCCGGCTGGCGAACTCGGGGCGCGGCGTCGGCGTGCTGAACCAGGGCATCAGTGGCAACAGGCTGTTGGTCGACGGGGCCGGTCCGAGCGCGCTGAACCGCTTCGACCGGGACGTCCTGGCTCAGCCCGGCGTCAGGTGGGTGATCTCCTCCGACGATCCGATCAACGACCTGGGGTCGACCAGCCCGCCGCCAACCGCGAACCAGCTGATCACGGGGTTGCAGCAGTTGATCTCGCGCGCGCACCAGAAGGGCCTGAAGTTCCTGTGCTCGACCCTGACGCCGTATCAGGGCGCGTCCTACTGGACTCAACAGGGGGAGACGGCGCGGGAATCGTTGAACGCCTTCGTGCGTGGCTCGGGCAGCGACTGTGACGGCGTGGTCGATCAGGACAAGGCGACGCACGACCCGGCCAATTCGACCCGCTACCTGCCCGCCTACGACAGCGGCGATCACCTGCACCCGAACGAGGCCGGGCTGCAGGCGATCGCCAACGCCGTTGACCTCAACCTGTTCGGGTAGGCCGATCACTCAGCGCTCGGAGCCGACCGCCGCCAAACGGCGGTCGGCTCCGGTCGTCTCAGGTATTCACCAGGTGCTCACCGGGTTGCCCAACCAGCGTGTGCCGGCAGGGATCTCTTCGCCCCGCATCACCAGCGACGCCGGCCCCAGCGTGGCCCGGTCGCCGGTCCGGGAACCAGGCAACACGATGCTGTGCGGGCCGACCGTAGCCCCCGCGCCGACGTGTACCTCGTCCAGCCGCATCAGCCGGTCGTGGAACAGGTGTGTCTGGACCACACTGCCCCGATTGACCGTCGAGCCCGTGTCCAGGTGGACGAGATCGGTCTCCGGCAGCCAATGCGTCTCGCACCAGACGCCGCGCCCGATCCGCGCGCCCAGTGACCGCAACCAGATCGTCAACACCGGCGTCCCGTGGGACATTCGGATCAGCCATGGCACCGCCAGTTCCTCGACGAAGCAGGCGTACAGCTCGTTGCGCCAGACGAAGGAGCACCACAGGGGATGCTGCCCAGGCCGGAACCGGCCCACCAGCAGCCATTTCGACGCCGTGGTCACCGCGCACGCGACCACACCGGCGGCGAGCAGGACCACCCCACCCAGGGCGAACGCCCAGAACGGGCCGGCGTCCACGTCGATGATCTCCAGCGCCAGCACGACAAGCTCGAGCAGAGTGGCCGTCAGCAGCACCGGAATCAGGCGACCACATTCGACGAGCGCGCGGGCGAGCACGAGCCGTCGAGGCGGCTGGTAGGTCCGGGCGGAGTCGCCCTGCTCGGCGGTGCGCGGCAACCGGATGGCCGGGCGCCCCAGCCACGACGACTCCGGTGCGGACACCCTCGGCGCGGTCGCCAGCACGCCGATCAACGTGGAGTCCGCGATGGACCGTCCACCATGGACGATTCCGGAGTTGCCGACGAAAGCCCGGCCACCAACAGAGGTCCTGCCGATACGCAGCCAGCCACCGCGCAGTTCGTACGGGGCGAGCAACGCGTCATCGGCGAGGAACGCCGCATCACCAACGGTGAGCAGGCTCGGCGTGGTGAGCACCGTGGATGCTTCCACTCGTCGTCCCACCTTGGCCCCCAACAGCCGCAGCCATGACGGGGTCAACAGACTCGCGTAGACCGGGAACAGGGTGGCGCGAGCCGTCGCCATCAGCTGCCCGGTCAACCAGGCGCACCACGCTTGGACCCCGTCAGCGCGGTGAACTCCCGGTCGTAGCCCGAGCGCGGCGAGCCTGATCAGTCCGGCGACGAGCAGGGAATAGCACAGCAGACTCGCGATCGTGGCCGGCACGACGGCGTCGAGGACGTCGCGCAGAACTTGGCTCAAGGTTCCTGCGCCATCGACGAAAACACCAGTGAGCACGAGACCGGGAACGACGGCGACGACCGGCAACAGGCCGAGCAGGAGGAGAGCGGCCGTGTACGGCAGCTTTCGCCAACCACCCCGCAGCGACCGGGGTTTCGGCCAACCGTCGGGCTCGGGCGCGGCCGGCACGGTGCCGGTCGCGGCGGTGCCGGCCGCCACCTCGGCCCCGGCCGGCACGACGACGCCGGGCAGTAGCGTGCTGCGGGTGCCGATCCGGGCACCTGCCCCGATGGTGACCCGTCCGACTTCCACCTCGTCGCCGTCGACCCAGACACCGGCGATGTCGGCCTCGGGCTCGACCACCGCGCCGTCGCCGAAGCTGGCCAACCCGGTCAGTGGCGGCATCGTGTGCAGCAGGACGTTCTTGCCGACTTCGCAGCCCAGCGCCTTGGCCAGACGGACGCTCCAGTGGGTGCCCGCGACAACCGTGATCCCGTTCAGCACGGCCAACCGCTCGGCCGTCCAGAGTCGCAAGTGGACACTTCCGCCTCGGCGGTACCGGCCGGGCGTGATCTTCGCTGTGAGCAGGCGCACGGCCGCGACCGTGACGAGCAGACGGCCGGGCAGGGTGATCAGCACCAGCCAGCCCGCGACCACGAACGGCCACGCCAGCTGCGGCGCCCACGGTTCCGGGCCGAACAGTGCCGCCGCGACGTCGTTGAGCGTGGCCAGCACGACCAGCCAGCGCGCGGCCATGAACGTCTGGAGCGCAACGGTGATCAGCATCTGTACGACCCCGGCACGGCGGGGCACCGGGCGGACCGACCGCCCGGCCTCCGTCGTCGTGGTGAGTTCGTCGACGCGCTCGGCCATCGCGCCCAGCGTCGGACAGCGGTAGACGTCGTTCACCGACAGCGCTGGGCATCGGTTGCGCAGCAACGACACCAGCTTCGTCGCCGCCAGACTGGTCCCGCCGGCGGCGAAGAAATCGTCGTCCTCGCCCACGGGCAGGCCCAGCACCGCACGCCACTGTTCGGCGACCCAGCCCGCGGTTCCGTCCAGCGGCGCCTGCTCGGGCAGATCCACCGGCCAGGGCAGGGCTTTGCGGTCGACCTTGCCGGACGTGCGGGTCGGCAGATCGTCGAGCACGACGATCGTCGGCACCATCGCCGCGGGCAGCCGCTGTGTGAGCAACGCGCGATCGACTTCGTGCACGCCTTCGTCCAGCACCACGTAGCCGACAAGCACCGGGTTGCCGGCCTCGGAACGCTGCACGGCGCAGGCGGCGACGGCCACGCCGGGCAGGGAAGCCAACGCGGCGTCGATCTCGCCGAGTTCGATGCGCCGCCCGCCCAGTTTCACCTGGTCGTCATCGCGTCCGACGAAGACCAGACCGTCCGGTTCGGCACGAACCATGTCACCGCTGCGGTAGGCGCGGTCCCAGCCGAGCTCGGGCATCGGCGCGAATCGCTCCGCGTCCTTGCCCTGGTCGAGATAGCGGGCCAGACCGACCCCGCCGATCACCAGTTCGCCGGTCTCGCCCCATGCGACGGCACGCCCGTTCGCATCGATGACGGCCAGCTGCCAGCCGTCCAGCGGCAGGCCGATCCGAACCAACTCGCCCGCGACAAGTCGCGCGGCGCAGGCCACGACCGTCGCCTCGGTCGGGCCGTAGGTGTTCCACACCTCACGCGTGCCGTCGGCGAGCCGAGCCGCCAGATCCGGTGAGCATGCCTCACCGCCGAGGATCACCAGGCGGATTCCGGCCAGCGCCTCGGTCGGCCACAGCGCGGCCAGGGTGGGCACGGTCGAAACCATGCTGATCCGGTGGTCGCGTAGCCAGCCGCCCAGCTCGGCGCCGGACTTGACCAGCGATCGCGGCGCCGGGACCAGACACGCGCCATTGCGCCAGGCCAGCCACATCTCCTCACAGGAGGCGTCGAAGGCCACCGACAGGCCGGCCAGCACCCGGTCGCCCGGCCCGATCGGGTCGCGGGTCAGGAACAGCCGGGCCTCGGCATCCACGAAGGCGGCCGCGCTGCGGTGGGTCACCGCAACACCCTTGGGCGCGCCGGTGGATCCGGACGTGAAGATGATCCACGCGTCGTCGTCGGGCGTCGGCACACCGGCGTTGCCGGCGGGCTGTCCGCGCAGGATCGGATCGTCCCGGTCGGTGATCACACAGGTCGCGTCCGCCTCGCTCCACACGAGTTCGGCTCGCTCCGGCGGATCGTCCACGTCGACCGGGACGTAGCAGCCGCCGGCGCTGATCACCGCGAGGATCGTGACGTACAGCTTCGCGGTGCCTGAGCTGATGCGCACGCCGACGCGGTCTCCGACGCCGACGCCGGATGCGCGCAGGCGGTCGGCGACGGTGGCGACCTCGGCAGCCAACTCGGTGTAGGACAGCGCGGTCCTGCCGTCGTCCAGGGCCAGCGCGTCCGGGCAGGCCGCGGTCGTCGCGTCCAGGATGTCCAGCAGCGTGCGTGGCGCTGCCGGTGACCTGGACGGATACACCGCGGAGTGCCCGATGTCCGGCTGAACGACTAACTGGTTCGCCCCCCAGGGCATGTCGCTCACAATTCCTCCGTAACGGAAGTGGCGGCGCAATGTTGTGGCCGAATGGCGGGAGTGCCGCGTCCAGCTCGGGGCAAGCGGCACACCGTCAACCAATGGTTAACACCCAAACCTGGACGTAACCTGGGAAATCTAGGCGTAACCTGTGAACGTCGCCTTTAATGCAGGTCGGCTCATTGGCGATACGCCGATAACATGTTCACGCCAGCTGTGAGTAGCCCGGGCCGTATCGCGCCGCACCAAGCAGAACCTCGAACGTGACGTACCAGACAACTGGCGGGTTCGTGAACATCGATGAAAATCGGACCAAGCTGAATCGATGCCAGCTTGCTTGTTCCGCTCACTGGTCCCGGCGGGCGCACCGCGGAAGAACCCTGAGTCTCATTGCAATCGTTTTCTGTGCCGCAGGCGCGGAATCGGCGCACGATGCCCGCCCCCAGCAATTTCACAGGATCTTGAAAGCTTCTGTGCGGCGGATCGTCGAGTAGCATCATTCGGGCGCCGCGCCCGTCGCGGCGGATCCATCGAGGCGTCATAGCGCGACAGGAGAAGTATTTGCGATACCGTCACGGCGTGGTGCTGAGCGTCATAGCACTTGCTGGATTCGTCGCCACCCAGTTCGCGGTTCCGTCAAGCGCCGCCACCGCCCCGCTGAAAGATGTGCGGGAGATCGCCCACTTCGACGTCACCGCCCAACAACAGCCGGAGAACATCGCGCTTGAGCCCGGCGGAGCCCTGGACGTCACCTTCAACCGGGCCAGGCAGGTCGCGCGGGTCGCCCCGGACGGCTCGGTCACGGTCCTGGCCACTCTTCCCGCGCCGGCGACGGGCGCCGCGTCCGCGGCCGGCATCGTGCGCGGCCCGGACGGCTATCTCTACGTGAACTACAACTCGGGCGCTCGCTCGGGAATCTGGCGCATCGGTCCGGACGGTGGCGTTCCCACGCAGGTCGTCGCGCTGCCCGACGTGAAGGCCCTCAACGGTCTGGCGTTCGACCGGGGCGGGAACGCCCTGTACGCGACGGATTCCAGCAGTGGCACGGTGTGGAAGGTGTCGCTCACGACCCGCACGGCGGCACTGTGGGCGCAGGGAAGGGAATTCGAGTCGACCGCCGGTGTCGGGATCGCGGCCAACGGCGTCAAAGTCCACAACGGCGCGGTCTGGGTGAGCAACACCGACCAGGGCACACTCCTGCGCGTCGCCATCGGCGCGCATGGTGCGGCAGGCGTGGTCACCACTGTCGCGCAAGGCATCACCGCCATCGACGACTTCGCGTTCCTCGGCGTCGGCGACACGGTGCTGGCCGCGCAGAACTACGTGAGCCAGGTCAGCATCGTCCGGCCGGACGGCACCCACCAGACTGTGCTCACCGCGGCCGACGGGCTGTCCAACCCGACTTCCGTCGCCGTCCGAGGCTCAACCGCATATGTGGCGAGCGGGGCGTACTTCACCCGTGTCGATCCGAACGTGTTGCTCGTGAGGCTCAGCTGACGCAGCAGCACCGCCTCAGCCTCGACCCGGCGCTGCGCCCGGCGCGATCAATGAGGCGGCTGCGGACAGGCCGGAACGCGGGTCGACGCGGGACCCTCCACGACCGGGACGGGCTGACTATGTCCGCCGGCCGCCGGTCGCGGTTGAGTGGCAGCCGGACCGGTGTCGACAGCACGGCATGGTCACGGCGCTGCTCACCATGAGCGGTGCCTCGGCCTCGCTCGCCGCGCGGACTTCTCCGTCACCGGGACGGCGAGGGGTTTGTCCCGCCACCGGCCGCGCGGGTAGAGCACGACCATGTCGGTATCGCGGCCGCCGACCCACACCCGCCACGCCTTCCCGACAGGACCGAGCGCGCCGTGCAACGAGGCGACGGGCTCGAGCTCGGCCGTGCCACCGTCTGGATACTCGACTTCGATCACCGCGATCAACTTCCGGGAACGTTCCCGTTCGTAGACCATCCGGGTGGCGATCGCCGTGCGCCAACCGGTGGCGCGCACGGCGCGGTAACGGCGGCGCCATCCGGCCGCGGCCATCGCGACGAATGGCATGCCCAGAACCGCCGCGACGAACAGGACGACGGCCGGCGCCCAACTCGACCTGTCGTCCAGGTTGCGTTCTCCGGTGGTCCTTATCCGCGCTTGGTCGGCCGGATCGTAGACGACGGTCACCTCGTCGCCGGACGCGTAGTCACGGGACGAGTCCCAGGCGATCCGCACGACGCGGACGTCCTTGCTCCCGACGGGTCGATAGCGCACCTGGATCGCGTTGTTCTTGCCCCGCTGGACGCTGACCACCTGCCCTGGCACCCGCGTTCCCGTGTCCAGCAGCCGCTGCGCCGCGTTGTCCGCGGCGATGAGCACCAACACACCCGCCGCGAAGCAGGCCAGCCAGATCATCCCGAAGCCCGCAGCCCTGAGGCCCAGCCGACGTAGCCGCTCGGTCTGCTCGTCGAGGTCGAACCGGTCCGCCGCCTGGATCATCTGCTCAGCGTAGGTCCGGAACAGCGGCTGGAACCGCGATCTGGGACACAGCGCGATATCGCAACCGCGAGCGGAATCGGTGCGTCCAAGTGGGAAGCCCATTCTCATCGGAGGCGTGCGGCCTGGGTCGAGCGTGCGCAGGAGCAGGCCGTGCGTCGATATTTATCGGCACGGTGTCCGTTGTGGACAGTCGAGCGCGGTGGTCGACGCTGTCGCTCGTCACCGGACCGGACAGGAACCGGACGAGATCGCGGACGTGTCTTGCCCGCGGCGTTCACGGAGACCAACAATGGCGGCCACTGATGACAAGGTTGTCGACGCCGGAAGGCAGGGCTTCGCGCATGAACCTACGGCTCAACCGCAGGCGTGCCCTTCAGCTGCTCGGCGCCGGTGGGATCACGCTGCTCACGTCCGCTCCGGGCCGTACGGGCGCGCCAGCGGTGGGACCTCCGGACGACGTCGCCGAGATCTATCATCGGGTTCTGTTGCGGCACACCAGGTGGGCGGAGCAGCAGTTCGACGCGACGATCGGCGCCTACTCCGCGAAGGACTTCGGCTTCGCGGTCGTGCTGGGGAATGCGCTGCTGCTGACGCGCGGCGGTTACGACGCCGATATTGCCGGCGTCAGCGATGACGTCCTGCATGAGCACACCATCGCGACGATCCGGCGGTTCACCGCGTCCAACTTCCTCAACGGCGGCACCGAATGGGGCCGCACGCTGTTCTTCGACACCACGTTCCAGCTCTACTTCCAGCTTGCGGGACGCCTCTTGTGGGCTGATCTCGACTCCGCCAGCCGGGCCGGCCTCGACCGCATCGCCACCGAGCAGGCCGCGTACACGACATCGCTGGGCTCCGGTGACGATCCCCGTTCCGGCGGCTGGACGCCCCATGGCCTGGCCGGCGGCTTCCAAGGTGACACGAAACTCGAGGAGATGGGGGTCTACGCACAGTCGATCGCGCCGGCCCTCGCATGGGCCTCCAGCGACTCCCGCGCCGCGGTGTGGCGGGACTGGTTCGGGCGGTGGAGCCGCAACGAGACCGGCCTGCCCGCGGCGGACCTGGCGAACCCCCGGGCGGTGGACGGCGTGCCGATCGCCGCGAACACCGCCCACAACCTGTACGACACCTTTCTGGTGGAGAATCACGGCTCGTTCGGCCCGCACTACCAGGAGGAGCTCTGGCGCACGTCCGGCCGCAACGCGATCCACTTCCTCACCGCGGGCCGACCGCTGCCCGAAGTCCTGACCGCGCAACCCAACGGCGAACGCCTCTGGCGCACAATGTTGCTGGTCGCCAGCGACGCGGGCGAGCCGCTGATGCCCATGGTGGACGACCGTGAACACCTCTACGGCCGAGACGTCCTTCCGCTCGCGTTCCGCGCGCAGGTGCTCGGCGACCGCAACGCCGCTGCGGCCGAAGCGATGTTGGCGCGACGGCTCGAGCCCTACCAGGCCTATCCGCCGGTCGACCGGATCACGAAGTTCTCCGGTGAGCCGAAGTACGAGCCCGAAGCTCGCGCCGAACTAGCGATCAGCTACCTGCTGCACGAATGGCGCGCGCGGCAACCGGGTGGACGGGTGCACGCGGTGTCCGAAGAGGACTTCTTCGCCGCGGCATCCGGGGTCTCGGACTTCGGGGACGGCCCCGGCTTGCTCGCCCATCAGTCGGTGGCCGCGTGGGCGGCGGCCGTCAGCAAACCGGCGTTCGTGAAGTTCGCCTGGCAGCCGCGGCACGACGACTGGCTGTTCGCGCTCGGCGGCAGCACGCCGATGTTCCTGCCGTCCACGGCCGGCGCCGTGCGTGGGCGGGTCGCCACCACCTACACCCGCGTGCGCGACGGTTTCGACGGCAGCGTCACCGTGCTGCGCTTCGACGCCGGCACCGCGGCCTTCGCCACGCTGCCGACCGGGTCCGTGGTCTACGCCAGTTCCGGCACCGCGAGCGGCGAGGGAGCACTGACCGTCCACAACCTGAACATGCCTGGCGTGCCCGGTCTCGACGGCACCCGGGTGTACACGACGGCCGAGGGCACGGTCACCGTGCCCGCGCAGCCAGCGCCGACATCGGGTGCCCGGACCGACGACCTCGTCTTCGGCGCGGTCAGCGCGCGCCACGTTCGGATGCTGGGCGTGCGGCCAGACCCGGCCTACGGGTACTCCGTGTACGCATTCGAGGTCCGCAATGGACAGAGTGGTCCGGATCTCGCCCAGGGCGAACCGACCACCGCATCGTCGGCCGACACCGGCTTCAGTGCCCCGCTGGCCACCGACGGCCTCGCCACCACCCGGTGGGCAGTGTCCAAGGCGGACCGGTCACGGGCGGACAGCTGGCTGGCGGTCGACCTCGGCGGGCCGGCCACCTTCGACCGGATACGGCTCGCCTGGGAGGCCGCGGCCGGGCGCGCCTTCCGGATCGAAGTCTCCGACGACGCCGCGACCTGGCGTCCGGTCGCGGCGTATCCGACACCGGCCGTGCACAGCACCGGCGGCTGGCTCGGCGTCGACGACCGCGCCGGCCTGGTCGTCCGCGGTCCGCACCCGATCACCGTCACCGGTGACCAGATCGTCCTCTCCGACGGCCCGGCCGCCTCTCTCATCGTCGAGGGCTATCCGCACACCAATGATCTCGCCGTCCTCGCCGCGGCGGCCACCCCGACGTTCCACGGCTCCCTCGACCTGCACGTCACCGCGATCGACGGCCACCTCGTGTTGCTCAACCTCGGAGGGTCGGCGGCCCAGGGGACGATCTCGGTCCCGCAGAGCACCAGCGCGCTCCGGCTCTATCGCGGCGACCAGACCGTGACCGCGGCCGGTATCGACCATCCGGTCCAGGTCGAGGCCACGTCGGGTCGCGTCGAGCCGCCCCGCTTCACCCTGCGCCGCCGGGACGGTCGTCCGGTACCGGCCGGCCTGCGGGCAACAGTCAGCGACGCCGCCCACGTGACACTTACTCTGCCCCGCGATGTCCAAGCGCTGGCGGTGATCCTCGAACCCAGCGGCGGGCGTGTCCACGGCATCGACCTGGCGCCGGGCGTGCCACGCCACGTCGAAACACCGGAGGTGCGACCGTACCCGCTCGCCGACTTCGCGCTCGGCGTCCCGACGTTCCCGACCGATCCGCTACCGCCGGGCATGTCCGCGCCGAACGCCGCCGTCGACGACAACCCCGACACGTCGTGGCGGCCCGGGGCAGGCGGACGTATGGTCGTAGACCTCGGTGTGCCGCGGGCGGTGTCGTTCGTCGAGCTTGCGTGGACGGCCGGGCGGATACCCGTTGCCACCGTGGAAACCAGCATCGACGGCCGCACCTACGCCGCCGTCCCGAACCCCGGCCCGGCCGGCCGCACGACGACTGTTCCTCTCCAGGGGCCCGCCCGCTACATTGCCGTCCACGTGCCGACCTGGCGGCCGGGCGACGCGACCCTGACCCGGCTCTCGGCTCACGAGTGAACCAGCGACGCCGCCGGCGGTGAGGGCCTGGCTCAACCGGAAACGCGTTGAGCCAGGCCCTCACCCTAGCGGCGTCAGTGGTGGGCCGTCAGCACACGTCGCCGTCCTTCCAGACGCCCGACGAGCCGCCGGGGGTGTCGCCCTGCGTCCACCACTTGGCCGTCCACTGGTGGCCGCCGTAGGAGACGATCGCCCCGCCGTTGTACGGGGTGGTGGCGTTCCACGCCGCGGCCGAGCAGGTTCCGCCGCCGCCCGGAGTCGTGGTCGTGGTGGTGGTGCTGGGCGGCGGGGACTGCGGCGGGGTCGCGCCGGCGAAGCGGGTGGTGAACTTCGTGAAGTCCCAGTCGTTCTGCGTGATGTTGCTGCAGATCCCGTTGTCGGTGCTGGAGCCGCACTGGCGGTCCCGGTTGACCGACCAGAACGTGAACCGGCCCAGCCCGTGGCTGGTGGCGTAGTCGTAGACGGTCTGGAAGTCGGACTGGGCGAACACCTCGCCGTTGTCCGAGTGGCCGTTCATGCCCGAGAAGCCCTCGTGGGCGTACGCGGTCGTGCTGTCCCAGCCCATGTGGCTCATCAGCAGGCCGTGCAGGCCCTCCAGCGCGGAGGTCTGCGCGGAGCCGCCGGCGAAGCCGCCGTCGAACGGCATGATGGAGAAGTTGTTGGGGGAGAAGCCCAACGCCTTGGACTTGTCCAGCAGCTGGGTGCCGAACCAGCCGGTGCCGGCCGCGGTGCCGGGCATGGTCACGGAGACGAACAGGCCGGGGTTGTTGGCCTGCAACGTCTTGGCCGCGCCGAGCTCGTTGTTGACCGCCGCGTCGTTCTCGTACTCCGGCTCTTCGAGGTCGAAGTCGATGGCGTGCAG
>NZ_JBFBAM010000053.1:0-65932 GCF_040682195.1 Kutzneria sp. NPDC051319 | reverse complement strand
GCTTAAAAGTTCGGAAGGGACCATTCCTCCACTCCGAGTGGAGGAATGGTCCCTTCCGAACTTATTGGGGTCGGTGTCAGGCGGGGAGGATGGCGGCGACGTCGGCGGCGGCTTCGGGGCCGAAGGCGTCGGAGAGGCGGATCAGGGCGGCGGAGCGGTCGAAGGACCACTCCTGCGGGCCGTTGACCTCCAGCACGTGCACGGCGACCAGGGCGCCGAGCTGGGCGGCGCGCTCAAGGCCGAGGCCGCTGCACACGGCGGCCAGGAAGCCGGCGCGGAAGCCGTCGCCGACGCCGGTGGGGTCGACCTTGGCCAGCTCGGGCACGGCCGGCACCTGCAGCGAGCCGACCTCGCGGCCGACGATCTCCACGCCCTTCTCGCCGAGCGTGGTCACGCGCATCTCGACCTGCTCCAGGACGTCGGCCTCGGTCCAGCCGGTCTTCTGGAGCACCAGGCCCCACTCGTAGTCGTTGCTGAACAGGTACTTGGCCCCGGCGACGAAGCGGCGCACCTGGTCGCCGTCCATGCGGGCCAGCTGCTGCGACGGGTCGACGGCGAAGGGCAGGCCGCGCTGCCGGCACTCGTCGGCGTGCTGGATCATCGCGCCCGGGTCGGTGGGGCTGAGCAGCACCAGGTCGAGGCCGCCGGCCCGGTCGGCGATGGCCCCGATCTCGACCATGCCGGTCTCGGCCATCGCGCCCGTGTAGAACGAGGCGATCTGGTTCATGTCGTCGTCGGTGGTGCACATGAACCGGGCGGTGTGCTTGAGCTCGGACACGTAGACCGACCGGCAGTCGACGCCGTGCCGCTCCAGCCACGCGCGGTAGTCGTCGAAGTCCTTGCCGACGGCGCCGCCCAGGATCGGCCGCTGGCCGAGCACGCCCATGCCGAAGGCGATGTTCGCGCCCACCCCGCCCCGACGGACCACCAGGTCGTCGACGAGGAAGCTCAGCGACACGCGGTCAAGGCGTTCGGCGACCAACTGCTCGGTGAAACGGCCCGGAAAGTGCATGAGATGGTCGGCGGCGATACTGCCGATGACAGCGACGGGCACTGTGTCTCTCCCCGATCTTCACTGGTGGGCCACCCGGTCGGGTGGACCTGCTCCGAGTTCGAAAGACTACCGATTGGTAACGGATACCGGTGGTGCGTCCCTCGAACTACCGTCGAGACGTGACCGCTCCTGAGCCCGTTTCGCTGGACCAGCTGATCGACGACTGCGCCGACATCCCGGGCGCCCTGCGACAGCGCACCCGTCCGCTGCCCGCGCCCCGCCGTCCCGCGCTGTGGCGCGTGGACGAGGCCTGCGCGGCTCAGGTCAGCGGTCTCCACTAAAACCCCAACCCCCCCCCCCAAAAATACCAGACGGGCCGCCCCCGGCTGGGGACGGCCCTTCTCGTGTTCAGGCCTCGCTCAGTGGAACGAGTCGCCGCAGGCGCACGAGCCGCCCGCGTTCGGGTTGTCGATGGTGAAACCCTGCTTCTCGATGGTGTCCACGAAGTCGATCGTGGCGCCCTGGAGGTACGGCGCGCTCATCCGGTCCACGGCCACCTTGAGGCCGTTGAAGTCGCGGAGCAGGTCGCCGTCGAGGCTGCGCTCGTCGAAGAACAGCTGGTAGCGCAGACCCGCACAGCCACCGGGCTGGACGGCGATGCGCAGGTGCATGTCATCGCGCCCCTCCTGGTCGAGCAGCGCCTTGGCCTTGCTGGCGGCCGTGTCGGTGAGCTCGACGCCGTGCGTCGTCAGCTCCTCGGCCTGCACACCCTGCGAGGCGGTGTCCTGGACGGTCATGGCTCTCCCTCGACGTCCTGCGTAGATCGGTCCCTGGAACGTCCAACGCAAGACGGGTCGGCGTTCATTCCAGCCCCCATGGTAGGACAGTTCAACGCCCATTTGCCCGAGACCACTCACCTGCCACCTCCGCCGCGAGGGCGGCCAGCGTGCCGGCCGGGTCGGCCATCGCGGCGGCCACGGAGCCGGCGTGGTCGGCCACCGCGTACGACTGCTCGATCCCCACGGCGCCGGCTTCCCGCCGGCCCACGCTGACCTGACCGGCCAGCACCAGGCACGGAACGCCCCGCTCGGCCGCGCCCGCGGCCACGGCGGTGATCAGCTTCCCGCGCAGCGACTGCCAGTCGAAGCTGCCCTCGCCGGTGATGGCCAGACGGGCCTGGTCCAGCGCCTCGTCCAGCTTGGTCAGGGTCCTGACCAGCGCCGATCCGGACGTGAACTCGGCGCCCAGGGCCAGCAGGCCCGCGCCGAGCCCGCCGGCGGCGCCGGCTCCGGGCCGGTCGCGAACGTCCTGGCCGGCGCCCTTGAGCACGTCCGCCCACCGCGCCAGGCCGGCCTCCAGGCGTTCGACGGCGTGCTCGTCGGCGCCCTTCTGCGGGCCGAAAGTGTGGGCGGCGCCGTGGCGTCCGAGCAGGGGGTTTTCCACGTCCGAGGCGGCGACGAGGGCGATGCCGGCGTCGGGCAGGAGGACGTCGGCGGCCCGCTTCAGGTCCGTCCCGCCGGGCCCGATCGGACTGCCTGTGTCATCGGTCACGTGGCCGCCGAGGGCCCGGATCATGCCCGCGCCGCCGTCCGTGGTGCCGGAACCGCCGAGCCCGACGACCGCGGTGGTCATGCCGGCCGCGCGGGCGGCGGCGATGAGCTCCCCGACGCCGTAGGTGGTGGACGTCTCCGGGTCACGGCGGTCGGTCAGGTGTAGTCCGCACGCCTGCGCCGACTCGATGTAGGCGGTGCCGTCGTGGGCGAGCCAGCGGGCGGTCACGGTCTGGCCGAGGGGGCCCGTCACGCGGGCCTCGTGGATGTCGCCGCCGAGGGCGCCGTGCAGCACCTCGACGAAGCCCGGGCCGCCGTCGGCCAGCGGGCGCAGCAACAGTTCGTCGGCCGGCGCGGTGCGGCGCCAGCCGGTCGCGATGGCCTCGGCCGCCTCACGGGCCGTCAGCGTGCCGCCAAAGCAGTCTGGTGCGACGAGTACGCGCATGGCGCTGAAACTACCTCTGGCGTCCTGGCTTACCCTGGTGACGTGAGGTTCTTGCGCCGCAACTCAGCAGACGACGCCACTCCCGCCGACAACGGGGCGGTGGACGTCGATGCCGGCGCGCACGCCAATGCCGGCAAGGGCCGCCCGACGCCGAAGCGCCGCGAGGCCGAGGGCCGCCGCCGCGGCCCGGTGCCGCCGCCGCCCCGCACCCAGCGCGAGGCCATGAGGCGCAACCGCGAGCTGCGTCCGAAGATGACGCGCGAGGAGCGCAGCAGCGAGCAGCGTGAGCGCCGCGAGAAGATGATGTCCGGCGACGAGCGCTACCTCATGCCCAAGGACCGTGGCCCGGTCAAGGCCTACGTGCGGGACATCATCGACTCCCGGCGCAACCTCATGGGCCTGTTCATGCCGATGGCGATCCTGGTGCTCGCCTCGTACTTCGTGTCGACGGCGCTGCCCACGCTGCCCGTGCAGGAGTACGTGATGCTGGCCTGCCTGGTGTTCCTGCTGGCCATGGTGGTCGAGGCGATCATGTTGGGCCGGCTGGCCACGCGGCTGGCCAGGACCAAGTTCCCCAAGGAGAGCGTCGGCACCGCCGGGCTGATCTGGTACACGTTCACCCGGGCCAGCCAGGTCCGCAGGCTGCGGGTGCCGCGGCCCCGGGTCCGCCCCGGCCAGGCCGTCGAGGCGTGACGTTCGTCAGGTAATTAGCTGTTCTAACTAACCGGGTCTAGGCTTTTTCCCATGGAGTTTCGTCGCCTGGGCCGAAGCGGCCTCTCGGTAAGTGAGATCTCGTACGGCAACTGGATCACCCACGGCTCCCAGATCGAGCAGGATCAGGCCGTCAAGTGCGTGCACGCCGCCCTGGACGCCGGCATCACGACCTTCGACACCGCCGACGTGTACGCCAACACCAAGGCCGAGTCGGTGCTCGGCGCGGCGCTGAAGGGCCAGCGCCGCGAGAGCCTGGAGATCCTGACCAAGGTCTTCTGGCCGACCGGCCCCGGCGGCCCCAACGACCGCGGCCTGGGCCGCAAGCACCTCATGGAGTCGATCAACGGCTCGCTGGCCCGGCTGGGCACCGACTACGTCGACGTCTACCAGGCGCACCGGTTCGACCGGACGGTGCCGCTGGAGGAGACCTTCCTGGCCTTCTCCGACATCGTGCGGCAGGGCAAGGCCCTCTACATCGGCGTGTCGGAGTGGACCGCCGACCAGATCACCCGCGGCGCGGCCGTCGCCCGTGAGTTCAACGTGCCGTTCATCTCCAACCAGCCGCAGTACAACATGCTGCACCGCGTCATCGAGTCGCAGGTCGTGCCGGCCAGCGAGCGCGAGGGCATCTCCCAGATCGTGTTCTCCCCGATCGCACAGGGCGTGCTCACCGGCAAGTACCGGCCGGGCCAGCCGGTGCCGGAGGGCTCGCGGGCCACCGACGCCAGCGGCAAGAACTTCATCTCCCGGCTGCTGCTGGACGAGATCCTGGAGAAGGTCCAGGCCCTCCGGCCCATCGCCGCCGAGGTCGACCTGTCGCTGGCCCAGCTGGCCGTGGCCTGGGTGCTCCAGAACCCCAACGTCGCCTCCGCCATCATCGGCGCCAGCCGCCCCGAGCAGGTGGCCGAGAACGTCAAGGCGGCCGGCGTGAAGCTGGACGCGGCGATCATGGAGCAGATCGACAAGGTCCTGGAGGGCAACGTCCGCACCGACCCGATGCTGACCCAGAGCCCCTGATTTGCCGCTACGTGAGTGGCTCATTTCGCGTCCAGGCGCACCTGAGCCACTCACGTAGCTAAGAGTCTTAGGGCTTGAGGCTCATGGGGCCGTAGACGGGGTGGTCGCCGTCGAGCAGGGTGACCTGGGTGATGTCGATCTCCGCGAGGTCGGTCCAGGTGGCGCTGAGCCAGTCCTCGGCGGCGGCCTGGTCGTCGAAGGTGACGTCCGGGCCGGTCACGTCCACGCCGTCGTCGTCCTGGTAGTGCCATCGCAGCGCCATGGGCAGAAGGTAACGTCCCGGCCGTGACGTCACGGACACTGGTGCTCGGGGGTGCCCGCTCCGGCAAGTCGGCCCATGCCGAAGGACTCGTGACCGGGGCCGTGACCTATGTGGCGACCGGGCGGCGGGATCCGTCGGACGCCGAGTGGCAGGCCCGGATCGCGGCGCACGTGGCCCGCAGGCCGGCGGAGTGGGCGACCGTCGAGTCCACGGACCTGCCGGCGGTGCTGGATTCCGTGCCGGGCACGGTCTTGGTCGACGACCTGGCCACCTGGCTGACCGGTGTGCTGGACGACACCGGCGCATGGGAGGGCCCGGTCGACGAGGCCCGGGTCCGCTGTGACGAACTGGTCGACGCGGTGGCGCGGCGGGTGGATCCGCTGGTGCTGGTGTCGGCCGAGGTCGGGCTGGGCGTCGTGCCCGCGACCCGCTCTGGCAGGCTGTTCCGGGACGAGCTGGGCTCGCTGAACGCGAGGCTGGCGCAGGCGTGCGACGAGGTGCTGCTGCTCGTGGCCGGCCTGCCTCTCCGGTTGAGGTGAAAGGACCTTGTGGTGACGAGCATCGAGTTCCCCGCCGTCGATCCGCCGGACCCGGTCGCGCGGCGGGAGGCGGCGGCCCGGCACGAGCGGCTGACCAAGCCCGCCGGCTCCCTGGGCCGGCTGGAGGAACTCGGTGTGTGGATCGCGTCGTGCCAGGGCAAGTGCCCGCCGCGGCCGTTCACGCGAGCCCGGGTCGTCGTGTTCGCCGGCGACCACGGCGTCGCCCGCGGCGGCGTGTCGGCGTACCCGCCCGAGGTGACCGGGCAGATGGTCGCCAACTTCATGACCGGCGGCGCCGCGATCAACGTGCTGTCCGGGGTGGCCGGCGCGACCGTGCGGGTCGTGGACATGGCGGTCGACGCCGACACGCCCGAGCAGGTCAGCCGGCACAAGGTGCGGCGCTCGTCCGGGTCCATCGACCGTGAGGACGCGCTCACCGAGGACGAGGCCCGCCAGGCCGTCGCCGCCGGCATGGCCATCGCCGACGAGGAGATCGACGGCGGGGCCGACCTGCTGATCGCCGGCGACATGGGCATCGGCAACACCACGCCCGCCGCCGTCATCGTGGCCGCGCTGACCGGCGAGGAGCCGGTGGCGGTCGTCGGGCGGGGCACCGGCATCGACGACAGCGCGTGGATGCGCAAGACCGCGGCCATCCGCGACGCCCTGCGCCGGGCCCGCAAGGTCACCGGCGATCCGCTGGCCCTGCTGCGCACCGTCGGCGGCGCCGACCTCGCCGCCATGGCCGGTTTCCTGGCGCAGGCCGCCGTCCGGCGCACCCCGGTGGTGCTCGACGGCCTGGTCGTCGGCGCGGCCGCCATGGTCGCCGAGGACCTCGCCCCCGGGGCCCGGCACTGGTGGGTCGCCGGGCACCGCTCGGTCGAGCCCGCTCACAGCTTCGTGTTGGGGCACTTGGGTTTGACGCCGGTGTTGGATCTGAGCATGCGCCTGGGAGAGGGCTCCGGCGCCGCCGCCGCGCTGCCGCTGATCACCATGGCCGCCCGCATCCTCACCGACATGGCCACCTTCGGCGACGCCGGCGTTTCCGAGCGGTCCGAGGACACCGCGAGCACACCGTCGTAACAGTGTCCGGGCTGCGGCTCGCCGTGTCGTGGTTGACGGTGTTTCCCGTTCCGGGGCCGTCTTCCGTCGACCGGCGAGTCGCCGGCCGTGCCATCTCGCTGACGCCGGTGGTCGGCGTCCTGTTGGGTGCCCTCGCCGCCGCTTTGGCTTGGGGCGTGGTCACTTTGGGCGCTCCCCCGCTGCTGGCCGGCCTGCTCACGGTGGGGCTGCTGGCGCTGCTGACCCGGGGCATGCACCTCGACGGCCTGGCCGACACCGCCGACGGCCTCGGCTGCTACGGCCCGCCCGCCCGCGCCCTGGAGATCATGAAGTCCGGCGGCGCCGGGCCGTTCGCGGTCGTCGTTCTTGTTGTCGGACTTGGGATCCAGGCCGTGTGCCTCGGCGTCGAGCCCTGGCCGGCCGTGGTGTTGGCCGTCGTGTTCGGCCGTGTCGCCTTCGCGTGGTGCTGCCTTCGTTCCGTGCCCGCGGCCCGTCCCGAGGGCCTCGGCGCGCTCGTTGCCGGCACCCAGCCGCTCCTCGTCCCCCTGCTGTGGACGGTGGCCGCGGTGGCCGCCGGTTTCCTTGCCGTGCCGGGCAAACCGTGGCTGGGCCCGATCGGGGTCGTTGTTGCCACGGGCCTCGTGCTGCTCCTGCTTCGCCACGTGGGCAAGCGCTTCGGCGGCATCACCGGCGACGTCCTCGGCGCCGCCTGCGAACTCGCCACCACGGTGGTGCTGGTGGTGTGCGCGTTCTAACGCGCGGAGACGGCGAGCGACGTGATGGTGTAGCTGAGCCGTTTCCGGCCCCCCGGCAGCTGGGCGATGAAGGCGGACGCCGCAGCGGTCGGAGCCGGATGTGTTCTCCGACAAAGGACGTCGGTCACGCCTGCCATCCGATGAGACGGTCGAGGTCCACGTAGAAGCGGCCGGAGGGAACAGCGCGGCCCAGCAGGACACGGCGGGCGGTGTCGGTGACCATCGCGCCGCCGAGCATGGTGCCCGAGGCCAGCTGCGGCCAGCTGCTCAGCGTGCGGCCGATCTGGTCGATCGCGCCGGACAGGGCCGGGCTGATCCTGGTGTCGTCGACCATGCGCAGCATCAGGGCGACCATCGCCGCCCGGTCGAGCCCGACGACGTCGTCCGCGGTGGTGTCGCCGATGCGGCCGTGCAGCAGCGGGCGGTCCGGGTCGAGGTCGAACCGCTCGACGTCGAGCAGGCCACGGTCGTTGGTGTCCATCAGGACCGGAATCCCGAGCCGGCGCGCGTGCTCACGGGCGGCGATCTTCACCCAGGGCGTGTCGCACTCCTCGACCAGCAGGTCCAGCCCGTCGACAAAACCGTCGATCGTGTCGGCGGTCAGGCCTTCGCGCCAGATCTCGATGTCCAGGTAGGGATCGATCTCGTACATCTGCCGCGCGCACAGCACGGTCTTCTCCACGCCGAGCTCGTGCACGCCGGCGCGCAGCCGGTTGAGGTCGGACAGCCCGAGCCGGTCGAAGTCGGCCAGCCGGAACGAGCCGCCGACGCCTTCCATCGCGCAGGTCAGCGCGGCGCTGTTGCCGACCGACAGGCCGATCACGCCGATCCGGCGGTCCAGCAGCACGGCCTGGTCGGCGCGGGTGATCTTGTCACGGTTGCGGTCGGTGCGCACCAGCCGGAACTGCTCGCGGGGCAGCACGTGCACCAGCCGGCCCGACCACGGGTACCAGGCCCAGTTTCCGTGCTGTGCCGGCGTTTTCCCTTCGAGCACCTCGGCCTTGGCCGCCGCCCACTGGGCGTCGGTGCGGACCCGGCCCGGCTGGCCGGCGGAGATGAGCTCCGTCAGCTGGTCGTCGATCCGGTCGTGCACCGCCCGCACCCGGCCGGACTCCAGCAGCGCGGCGAGCGCGTCCGCATCGGCGTTCTCGGCGATGCAAAACAGGACGGGCTGCCAGGTCTCGGCGTCGAAGCGCTCCGAAAGAACCATTTCCACAGGGAGAACAGACGTCACGGCGCACAGTGAAACATCCGCCGCCGGTAACGCGAAATCACCGTCCCAAAAGGACGTTGCGATCGGATCCACAGTGGACTGTCTACCTGTGGATCTTCGTGTCGACGGTCGAAGATGATCACCCGTTGGGGCGATGCCTTCGAACCGGTCCGGCAGAATTGCTTGCTGCGTCAAGGAAGTGCGCACGGTCGAGACATCTGTTCGGCCGGTGATCCCACCTTTTACGGCACGACCGGCAGGGCCTTCAGGGCGTGGGACCGGAAGGAGGCCCGCCACGGCAGCTCCTCGGCCCGCACGGCCAGGCGGAGACCCGGGAAGCGGGTGAACAGGGTCTCCAGGGCGATGCGGATCTCCAGGCGGGCCAGGGGGGCACCGAGGCAGTAGTGGACGCCGTGGCCGAACGTGAAGTGCTGGCGATCGGGGCGGGCCGGGTCGAACTGGTCGGGCGCCGGGAAGCGGGAGGGGTCCCGGTTGGCGGCGGCCATGCCCAGCAGGACGGTGTCGCCGGCGGGGATGGTGACGTCGCCGACGGGGATGTCCTCCAGCGCGAAGCGGCGGATGGCGAAGTGCGCCGGGACGGCCAGGCGCAGCAGCTCCTCGACGACGTGCGCCGGATCCTCTCGGGCGGCGGGCTGTTCGAGCAGCAGCAGGACGCCGGCGGCGATGACGTGGCCGACGTTCTCGACGCCGGCCAGCAGGAGCAGGAAGGCCAGGGAGACCAGCTCATTCTCGCTCATCCGGTCCTGCTCGTCGCGGGCCTGGATGATGGCCGAGAGCAGGTCGTCGCCGGGCTCGGAGCGGCGGGAGTCGACCAGGTCGAGCAGGAACTTCTGCATGGACGCGATGCCGTTGGCGGCGTCGCGGGGGTGGGCCGGGGCGAACATCGCGGACGTCCAGCCGGCGAAGGCGGCCCGGTCCGCGTCGGGAACGCCCAGGAGGTCGCTGATCACGGCGAGGGGAAGTGGGGCGGTGTAGTTCGCGACGAGGTCGACGACCGGACCGCCAGAATCGGCAGCGAGGTCAGCGGCGGTCGAACCCGGGGCCACCTGATCCCCTGTCAACGCCTCGGCCAGGGTCGAAGCCACCGCCCCGATGCCGGTGGCCATGTCCTCCACCCTCCTCGCGGTGAAGGCCTTGGACACGATGCGGCGCAGGCGCTGGTGGTCGGCGCCGTCCATGTTCATCATGTTGGCGTCGAGCTCGGGCGGCAGCGAGAAACCGGTGTAGCCGGTGCGGGAGTTGGCCTTGTCCAAGGAAAGACGGGCGTCGCCGAAGAGGGCGGCGACGTCGGAGGCACGAGGGATGACCCAGGCCGGCGAGCCGTCGGGGGTGATGAAGTGGTGCGCACGGGCGGAGTCGCGCAGCCGGGAGTGGAAGGCGTAGGGGGCGGCGAAGAAGGCGGCGTCGAACGGCATCGACGGCTGGTCACTCACGCGATTTCCCTTTCCGCGGAACGGTTCCGTTCGTCCCGAGCCACGGCGTCGACTATAGGTGAGCTGCGGAAGGCCCGGGCCACGGCCCGCTGGTGGGCGAGCTCGCCGGCCAGGTCGGTGGGCTCGGCGACGGTGGCGGCGAAGAAATCCCGTTGGGGGACACCGGCTTCGGCGGCCTCGACGGCCACCCGGAGCTGGGCGGCCTCGATGACGGCGGCGGCCTCGCCCTCGACGATGCCGGCCTCGCCGCACCGGGCGGCGGCCTCCGAGGCGACAAGGGAACTCATCCACGGCTGCAAGGCCCGCTGACCGTCACGGATCTCGATGAGCATCCGGTACAACCGGGTGTCCACGGGCGTGCCGGCCTCCAACGGCAGCCGGACCTCGGGCACGACGGCGACGATCCGGGCGTGCAGGGGCGCCAACTGCCGCAGGGCGAACACCCGGCCGACCCACGCCCAGAAGTCCGTGAGGTGGTGCCCCCACGAAGGAATCGTCCACGCGATGGGTCGCAGGATCGCGCTCGTCACGGCGGCGATCTGCACGACGGGTTCCCAGGCGACGCCGGAAGCGCCGAAGGCGGCGACCACGATGTCGCCGAGACGCCCGCCGGCGTAGACGAAGTCGGCCCCGCACCCGACTGCGGTGAGCAGCAGGCCGCGGCGCAGCCAGGTGGCGCTGACCTTCCGGGCGCACTGGAGGCAGATCCGCAGCGTGCTGCCCTGCGCCACACAGAACGACACGACGTAGACGGTGAGGTAGTAGGGGAACTGCCCGGCCTTGGCCAGCGCGAAGTCGTTGGGGTTCTCGCCGCGAGCCATGCTGGCGAAGAACAGCGCCGACATCGCCACCAGCACCAGGGCGAACAGCGAGAGCCGCACCCGGACCTTGCGCCACGCCGTCCCGGAGTCGTGCACCCACAACAGGACCAGCACCTGCTGCAACGCGGCCAGCACGATGACCAGGCCCTGCGTGATCAGGCCGGAGATGTTGGTGATGCCGATGGCGGCGCTCACGCGGGGCCACACCGTCGGCGACGAGATGGTGAACAGGAGCGTGGTGCCGGCGAAAACCAGCCACAGCACGACATGCGTCGGCGTCCGGCGGGTCCACAAGGTAGGCAGTTTGATCAACGTGACGATGCCGACGATGATCGCGCACGCCGGATACAGGTAGGCGTTCATCTCGTCCCAGGGTGGTCGGCGCGCCCCAGTGCGCGCACGAGGCGTTCGACCAGCTCCCGGTCCTCCGGCACCACGTCCCACGCGCGGTCCGTGCTCCACGGGCTGATCCGCTGGCCCATCATCGAGGCGAGCAGTTCCGCCTCCTGTTCGGCGACGCTGTTGGTGTGCTCGCGGCCGAGCACCCGCTTGACCAGCCCCGGATCCAGCGACGGCATCATCATGGCGATGGCGTCCTCGGCCAGCACGGTCTCGGTCTCGTGCTGGAAGAGCAGGTGCGCGACCTCGTGCAGCACGATCTGCCGCTGGTAGAGCGGCACGGCCCGACGCTCGAAGACGATGAAGTCCTCGTCGCCGGTGGTGATGAGGAAGCCCTCGGGCGCGGCCACGGGCAGGTCGAACGGCACCATCCGAACCGGCCGCCCGCGTCGAGCGCCGACCTCGTCGATGACGGCCTGGATCTCCGCCCCGGGTCGTAGATCGAGAGTGGCGAGCTCGGCCGTGCAGCGCTTACGCAGCGAACCGGACACCCGCCCGCGGCTCCACCGGGCCACCATCACGCCGGATCACCGCCCCGTGTCGGATGCATCGCCCTGCAGCTTGCCCTTGGCCTGCCGCGCGGCGCCGACGATGGCGTCGAGCAGGTTGTTCAGGGTGCTCGCGGCGTCGTCGGAGATGCCGGTGGAGTTGCGCAGCAGCACGGCCTCCACGCCGGCGACGCGAGCCTCCCGCAGCTGCACGGACAGCGCCAGCTCCCGGTTGACCTGGGCGAAGACGTCCGCGTCCAGCAGGTAGGCGACGCGGCGGATGCCCAGGCTGTGGGTGAGCTTGATCAGCGTATCGACCTGGACGTTGGCGCCCTCGGCCGATTCCAGCGCGGCGATGGTGCGCAGCGAGACGCCGGACCGCTCGGCCAGCTCGGCCCGGGTCATGGCGCCCTCGGGGTGGTGCTCCCTGATGTGACGCAGGCGCTCGCCCACGGCCGATCGGGTGACGTTCAAACGGTCACTCACACCCTCGGTCCCGGACCCGGCACCGTTGTTGTCGCTGGCCATTCGTCACCTCCGGTCACTTCGGCATCACCTCACCCGACGTGCAATATAATGCACCTTCAATGCAGAGTATTGCAATCCCCCGGCCGTCCTCTCTATCGTCGAGAACGGTGACCGCGCGTGTTCGGCCCGCGGTGGCCGGCGGCTGAGGGGACCGCCGGGCGTCCTGCGGGGGAGACGGCGGTCCACCAGCTTCGAGACAGAAAAGTGCCCGTGAGATCCGAGTGGATCTCACGGGCACCGAACCCGGAACCTCAGGCGAAGGTGTGCATCCAGCCGTGCGTGTCGTCCGCGCCCCGCTGGATGCCGGTCAGCGTCTCGCGCAGGCGCATGGTCACCTCGCCGGAGCCGCCGCCGTTGATCAGGAACTCGCCGTCGGCGTGCTTGACCCGGCCGACCGGCGTGATCACCGCGGCCGTGCCGCAGGCGAACACCTCGGTCAGCTCACCCGTGCCGACCTTCTTCTCCCACTCCTCGGTGGACACCCGCCGCTCCTCGACCGCGTAGCCGAGGTCGGAGGCGACCTGGAGGATGGAGTCGCGGGTGATGCCGGGCAGCAGCGAGCCGGACAGCTCCGGCGTGACCACCTTCGCGTCGGCTCCCGAGCCGAACACGAAGAACAGGTTCATGCCGCCCATCTCCTCGACCCAGTGCCGCTCCATGGCGTCCAGCCACACGACCTGGTCGCAGCCCTGCTCGGCCGCCTGGGCCTGGGCCTGCAGCGAGGCCGCGTAGTTGCCGGCGCACTTGGCCGCGCCGGTGCCGCCGGGGGCGGCCCGCACGAACTCCGTGCACAGCCACACGCTCACGGGGCGCAGGCCGCCGCTGAAGTAGGAGCCGGCCGGCGAGGCGATGAGCACGTACAGGTACTCCTTGGCGGGCCGCACACCGAGGCCCTTCTCCACGGAGATCATGAAGGGCCGCAGGTAGAGCGACTCCTCCGCCTGCTCCGGCACCCAGCGGCCGTCCACGGTCAGCAGCTCGCGGATGGACCCCAGGAACTCCTCGTCCGGGAGCTCGGGCATGGCCAGCCGGCGGGCCGACGAGCGGAACCGCTCGGCGTTGGCCTCAGGCCGGAAGGACTTCAGCGAGCCGTCGGGCTGACGGTAGGCCTTGAGCCCTTCGAAGATCGCCTGCCCGTAGTGCAGCACCATCGCCGCCGGATCGAGCTCCAGCGACTGGTAGGGCCGCACGACCGGGTCGTGCCAACCCTGCTCCGAGTTCCAGCTGATCGTCACCATGTGGTCGGTGAAGTGCTGTCCGAAGCCCGGCGAAGCCAGTACCTGCGCTACCCGCTCCGGGGTCGCCGGTGACGGGTGCGGGACATGGCTGAAGTGGGTGCCTGGCGTCATGTCATGAAGGTTAACGCCTACTCACCGGTCAGAAAATCGTAGTCCCAAAGATCGGACGTCCAACCATCGGTGCGACCCGCGCGCAAGGGTAGCCGCAGGCCAGTCCGGGTTCAGTAGTCGCCGGCCGGCAGCGTGGGCACGGGCCAGGCCGGGTCCGGGCGGAAATCCGTCCACGTGCCGTCGAACGGGAAGCGGCCGGCCTCGGCCAGCGCGATCATCCGCTCCCCCTCGGCCCGCAGCCGCGCCAGCTGCTCGACCGACAGCCGCCCGACCCGGACGCACTCCTGCGCCTCGTCCTCGTCCTTCCAGGACCAGCTCAGATCGGAGGCGACGGCCACGTCCAGCGCGCCGTCCACGCGGTCCACAGTGGACGCCGTGCGGCCCATCGGGATCTCCAGGTTCACGTACCAGCCCTGGAACTCCCAGTCACGGCTGAAGAACCACCACGTGCTCGACCACCGGTCCTCCTCGATCAGGCGCAGGTTGGCCGAGGTGTGCCACACGTGCGGGAAACGCTCCCGCTCGGCGGTGAACCGCTGCTCCATCGGCACGTCGCGGGGGTTGCGGCCGCCGACGACCCGGGTGCCGACGATGGGCGTGTCCGCGGGCAGCCAGCCGACCAGCGCCCGGCCGTCGTCGGACAGCACGCTGAGCGGGTGGACCTGTCCGAGAGTGCCGTCGAGACGGCGGAATCGCAGCAGCGCGGTGGTGCCCGGGGCCCAGGTCGCCGATACGTTCGTCACACCGTCCGACGGTACAGAGACATGCCGGCGGATCCGAGCAGTACGACCGCAATCGTTGCCGCCAGGAGGAAGGGCGGCATTGTCATGCCGTACAGAACGGACAGTCCCAGTCCGAAACAGGCCGTCCGCATCGGCCAGGTCCGGTCCTCCCGGAGCAGGATCCGGGCCGAGGCGTTGGTGAACGCGTAGTAGGCCAGCATCGCGCAGGCGGCGAAGCCGATCGCCGTGGACGGTTCCATCGCGACGGCCAGGACTGCCGCCACCGCGCCGCCGACCCAGCCCGCCACCCGATCGTGTTTGAAGACGGCGGGCAGGTTGTCGTTGTTGGCCACTGCCGTGACGGTCTGCCGGGCCCCGGACAGCACTCCCAGCAGCGCGGCGACCGTCGCGACGGCGGCCCCGGCGGCGACGAGCGGCACCAGCCACTGGCCGTCGGCGGAGGTCACGGCGTCCAGCAGCGGCGTCGGCGACAACGCCAGCCGGGACGGCCCGAGCTGCCGGAACGCGGCGGCGCCGACCGCGAGGTAGACGCCGAGCACGAGCACCAGGGTCACGGGGATCGCCAGGTGCAGCCGGCGGGCGGTGAAGCTCGGCTCGTCCAGGGCGGGCGCGGTGATGCGCTCGAAGCCGAGGAACGCGAAGACCAGGATGCCGGCCGAGGGCAGCAGCCCCAGCGGCTGGTCGGCGTCCGGGGCGTTGGTAATCGGGGGCGGCGGCACGGCGAAACAGGCCGCGACGACCAGGCCCAGCGTGACGGCCACAATGGCCACGACCGCCCAGTTCAACTTGCGGTTGAGCCGAAAACCGACCACGTCCAGTGCCGTGGCCACGGCCAACACGCCCAGCGCGCCGAACAGCGGGCGCGACGGCGTGACATACGCCCCAAAAGTGCCGGCGATGGCCGCCGCGGCGGCCAGTCGGCCGGCGATCGACGCGCTGCCGGCCATGCGACCGGGCCAGGCGCCGAGCAGGTGTGTGGTGTAGCGGTAGCCGGCGCCGTCACCCGGGAAAGCCCGCGCCTGATCGGCCGTGGAGAACGCGCTGCACGCCGCGAGCAGAGCCGCCAGCACGATCCCGACCAGCGCATACGTGCCGGCGATGGCCGAAGCGGGCCCGAAAGCCGCGAAAACACCCGCGCCGAGCATCCCGCCGACACCGAGCGCGATCGTGTCGGACACCGGAAGCTGCCGGCGCAGCGTGCGCGTCACGCTGCCCACCTTCCCAGACGCGCCGCGTGATCGGCAGCCACCTGACGAATGACGCTCACGGCGAGGTAGTTAGCGACGCTCACGAAGGAGTGGTTAGCATCGGTTTTCACAGCATCACCGCAGCAGGAGTCGAGGAGCCAAAAGTGACCGCGCCGAAGCTAGCACTGACCGACAGCGACCTGGTCGCACTGGCCGTGGACGTTGTTGTCGTCGGCACCGTCCAGGGGCCCGACGGCCTGGAGCTGGCGCCCGGCGCGGACGCCGTCGCCGCCGCCTTCGACGGCGGCCTGCCCGAGCTGCTCGGCGTGCTCGGCGCGACCGGCAAGGCCGAAGAGGTCGTGAAGGTCCCGACCGGCGGCAAGTTGGCCGCCCCGCTGCTCATCGCCGTCGGCCTCGGCAAGCCCGACTACGGCACCGAGCAGGTCCGCCGCGCCGCCGGCGCCTCGGCCCGCGCCCTGAGCAAGTCGAAGAAGGCGGCCAGCGCGCTGTCCGCCCTGGACCTCGGCGCCGCCGTCGAGGGCACCCTGCTCGGGTCGTACACCTTCACCAAGTACAAGTCGGATTCCACCGAGGCCACCCTGGCCAAGGTCGAGTTCGTCAGCCCGGCCGAGGGCGTGGCCAAGGACCACAAGGCCGCCCTCAAGGCGCACACCGCCATCGCCGAGTGCGTGGCCATCACCCGCGACCTCGTCAACACGCCGCCCAACGACCTGTACCCGGGCAGCTTCGCCGAGCGGGCCGTCGAGCTGGCCCAGGCCAACGGCGTCGAGGTCGAGGTGCTCGACGAGAAGGCGCTGCGCAAGGGCGGCTACGGCGGCATCCTCGGCGTCGGCGTCGGCTCCAGCCGCCAGCCGCGGCTGGTTCGCCTGTCGTACAAGGGGCCCAAGGCACGCAAGAAGGTCGCCCTGGTCGGCAAGGGCATCACCTTCGACACCGGCGGCATCTCCATCAAGCCCGCCGCCGGCATGGACGAGATGACCTCCGACATGGGCGGCGCGGCCGCCGTCGTCGCCAGCGTCCTGCTGGCCGCCAAGCTCAAGTACCCGCTCGAGGTCGTCGCCACCGTGCCCATGGCCGAGAACATGCCGTCCGGCGACGCCTACCGTCCCGGCGACGTGCTCACCATGTACGGCGGCAAGACCGTCGAGGTCCTCAACACCGACGCCGAGGGCCGGCTCATCCTGGCCGACGCCATCGTCCGGGCGTGCGAGGACAACCCCGACTACCTGATCGACACCGCGACCCTGACCGGCGCGCAGCTGGTGGCGCTGGGCAAGCGCACCGCCGGCATCATGGGCACCGACGAGTTCCGGGACCGGGTGGCGTCGTTGGGCAACGCCGTCGGGGAGAGCAGCTGGGCCATGCCCATGCCCGAGGAGCTCCGTTCAGACCTCGACTCCCGGCTGGCCGACCTGGCCAACGTCACCGGGCACCGGTTCGGCGGGATGCTCGCGGCGGCGCTGTTCCTGCGGGAGTTCGTGCCGGCGGAGCTGCCGTGGGCGCATCTCGATGTGGCGGGGCCGGCGTACAACTCCGGCGGGCCGTTCGGGTACGTCACCAAGGGCGGCACCGGGGTTCCGGTGCGGACGATCGCTGCTGTGCTGGCGGACATCGCCGCCAACGGCTGAGGTTGTGGTTCGAACGCCCCGCCCGGTCTTGTCGGGCGGGGCGTTTGTCGTTGTGGGGCTTGGGGTTTGTCGTTGGGGGGGATTGTCGTTGGGGGGGATTGTCGTTGCGGGGCTTGGGGGTTGGTCGTTGTAGGGCTGGGGGTTCTGTCGTTGCGGGCTGGGGTTCTTGAGCTGTGGGGCTGGGGTTCTGTCGTTGTGCGGCTGGGGGTTTGGTCGTTGTGCGGCTGGGGTTCTTGGGTTGTCCACAGGGCTCTGGTTGTCCACATGTGGATCTTCGGGCGGCTTGGGAGGTGGGGGTGATCGGTAAAATCAGGCGTGGGCCAGCCCCCGGTGTGGGTGGGGTGCGTGGGTGGGGCTCTGGACTTCTTGTTGCTGGCGGCCGTGACGAGGTCGGCCGGCGGTCTTCCCGCCCTGCGGCACGCGTGGCGCTGGCGGCTCCGCCCACCGCGCCCCTTCGCCAAGGGCGGTAAGCAAGGCCTGTCCCCCCGGCGAACACGACACCGGTCCGGCCGACAGTGCGGGGCGGGCAGAACCCCGGGACCACTCCCGGCAAGGGGCGGGCGAAACCCCGGCAAAGCCCACGAGCAACCGAATCCCGTTCAAGCCTTGAAGGAATGCAGGGCGGCCACCGACAGGGTCTGCTCGGCGTCGTAGGCCTCGAAGGTGCTGACCGCCCGAAAACCCAACCGGCGGGCGAGGCTCAGGGAACGCACGTTGGCGGACTGGGTGATGAGCAGGACGGGCTCGTCGGGGAGCTCGGCGGCGGCGGAGCGAAGCAGGGCGGAGGTGGCCTCGAAGGCGAAGCCGGCACCCCAAGCGGAGCGGTGGAGCAGGTAGCCGATGCCCAGCTCCTCGCCGGCCGGGGTGATGTGGCCGGGCTCGGCGAGGGGCAGCCGGGTGAGCTGGACGGTGCCGAGGAAGGTGTCGGTGACCCGGTCGGCGATGGCGTAGACGCCGGGCACGGTGGCGTTGGACAGCCCGCCGATGTCGGCGAGGCGCTGTTCGACGGCCTGCCGAGGGGTGGGACCGCCGATGTGGGCGTTGACCTCGGGGTCGGTGCGGAGCTCGATGAACCGGTCCCGGTCGGCGTCGCGGAGCGCCCGCAGCACGATCCGGTCGGCGTCCAGGCGAACGGCGGACAGCGTCATGTCTCCCCCAAGGTCGATCTCTCCGGTTGACGTTCCCGAACGGGCCCGGTTGCGTGTATACAAGACGTATGCGGGAACACGGGTATGAGGTGGAAGTCAGCTGGAGCGGGGCGACGACGGGCTACCGGGACTACTCACGGGCCCACGAGGTGACAGCGGAGGGGAAACCGGGGATACCGGGGTCGTCGGACCCGGCCTTCCGAGGCGATCGGGACCGCTACAACCCGGAAGAGCTGCTGGTGGCCTCGCTGTCCCAGTGCCACATGCTGTGGTTCCTGCACCTGGCCACCGACGCCGGCATCGTCGTCACGGCCTATCGGGACCGCCCGAAGGGCACGATGGTCGAAGGATCGGACGGCGGCGGACGCTTCACCGAGGTGACGCTACGGCCGGAGGTGACCGTCCACAGTGGCCGGGACAAGCTGGCCGAGCTGCACGAGCGGGCCCATCACCTGTGCTTCATCGCCAACTCGGTCAACTTCCCGGTGACGATCGAACCGGCGACGGCTCAGTCGGTGGACTGACGACGGGACTGCGAGCGCTGGCGCGCGGTGTACTCGCGCATGCGCTTGGGGTAGCCGATCTTGCTCACCTCGTACACGGGGATGCCGAGCTTGCGGCCCAGCCGGAACGCGCCCTGCTCGCCGTCGATGCGACGACGGGTCCACTCGCCGTCGTGAGCGACCAACACCACAGTGGTCTCCGTCACCGTGGTCCGCGGCTCCACGAACGCCTCGACGCCCCGGTGCGCGGTCGCCCATGCCTCCAGGTGGGAGGTGTCGTGCGAGGTCGAACCGCGGGTCACGCCCGGACGCCTGGTCCTGCGAAAACGATCGAACAAGCCCACGGACGTCTCCTCCCGTATCGCACGTCTGACTCAATCGTGCCAGCACCGGCGGTCGAAGAGTGTGAAACCCCCTCGATCCCTCCCCCGGTCAGGGCAGCCGCGACCGCGAAGTGACAAGATGGCAACAGTTGACGCGCGCGTACACGCGCGAGCGACCCGCAGACCACGAATTGCCACTGTTGCCAGTCGAGGAGATCCCGTGACCGACACCTCCGCCGACCTTGTGATCCTGGGCGGCGGCTCGGGCGGCTACGCCTGCGCCTTCCGCGCGGCCGAGCTCGGCCTGTCCGTCGTCCTGGTCGAGAAGGACAAGCTGGGCGGCACCTGCCTGCACCGCGGCTGCATCCCGACCAAGGCCCTGCTGCACGCGGCGGAGGTCGCCGACGCGGCCCGCGAGGGTGACAAGTTCGGCGTCAAGAGCTCGCTCGAGGGCATCGACATGCCGGGCGTGAACTCCTACAAGGACGGTGTGATCTCCGGCCTCTACAAGGGCCTGCAGGGCCTGGTGAAGGCCAACAAGGTCACGCTCGTCGAGGGCGCCGGCACCTTCCAGGGCCCCAACACGGTCGTCGTCGACGGCAACCGCTACATCGGCAAGAACGTGGTGCTGGCCACCGGTTCCTACGCCCGCAGCCTGCCCGGCCTGGAGATCAGCGGCCGGGTCATCACCAGCGACCAGGCCCTGAACCTGGACTGGATCCCGGAGAAGGTCGTCGTGCTCGGCGGCGGCGTCATCGGCGTCGAGTTCGCCAGCGTGTGGAGCTCCTTCGGCGCCGACGTGACCATCGTCGAGGCGCTGCCGCGGCTGGTCCCGGCCGAGGACGAGTGGGCCTCCAAGCAGCTGGAGCGCGCCTTCCGCAAGCGCGGCATCAAGTTCAAGACGGGCGTGAAGTTCACCGGGGCCACCCAGAACGACGCCGGCGTCTCGGTCAGCCTCGAGAACGGCGACGTGCTGGAGGCCGACCTGCTGCTGGTGGCCGTCGGCCGCGGCCCCAACACCGCGGGCCACGGCTACGAGGAGTCCGGCGTCCGCATGGAGCGCGGCTTCGTCATCACCGACGAGCGCCTGCGCACCAACCTGCCCGGCGTCTACGCGGTCGGCGACATCGTGCCCGGCCTCCAGCTGGCCCACCGCGGCTTCCAGCAGGGCATCTTCGTCGCCGAGGACATCGCGGGCCAGAACCCGCGGGTCATCGACGAGGCCGGCATCCCGCGCGTGACGTACTGCAATCCCGAGGTCGCCTCGGTCGGCCTGACCGAGGCCGCGGCCAAGGAGAAGTACGGCTCCGCGACCACCTACCTGTACAGCCTCGCCGGCAACGGCAAGAGCCAGATCCTCAAGACCAGCGGCGGCGTGAAGCTGGTCAAGGCGCCCGACGGCCCGGTCGTCGGCGTCACCCTCGTCGGCGAGCGCGTCGGCGAGCTCATCGGCGAGGCCCAGCTGATCTACAACTGGGAGGCGTTCCCCGAGGACGTCGCCCCGCTGATCCACGCGCACCCGACCCAGACAGAAGCCCTCGGCGAGGCTTTCCTCGCCCTGGCCGGCAAGCCGCTGCACGTGCACGGCTGACCGTCCGAACAAAGTCAGCCACGCGCGCAACGAGCACGAGGAGTCACTAACCCATGGCCTTCTCCGTCCAGATGCCGGCACTCGGCGAGAGTGTCACGGAGGGCACCGTCACCCGCTGGCTCAAGCAGGAGGGTGAGCGGGTCGACGTCGACGAGCCCTTGCTGGAGGTCTCCACCGACAAGGTCGACACCGAGATCCCGTCGCCGGCCGCCGGTGTGCTGCAGCGCATCGTCGTCAAGGAGGACGAGACCGTCGAGGTCGGCGCCGAGCTCGCCGTCATCGGCGACGGCGCGGGCGAGTCCGCCCCGGCGGACCCGGCCCCCGCGCAGGAGCAGCCGGCCGCCGCCCCGGAGCCCGAGCCGGCTCAGGCGCAGGCTCCGGCCGCCCCGGCCCCGCAGGCCGAGGCCCCGGCCCAGTCGCAGTCGCAGTCGTCGGGTCCCGCCGAGGGCACCGAGGTCACGATGCCGGCGCTCGGCGAGAGCGTCACCGAGGGCACCGTCACCCGCTGGCTCAAGCAGGTCGGCGACAAGGTGGAGGTGGACGAGCCGCTGCTGGAGGTGTCCACCGACAAGGTCGACACCGAGATTCCGTCGCCGGTCGCCGGCACGCTGCTGGAGATCTCGGCCGGCGAGGACGCCACCGTCGAGGTCGGCGGCAAGCTCGCCGTCATCGGTGACGGCGCGGCGGCCCCGGCCGCTGCCCCGGCGCCGCAGCAGTCCGCGCCCGCTCAGCAGCAGGCCCCGGCCCCGCAGCAGCCGGCCCCCGCCCAGCAGCAGGCCGCGCCGGCCCAGCAGCAGGCGCCGGCCCCCGCCGCGCCCGCTCCGGCCCCGCAGACTCCGGCCGCTTCCTCCGCGGACGACGCCAACGGCTCGCCGTACGTCACGCCGCTGGTGCGCAAGCTGGCGTCGGAGAACGGCATCGACCTGAACGCGCTCAAGGGCACCGGTGTCGGTGGTCGGATCCGCAAGCAGGACGTGCTGGCCGCCGTGGAGGCCGCGAAGGCCCCCGCCCCGGCTCCGGCCGCTCCCGCCGCACCGGCCCACGCGGCTCCGGCCGCCGCCGCCTCGGCCGCCCCGTCGCCCGAGGCCCAGGCGCTGCGTGGCACCACGCAGAAGATGCCGCGGATCCGGCAGACCATCGCCAAGCGCATGGTGGAGTCGCTGCACATCTCCGCGCAGCTCACCACCGTGATCGAGGTCGACATCACCCGGATCGCGCGCCTGCGGGACCGGGCCAAGCGCGGCTTCGAGGCGCGGGAGGGCGTGAAGCTGTCCTTCCTGCCGTTCTTCGCCAAGGCGGCCGTCGAGGCGCTCAAGCAGCACCCGCAGGTCAACGCCTCCATCAACGACGAGACGATGGAGGTCACCTACCACGGCGCCGAGCACCTGGGCATCGCCGTGGACGCGCCGCGCGGCCTGATGGTGCCGGTCGTGCACAACGCCGGCGACCTCAACATCGCCGGCATCGCCCGCAAGATCGCCGATCTGGCCGAGCGCACCCGCAACAACAAGATCAAGCCGGACGAGCTGTCGGGCGGCACCTTCACGCTGACCAACACCGGCAGCCGGGGCGCCCTGTTCGACACGCCGATCCTGAACCAGCCGCAGGTCGGCATGCTCGGCACCGGCGCCGTGGTGAAGCGCCCGGTCGTGGTGGCCGACGAGGCCGGCGGCGACACCATCGCCATCCGGTCCATGGTGTACCTGGCCCTGTCCTACGACCACCGCCTGGTGGACGGCGCGGACGCGGCCCGCTTCCTCACCACGATCAAGCACCGCCTCGAGGAAGGCGCCTTCGAGGCCGACCTCGGCCTCTGAGCACCGCCCGATTCATGCAGGGAAGGACGCCTTACCCGCGTTGAACGAGGGTAAGGCGTCCTTCCCTGCATCAGGGGGGCCTTCGGTCATGCGGAACGGCGTCGGGACCGGCGCTCATCGCCGTCAAGACGGCCGGTCATTTTCACCGGACGGGCTGTCCGTTCGAGCCGGCCGGGAACAGACCCCGGTGCTGCGGCCCACCGGACGGCGAGGGACGATCTGGGCATGCGCGTCGTGGTGGCCGGCTCGTCCGGCTTGATCGGTTCCGCCCTGCTGCCGGTGCTGCGGCACGCCGGCCACGAGGTGCTGCGCCTGGTGCGACGGCCGGCGTCGGCCCGGGACGAGCGCAGCTGGGACCCGCCGGCCGGCCGGATCCAGGACGGCACGCTGGACGGCGTGGACGCGGTGCTCAACCTGTGCGGCGCGGGCATCGGCGACAAGCGCTGGAGCCAGGCCCGCAAGCAGACGCTGCTGGACTCCCGGGTCGAGCCGACGGAGGTGCTGGCGGCGGCGGTCGTGGAGCACAAGATCCCGGTGCTGGTGAACGCCTCGGCGGTCGGCTTCTACGGCGACACGGGCGACCGGACCGTGGACGAGTCGGGGCCGAAGGGCCAGGGCTTCCTGGCCGACCTGGTGCACGAGTGGGAGTCGGCGACCCGGCCGGCGGCCGACGCCGGCGCGCGGGTGGTGCTGCTGCGCACCGGCCTGGTGTTCGCCGAGTCGGGCGGCCTGCTGGGCAAGCTGAAGCCGCTGGTGTCGCTGATGCTGGGCGGCAAGCTGGGTGACGGCTGCCAGTACTGGCCGTGGATCTCGCTGGACGACGAGCTGGCGGCGATCCGGTTCGTGCTGGAACACGAGGACATCTCGGGTCCGGTCAACCTGTGCGCGCCGGAGCAGCTGACCAACGCGGAGCTGACCAAGGTGATGGGCGAGGTCATGGGCCGCCCGACGCCGTGGACGGTGCCGGGTTTCGCGCTGCGGGCGGTGCTGGGCGAGTTCGCCGACGAGGGCGTGCTCATCGGCCAGCGGGCGACGCCGAAGGCGCTGCTGGACCACGGTTTCCAGTTCCAGCACGAGACGCTGGCCACAGCCCTTCCGGAAGTGCTCGGCCAGCGGGCGTAAAGTCGCTGTGTGACGACCATTTCCTGCCGCGCCACGGCCGATCCCGTGCAGGTGCGGCCGCTGGGCACCATCGACTACGCGCAGGCCTGGGAGCTTCAGCGCGAGCTGCTCAACGCCCGCGCGGACGGCGCCGGTCCGGACACGTTGCTGCTGCTGGAGCACCCGTCGGTCTACACCGCCGGCAAGCGCACCGAGCCCGAGGACCGCCCGCAGGACGGCACGCCGGTGATCGACGTCGACCGCGGCGGCAAGATCACGTGGCACGGCCCGGGCCAGCTGGTCGGCTACCCGATCGTCAAGCTCAGCGACCCGGTTGACGTCGTCGACTACGTGCGCCGCGTCGAGCAGGCCCTGATCCACGTGTGCGACCAGCTCGGCGTGCCGACCGGCCGGGTCGAGGGCCGCAGCGGCGTGTGGCTGGCCGCCGACGGCGACCGCCCCGAGCGCAAGATCGCCGCCATCGGCATCCGGGTCCAGCGCGGCGTCACCATGCACGGCCTGGAGATCAACTGCAACGCCGACCTGGGCGCCTTCGGCAAGATCATCCCGTGTGGCATCCGTGACGCCGGCGTCACCTCGCTCAGCGCCGAACTCGGCCGGGACGTCACCGTGGCCGAGGTGCAGCCGCTGGTCGAGGCCGCGGTGCTGGCGGCCATCGAGGGCACGCTGCCGGTGACCGTGCGCAACATCGACCGCACCGAGCCCACGGCCGCCGGGGTGACGTTCTCGCTGTCCTCCTGACAGACCAACCCCCTCTCTGCTATTCCGTAACTACGGAAAACCGGAAGAGGGGGCTTCATGCTGTCCAGGAGAAGCGTGTTCGCGGGGGCGGCGGCGGTCGCGGCGGTGCCGCTGCTGGCGCCGACCCGGGCGGTCGCCGCGGAAGGCACCGACTGGATCGCGTGGCTGGCGCAACGGCGTGACCACGTCAGCCTGTACGCCGACGACGGCCGCGGGCGACGCATCGCGTTGCACCCCGACCGGCCGGTGGCGATGGCGTCCGCGTACAAGGCGATCCACGCCGCCACCTTCGCCGGCAGCGGCATCAACCCGCAGCGACGCGTCACGATGCGCGACTGGGAGGCCCGCTACCTGCCCGGCTTGGACGGCGGCGCGCATCCGGCCGCCCTGACCAGGCTGGGGATCCCGAACGACGGCGTGCGCGCCACCGATCCCGACCAGCTGGTGCCGCTGGACTGGGTGGTGCAGGCGACGATCATGGACAGCGACAACACGGCGGCCGACTACCTGCGTGACCTGCTCGGGGTCCCGGCGCTGCGTCGGACCGCGGCCTGCGGCGGCTGGCCGGAAGCCGAGGTGACGACCGAGCTGGGCGACATGCTGCGGCTCTGGTGGCCGGGTGGCAGCGACCAGCTGGCCCAACGGTTTCTGGCCGACGAGTCCTTCCGGGAGGCGGCGCTGACCAAGCTCAGCGAGCTGCCGAGCGCCGACGCACAGCTGGCGTGGACGCCGACCACCCACCGCGGCACCGCCCGTGACGTCGCTTCGCTGCACCGGGCCATCGCCACCGAGCGCGTCCCCGGCCGGCGCTACCTGGAGCAGCTGTTCGCCGGCGGGCTCGAACCTGGCGAGCTGGGCCTCGGCTTCAAGGGCGGCGAGCTGCCCGGGCTGCTCAACTTCGGGCTTTCGCTGCGCCGAACCGACAGCACGGTCGCCACCCTGGCGATCCTGGTGGCCGATCTGCCGTGGGCCGACTACCTCACCCTGCACAACGGCGAGGTCGACTACTTCTTCCAGGTCTGCGTGGGCCTGCTGCGTGACCCGGCCACCTGGCAGCGGGTGTCCCGGGAGATCGTGCATGCTTGACGACCGTGTCTGACTACACCGCGCCCGGTCTACCTGGACGGATCGCCGACCTCGAACGCCGCGTCGCCGCCCTGGAGGGCCACGCCGTCGCGCCCGAGCCGCTGGCCGCTGGCATCATCGGCTACCAGGGCGAGGTGGATTTCGGCGGCGCGCTGTCGTGGCAGATCCGCTTCGGCGCCGCCGGCACGCTTGCGCTTCCCGACGGCCCCCGCGTCGATGTCCTTGCGGCGCTGGGACATCCGGTCCGCGCGGCCATCGTCCGGCACCTGATCGCCAACGGCGCGCAGCCCGCCCCCGCCCTCTCGGAGGCGGCCGGGCTGCGCTCCACCGGCCAGCTCTACCACCATCTCAAGGCCCTGGTCGCGGCCAAGGTGGTGGAGCAGGACAGCCGGGGCAGCTACCAGGTGCCGCCCACGGCCGTCATCCCGCTGTTGGTGATCCTCACGGCCGCGTCGGACGTGGCCGGTCAGCTGCGGTGATCTGCTCAAAACCGTATTTCGGTGTGCCCGAGAGCGGGACTCGCGGGGGTGCTGCCAGGAAAGCGGTGAGCAGTTCCGCCGCCCGTGCCGGTTCCTCGGCCGGGAAGAGGTGGCCGGCGCCGGGTTCGATCACCAGCTCGGAATCCGCGATCCCCTTCTGCAGAGCCGTGACCGCGTCGACCGGGGCTATGCCGTCGCGGGTGCCGGTGATCACCAGGGTGGGCACGGAGACCTGTGCGGCCAATGAAGCGAAGCTGGTGTCGAAGTAGCTGAGGAAGGCTTCGGTCATCGCTCGAACGCTGGCGTTGCGGTAGTTCTCGTAGTCCATGTCGAGCAGCCACCGCCGCCGGGCCTTGTCCTTGGTCACGATGACGAAGGCGTCGGCCAGATACACCGCGGGCTTGCTGCACAGCCAGAACCGGGCCGCCCGCAACGGCAGCCAAGAACCGATGCGGTAGTACAGCTTGCCCAGCCAGGCCGTCGGACCGGTCGCCTCGGACACGGGGTTGAACAGGCACAGCCCGTCCAGCGCGGCCCCGTACCGAGCGGCGTAGACGAGCGAGATGGACGCCCCCAGCGAGTGGCCGGCCAGCACGAACCTGTCCAGCCCCAACGACAGCCGCAGCCGCTCGACCTCGGCGGCGTAGTTCTCCAACGTGTGCGGCACGGACATCGGCGGCGACGCCCCGTAGCCCGGCAGGTCCGGCACGACGACGTCGACCCCGTCGAGCGCGTCGGCCAGTTCCCGCAGGCCACGGTGGTCGCCGCCGAGCCCGTGCAGCAGAAGGACGGGCGGCCCTGGTGAAGTCAGACCGTCCACTTGGCGGCGACCTCGGCCGCGAAGAGGTCCACGTGGTCCAGGTCGGACAGGTCGAGCAGCTGGAGGTAGACCCGCCGCACGCCGGTGGCCTCGTGCCAGGCGCCGATGCGGTCCAGTACCTCGGCCGGCGTGCCGGCGAAGGCGTTCTGCTTGAGCTCCACCACGTCCCGGCCGATGTTGGCGGCCCGGCGGGCGACCTCGGCGTCGTCGCGACCGAGCACCACCGGCTGCGCGACCGACCGGATCATGGTCGACGGGTCGCGGCCGATCGCCGCGCAGGCCGCGTCGACCCCGGCGAAGATCTCGCTCGCCCGGTCGATCGGCGCGAACGGGATGTTGAACTCGTCGGCGAACCTCGCGGCCAGCCGGGGCGTGCGCTTGGCCCCACCGCCGCCGATGAGGATCGGCGGGCGCGGGCTCTGCGCCGGCTTGGGCAGCGCGGGCGAGTCGGTGAGCTGGTAGTGCTTGCCGGCGAACGAGTACGTCTGGCCCACTGGCGTGCCCCAGAGGCCGGCGAGGATCTCGACCTGCTCCTCGTACTGGTCGAAGCGCTCGCCCAGCCCGGGGAACGGGATCCCGTAGGCGGTGTGCTCGGCCTCAAACCAGCCGCTGCCGATGCCCAGCTCCACCCGGCCGCCGGACATCTGGTCGACCTGCGCCACCGAGATGGCCAGCGGGCCGGGGTGACGGAAGGTGATCGGGCTCATCAGCGTGCCCAGCCGCAGCCGGGACGTCTCGCGGGCCAGGCCGGCCAGGGTGATCCAGGCGTCGGTCGGACCGGGCAGGCCGTCGCCGTCACCCATCTTCAGATAGTGGTCGGAACGGAAGAACGCGTCGTAACCGGCATCCTCGGCGGCGCGGGCCACCCGGAGCAGGTCGTCGTAGGTCGCCCCCTGCTGGGGCTCGGTGAAGATCCGAAAGTCCACGAGCACAACCTAGCCACCCCGCGCCAGTGGAGCCGTTCGGCACTAATGAATCCATCAGTCATTGCCCGCTCCCCCCGTCACGGTCCTAGGGTCATCGGTGACGCCGCGTGCTGTTGCCAGTCCGAATACCGCCGAGAACCAGGTGATCAGCATGGAGTTGCGCCAGTTGACGCACTTTGTCGCCGTAGCGGAGGAGTGCCACTTCACTCGGGCCGCCCGGAGACTGCACATCGCCCAGTCCAGCCTTTCCGCATCGATCCAGACACTGGAGCGCGAGCTCGGCGCCCAGCTGTTCGTCCGGGACAAGCGCCAGGTCCGCATGACCGACGCCGGCCGGGCCCTGCTGGTGGAGGCCCGCCGCGCGCTCAGCACGGTGACCGCCGCCCGCGAGGCCGTCGCCGCCGTGCAGGGCGGGCTGCGGGGCCGGGTCAGCGTCGGTATGTCACGGGCTGTCGACCACGGCCACCTCATGGCTGCCCTCGGCCGCTTCCACCGGGCGCACCCCGACGTGGAGGTGGCGCTGAGCCACGACTCCTCGGCGCGGCTGCTCGACCAGGTCCGGGATGGGCGGCTGGACCTGGCCCTGCTGCTGACGCCGACCAACCGCCTGCCCGGCGGTGACGGGGTGACCGTCGCGCCGGTGCGGCCCGAGCGGCCGGTGGTGGCCTGCGGGCCGGATCACCGGTTCGCCCAGCGCAACTCGGTTGGTCTCGCCGAGCTGCGGGCCGAGACGCTGGTGGAGTTTCCCGGTGGCGGCAACGAGTTCGGCGGCAAGGTCGGATTCCACGCCGACGACGTGCAGACGATGTTGGACGTCGTCGCGGCCGGGCTGGCGGTGGCGGTGTTGCCTCGGACCACCGCGCGGGGCCGGGCCGGGGTGCGGTTCGTGGAGTTGCAGGGCGAGACGCCGGCGTGGGAGCTGATGCTCGCGCACCCGGAGCGGTCGAACGCGGCGGCCGGCGCGCTGCTGGCCGCGGTGCTGGCTACCGGCGACGACGCCGCGGCGCCGATCGATCGGCCGGTTCCGTCGCCGGCCCGTCAGCACATGCTGCTGCCGGTCGGCGCAGCCCGCTGACCACCCTCGTGATCGACCAGGCCACTTCCTCACTGGCCTTGCGCGGGTCGGCGGCGCCGGCGATCATGCTGGCGGCCGCCGACAGCGCGCCGTAGAGCAGGCGGGACATGACCTCGACCGGCATCTCCTCGATCTCGCCCGACTCGACCAGGGCCGACACCGAGGCGCGGATCACCCCGAAGCTGTAGTGCTCCTCAGCCTCGCGCCAGCGGGCCCAGCCCATCACCACCGGGCCCTCGTGCACCACGATGCGCTGGAAGGCGGGGTCGAGGCAGACCCGCACGTAGGCCCGCAGGCCGGCCATGGCCGTCTCCCACGGGTGGCCGGGGCCGCTGACGATCTCGCCGAGGCGGCGCATCGCCTTCGTCTCCACGATGTCGAAGGCCGCCTCGAACAGCGCCTGCTTGCCGCTGAAGTGGTGGTAGAGCGCGCCCTTCGTCACCCGGGCGCGCTTGGCCACCTCGTCCAGCGAGGTGCCGGCGTAGCCGCGTTTGGTGAACAGCTCCACGGCGCTGTCCACCAGGGCGTCCCTGGTGGATTCCGAGTACTCGAGCCGTCTCGACCGCGCTGTCGCCACGCTCACAACTGTATCCACATACCGCCGGTACGTACCCATGGTATGGTCCTCGTGTCGGACATACCGCGAGTATGCCGAAGACCGGAGGTACGACGATGAGCTGGAACGACTACTACCGTCGCCGGGACGTCATCGACGCCGTACTGGCCACCGCCGGCACGATCGAGGAGGCCTTCACCCAGGTCCCCGACGCTGCCGCCGTGTTCGCCGACACCGACGAGCTGCTGCTGGCGCTGGACCACAAGTGGACCCGTGCGCTGACCGCTCGGATCGGGCTGGCCCTGTCGGACGCCGAGGGCGACCGGGTGGACGCCGTGTCCACCGCGTGGCGCCGCGCCGTCGCCGAGAACCCCACTCTTAGGCGTTTGCTCGATGACAACGCCACCGGCGTGCTGGCCGATGCCACCGCCCGCGAGCACCGGATGCTCGCCCTGGCCGCCGGCCTGGCCGAGTTCACCGAGCCCAACGAGGTTCTCGAGCGTGTCGGCGGCGCCTTCGCCGCGTTGCTGCGCGGTCGGGTGCCCGCCGCCGCGTGACCCCGGACACGCTGGGGCGAAGCGTAAGGTGAGCGTGTGACAGAGGTCGTCCCCGAGGGCCGCAAGCTGCTGCGACTGGAAGTGCGCAACAGCCAGACCCCCATCGAGAAGAAGCCGTCCTGGATCAAGACGAAGGCCCGCATGGGCCCCGAGTACCAGGAGCTCAAGGGGCTGGTCCGCCGCGAGGGCCTGCACACCGTGTGCGAGGAAGCCGGCTGTCCCAACATCTACGAGTGCTGGGAAGACCGTGAGGCCACGTTCCTCATCGGCGGCGACCAGTGCACCCGGCGCTGCGACTTCTGCCAGATCGACACCGGCAAGCCCGCCGAGTTCGACCGCGAGGAGCCGCGCCGCGTGGCGGAGTCCGTGCAGGCCATGGGCCTGCGCTACTCCACCGTCACCGGCGTCGCCCGCGACGACCTGCCCGACGGCGGGGCCTGGCTGTACGCCGAGACCGTGCGCCAGATCCACGCCATGAACCCCGGCACCGGCGTCGAGCTGCTGATCCCCGACTTCAACGCCGAGCCCGACCAGCTGGCCGAGGTCTTCTCCTCCCGGCCCGAGGTGCTGGCCCACAACCTCGAGACCGTGCCGCGCATCTTCAAGCGCATCCGCCCGGCCTTCCGCTACGAGCGGTCGCTGGAGGTCATCACCATGGCCCGCGAGGCCGGCCTGGTGACCAAGTCCAACCTCATCCTCGGCATGGGCGAGACCCCCGAGGAGGTCACCGAGGCGCTGCACGACCTGCACGAGGCCGGCTGCGAGATCATCACCATCACCCAGTACCTGCGCCCCAGCGTCCGGCACCACCCCATTGAGCGCTGGGTCAAGCCCGAGGAGTTCGTCGCCCACTCCGCCGACGCCGAGAAGATGGGCTTCTCCGGCGTGATGGCCGGGCCCCTCGTGCGCTCCTCCTACCGGGCCGGCCGCCTCTACGCCCAGGCCGTGCACAAGCGTGGCGAGCAACTGCCGGCCAACCTCGAACACCTGCTCAAGGCCGGCACCGCCGCCCAGGAAGCCAGCTCACTGCTGGCCCCCCGCTGACGCCTCTCTTTATGCAGGGAAGGACGCCTTACCCTCGTTCAACGCGGGTAAGGCGTCCTTCCCTGCATCAGGGGGAGTCCCGGTAGCCGGTGAACAGGTAGAACGGGTAGTCCACCGTGATTCCGCCGTCCTCGTGCAGGTGCAGGCGAATATCGGGGTCATCGGCGCAGATGAGGGTGCTCTCGTCCAGCCGACGCAGCGGGCGGACCTTGCGGGCGAACGTCAGCGTGAGGCCGTCGCCGGTGGCGGTGAGCTCAGCCACGTTGTCATGGTCGCGGTAGGCGCCGGCCAGCTCGACCGGCATCGGCCCGGCCGGTGGCACGGTCGGCACGGGTAGCCCCAGGAACTTCTCGGCCAGGTCGAGGACCGTCTGATAGATGGGGTGACCCTTGTGGTTGCCGAGCAGGATGATGCTGAGGTCCTCCTGGGGGAATCGGGCGTAGAGGCAGGTGTGCCCGTCCAGGCCGCCGGCGTGGGCGGCGTACGGGGTGCCACGGTAGTCGCCGAGCACCCAGCCGAACCCGTAGTTGGTGGCCCGGCCCGAGGTCAGGACGCCTGGGGTCCGCGAGGCGAGGTCGAACTCGTGTCCCTTCAGGAACTGGTCGTACCGCACCATGTCGTCGAGGGTGCCGAGCAGCGCGCCGGCTGCGCCGGTGACGGTGGCGCTGCACATCTGCGTCGCCGTGATCACGCCGTCGGCCACCGCGTAGCCACGGGCCCGGCGCGGGATGACCGCGTCGTCGTCCAGCATCCGGCTGTCGGCCATGCCGGCCGGCCGAAACACGTGTTCGGCGACAGCTTCCCCGTAGGACGAGCCGGTCACAGCCTCGATGATCAGGCCCAGCAGCCAGTAGCCGGTGTTGCTGTACGCGTACCGCGAGCCGGGCGGGAAGTCGAGCGGCAGGTCGGTGAAGAAGGCGAGGACTTCCTCGCTGGTGTGCGTCAGGAAGCGCCGCTCGCGGAACTCGGGGATCAGCATCTGCTCCGGGATGCCCGAGGTGTGGTTGAGCAGTTGTCGGACCGTCACGTCCCGGCCCGGAGTGGGGTAGTCCGACAGGTAGGCGCCGATCGTCGTGTCGAGATCGATCAAGCGCTGCACGACCAAGGCCGTGAACGACTTGGTGATGGACGCCAAGGGGAACACCGTGTCGGGAGCGATGGGTTGACGCCATTCCAGGTCGGCGAAACCGGTGCACTCCTGGTGGATCACCTCCCCGGCGCGGATGACGGCGACGGCGGTTCCGGGGCTATCCGACGGGGCTGAGGGTGACACCGTCCAACTCTGCCACGAAGTCGGGGCCGAAGGCGGAGGACGGGGTGTGGGAGCCGGGCTGGGCGTCGCCGGCGATCAGCTTCAACCCGGCGCGGAGGGCGGAGTCGGCGGTGAGCAGGTAGGGGTTGGGGCCGGTGAGGGTCATGGACAGCTGACGGCCGGCGGCGTTGCGGACCTGGCCCCACACCTCGCAGCGGCTGCCGGCGCGGGTGCGCTCGGAGGGACCGGGGATGAAGCCGGCCAGGCGCTTGGCGAACTCCCGGGTGGCGGTGGAGCGGAACATGGGGGCGAGCAGGGTCTGGGCCTTGCCGGCGAACTCGGGGACGACGGTGTAGGTGGTGATGGTGGGAATGCCGGTGGACCGGAAGGCGGTGCTGAGATCGCCCCACGGGACGGAACCCACACGGCGGGGACGTGAGGCGAACTCGGCGACCCGGGAGCGGTGGCCGACGGGGACGGTGACGAGGGCGCCGTCGACGCGGGCGCGGCCGCCGGTGGTGATGCCCTCGACGGTGGTCTTCATGGTGCCGGGGCTCATGCCGCCGCCGGCCAGGAACGCCAGCTCCAGCTCGACGGCGTCGGGCAGCTCCCGGGCGAGGATGGCGGCCACGCCGTCGGTGGGCACGACGTCGAAGCCGGCGCCGGGCAGCAGCACCACGCCGGCGCGCTTGGCCTCGCCGTCACGGGTGAAGATGCGCTCGAAAACGTCGATCTCGCCGGTGATGTCGACGTAGTGGGTGCCGGTGGCCAGGCAGGCGTCGACCATGGGCTCGGACGTCACGGAGAACGGCCCGGCGCAGTGCACGACGGCGTCGATGTCGCCGAGGGCCTCGCACAGCCGGTCCTGGTCGTCGAGGGGGACGACCCGGTGTTCCAGCCCGAACTCGCGGGCGAGGGGTTCCAGCTTCTCGGCCGAGCGCCCGGCCAGCACGGGGCGTTCGCCGCGCTGCCCCGCGAGCTGGGCGATGAGCCGGCCGGTGTAGCCGTTGGCGCCGTAGACCATCAACATGGCCCAAAGTATGCCGAGCCGGAGCCGCCGTTGCTGCTCCCACCACAACAACGGCGGCCCGCTGCTGACGATTCTACTCACGCGGGCGCGCGCTCACCAGGCGCGATGGGGCAGGGCGGAGAGGAGATCGGTCAGTCCTTGGGGCCGAACCACCCGGTCATCCGCTCGGGATCGAGCACGGCGTTGCGGCGCAAGGACAACGGTGGGTGACTCAGCACGCTCCACACCCGCACCAGCGGGTTGCGCGAGCGCCACTTGGTGAAGGCGTCCATGGCGGCGACGCCGGAGCGCTGCCCGGCGCAACGGGAGGCGATCCGGTCGCACTCCAGCTCACGCGTCCACGTGTACGTCACGGCCAGCGTGAAGGCGATGCACGCGACGACGACGGCGACCGGCCAGGGCAGGACCCACAGTGACAAGGCCGACAGAGTGAGCAGGTACACGGCGACGACGGTCTGCCGCAGGGTGTCGTGCCGGGCCAGGTGCGCGAGCTCGTGGGCGACGACAAAGGTGGTGGCCAGCGGGATGCGGTCGAGCATCGAGTCGTTCAGCAGCACGACACCGTGCCGCCCGGCGCGATAGGACCGGCCGACGGCCCGCGAGCCGACGCGGACCCGGACGTCGGGGATCCCGGCAAGCGCTATCCCGGCGGCCAGCTGGGGCGCCAGCAGCGCCGGCCGTAACCGGGTGCGGCGTTGCAGCTGCCGTAACCGGGCGACACGAACGAGGACGGCGGCGGCAAGCACGGCCATCGGGACGTCGACGACATATCCCAGCACCCGCAAGGCGTACTCGCCCGCGAGCAGCACCAGCACCAGCGCGGCCGCCAGGTAGCCGCCACCGGCCGCGACCAGCCACCGGACGAGGTCTCGGTCCCTGGGCAGCACGGAGCCGACCACCTGTTCGTCAGCCGGAACCGGCTGCCCCTCCACCGAAGACACGTGCGCAGCGTACTTCCGTTCGGTCCACAGCGGACCTCCGACGACAGACGTTATGAAGTCGATTCGCGACGGAGCGTGAACTATGCGCCACGACCACACAAAACCGACACGGACAGCTCCGGGCTGGCGGTGATCTCCGCCTCGCTGAAGCGGTCCGGCACCCACCCGCCCCGGCCGTACAACACCGTCTGGTCGCCGTGGTGCGGCGAGGACGGGTCGGACGACTCGGAATAGGTGAGCAGGGTGCGGGCCTTGGGCCCGTCCCGGGTCAGGCGCACGGCCATCACGAAGCTGGAACCCATGGTCACAGCGCCGAATCGGCCGCCGTCGCCCAGCAGCCCGGAGTCGGTGGCCGCGGTGATGTCATAACAGCCCTCCACGTTTCCGCACCCCGGCACCGGCAGCTCGCCGCCGCCGACCGTGGTGTACTGGGCCGCCGAGAGCGGCGCGTCGACCGGGACATGCAACTGTGCCAAGCGAAGCACCGCGTCGGCAAGCGCTTGCCGCACACCGGGGCTGTCCGTGTCGAGGGTGTTCGGCGTCGAGACGGGACGGCTCGGGTCGAACGGAACGGACCACACCTCCGGAACCCGGGCCGCACGCAGCCAGAACTCGCGCCACAGCACGGCTCCGCGGTCGCCGACCGAGTTCCGGCCGCTCCACGCGGCCAACGCCGAGCAGCCCGCGCTCACGTCCACCTCCCGGCCGTCACCCGACATGAGCAAGGGATCGTGCCGGCACATCGTCACCGTGGCGTCACGGGCCCGGTCGGCGCTCCAATTCCGTTCTGCCGTCAGCAACTCATCCATGTTCGCCAGTGTGAACCCGGTCCCGATCCGATCCTGGATCTGTTCCAGTCCGAGCTGCGTGCGCGGAAGTCGTTTGGTCCCGACCGGTCCGTAGATCGCCGGCAGGGACGTGATCGGCGCGGCCGGGTTGGTGAGCCACGAACTGTCGTTGCTGTTGGTGACGAAGTCGGCACGGCTGAGCGTGGGATACCGGCTCGGGCCGAAGATGCCGGGCACCACGGCGTCCGGATCGCTGCCCCACGCACAGTCCGAAGTGGACCCGTCCAGCTCGATCTCGTTGGGGTACAGCGCTTTCGCCTCGGGCGTGTCGACGCAGCGAGCGGCCTGCTCGTCGGTGACGTGCGGAACCGCCGAGGCGTCGGCGAAGTAGGCGACACCGGTGGCGTCGGCGGCGATCGTGTTCACGAAAGGCACGCCCTGGTACCGGTTCTGCGTCTCGCGCAGCTCGGCGACGCTGTCGTCCTGGTCCAGCGACACCCACTCGTTGAAGGCCCGCCCGTTGTCGGCGCTGGCCCCACGCACGGCGACGGCGTGCGTCGCGGTCCAGCCGTCGGCCAGCACCGGCCCGTAGCGCGACCTGTAAACCTTTGTGGTGACCGAGGATGCCGGGCCGGTCGGCACGATGACGTCCGTCTCGGTCATCCGCTCCGGCCGGCCGTCGACCAGGTAGCTGGTCGGGTCGCCGGGCACGAGATGCAGTTCGTACAGGGTGAATCGCTGCGCGGTGGACACGGTGTGCGTCCACGCCAGGTGCTGTGTGTGTCCGATCACGACAAACGGCGTGCCGTAGATGCTGGCGCCGCTGACGTCCATCACGCCGGGCACGGTCAGCTGCACCTGGTACATGCGATCCCCGCCCAGCCAAGGGAAGTGCGGGTTGGCCAGCAGGGCCGAGCCGTCGCCGCCGACAACACCCCGTGCGCCGATGGCCACCCCGTTGCTGCCCTCTTCGCCGGAGCGAGGATGGGGAATTGCCGCCGCGGTGGACCCGGCCGGCTTGGCGTCGGCGATGGCTCGCTGGAATTCGTGCAGGCCGCCGAACTGGCTGAACAGAAAGCCCATCTGCGTGATGTCGTCGGACGTGACCGGCCGCACCCATCGCGCCCCATGGCAGGGCGCGGCGGTTTCGGCCATGTGTCGATTGACTCCGGCCACGTAGCCGTCGATCAGCCGGCGGGTCTCGGCGTCCAGGCCCAGCGGGGCCGGCTGATCCATGACGCGGCGCAGGAAGCCGTTGTTCAGCACGGAACGGACGAACGTGTCGCTGGCCAGGTTGGTCAGCGGGCCGTAACTGAGATCGCCGGCGTCGGCGTCCGGGCCGAACCAGCGGGACCGGTCCCCGTTGGCCGTCATCATGATCTCTTCCAGCGCGCACAGATTGTCCTGCGCGAAGGCATATCCGTAGCCGTAGCCGGCGGAACCGATGTCCCGGGCCAGAATATGGGGGATGCCGTGTTCGGTGCGGCGCACCGAGGCCGAGTAGATCGTTGCCGCTTGCCCCGTGCCGACGGCCGCGGCGGGCGCCGCGAGACCGAGCACGAGGCTCGCGGCGAGCACCAGGCGGAGCACTCGCATCGCGGAACCTCTCGACGTCGCTCGGTCACCGAGAGTACCAGTGCGTGTGTCAACGGTGATGATGCCCGCCCCAGTCACCTCCGCCGTACCAGCAGCAGTAGGGCGGATTTGCCGGGCCCGTCAAGGCAATCGTGGTGGTGCGCCGGGTCGTGGTCGACGGCGCGGTGGTCGTGGGCGTGATGATGGGCGCGGCCGTGGTGACGGTGACCACGGCCCGTGACGAGGACGTGGTGGCGACCGTCACGGAGGTCGGATCGCCCAGCAGCGACGTCGGCGTGGGGGTGTCCGTCCCCCGATACGGCTGCGGTACCGGTTCCGCAGTGGGGAGCGGCCCGCCGGAAGAGCGCGGCCCGAAGCCGATCACCGCGGTCAGCACGAGCAGGACTCCCAGCACCGCCAACACGAACACGTACCACGGCGGCCGATTTCCCGCTCCCTGCACGCCCATCCGAGCCCCCTTGACCGATCGAGTGGGCAGAGGCTAGTTGGGAACCTTGATCGGCTCAAGCCCCTTGCCCCGATCAGCAGATCCACTGTGGATCCGAGGCTCACTCGACAATTGCCGATCGGGCGAGGAATGGACGCGATACGGTAACGGCCGTCACGTCGCGTCGACTACCGGCTTTTCAAGCGACCGGATCAAGCGAGGCGCGGGCTCACGCAGGCGCACGCCTACGCGGACGCGTGCGCCGCCGGGCAACGGCGTCTGCAACGACCGGGTGACCAGGGCGTGTCGGTTGGCCGAATGCTGGCACGACCCTCAGGGACCATGGGGTATCTTGAATTCATGATGAAGCTCGGCTCGCGCATTACATCACGCATTACGTCGTGGATCGTGCGCAGGCAGATGGCGAAGACGGGGCAGGACGGTTTCGATCTGTCGCGTATCCCCTTCATTCCCGATTCCGCTCTCATGCCGCTGGAGCGCGAGGGGGTGCACCCGGTCGACGCCATGCGCGTGCAGCGCGAGTCCGAGCCGGTCACACGCCTGAAGCTGCCGCTGGGGTTCCGCGCCTGGCTGATCACCGGGTACGAGGAGTCCCGAGCCGTGCTCGGCTCGACCGACAACTTCAGCAACGATTTCGCCAATCTCACCGGTAGTTTCGGCATCACCGCGGAGCAGAATCCGGGCGGCCTCGGTTTCTCCGACCCGCCGGTGCACACGAAGCTGCGCAAGGTGTTGACGCCGGAATTCACCATCCGCCGGCTGAGCCGGCTCACGCCGCGCATCGAGCGCATCGTGGCCGACACGCTGGACACCATCGAGGCCGGGGCCAAGGACGGCCCGGTGGACCTCATGCAGGCCTTCGCGCTGCCGATCCCGTGCCTGACGATCTGCGAGCTGCTCGGCGTGGACTACGAGGACCGCGACGACTTCCAGCGCCTGGGCGCGGCCCGGTTCGACCTGTTCGGCGGGGCCAGCGCCTCGCTGGGCGCGATCTCCGAGTCGCTGGTGTACCTGCGTGGCGTGGTGGCCAAGCAGCGTAAGAACCCGGGCGACGACCTGCTGGGCCAGATCATCAAGGAGCACGGCGACACCATCGACGACGAGGAGCTGGCCAGCATCGCCGACGGCCTGCTCACCGGCGGCTTCGAGACGACCACGTCGATGCTTGCGCTCGGAACCATTGTGCTGCTTCAGGATCCGGTCGCGTTCGAGCGGCTGCGCACCGACGACGACGCGATCAACGCGTTCATCGAGGAGCTGCTGCGGCTGCTGACCGTGGTGCAGGTGGCGTTCCCGCGCTTCGCCCGCAAGGACATGGTGCTGGGCGGCCAGGAGATCAAGGCCGGCGACGTGGTGATCTGCTCGCTGTCCGGGGCCAACCGGGACGCGGCGCTGGGGCCGAACATGGAGGCGTTCGACCCGGACCGCCCGACCGCGTCCTCGCACCTGGCCTTCGGGCACGGCATCCACCGCTGCATCGGGGCCGAGCTGGCCAAGATGGAGCTGCGCATCGCCTATCCGGCGCTGGTGCGGCGGTTCCCGAAGCTGCGGCTGGCGGTCAGCCCCGAGGAGCTGGCGTACCGGCAGGTGTCCATTGTGTACGGTGTGGACGAACTGCCGGTCCTGGTGGACTGACCGCGTTGAAGCTGATCGCGAGGCGGGGGCACAGCCGTGCCGCCCGCCTCGCGTGTTCTTCGAGGTGGGCCGGAACCGCCGCGTCGGCGATGAGCGGATAGCCCCAGGGATCGGCGGACACCAATTCCGGCAACAGTTCCGCGCACAATCCCCGGCCGTCGCAGGCGATCCAGTCGACGTGCAGTTCATTCATCGGGACTCCTCCTCGAAAACCGCCAGCGCGCTGCGTACGAGCCGGGCCGTGCCGTCGGGGTGGTGGCAGGCTCCACGGCCGTCGACCAGCCCGACCAACTGCCGCACCTGATTCCAGCGGCGGGCCGACAACGCCTCGGCCAGCGCCGGCAGGCCGAAGCGGCAAGGCCCGCACCGCCTCGTGCTCTGGGACGCCAGGTAGCCGACGATCTCCGCGGTCTTGCGCAGGCCGCTTTCGTTGTTCGGCAAGGCAATTGCCACGCCTGCGCCCGGATCGGCGATCGTCTCGTGCGGCCTCAGCCAGGTGCCGTGATAGCCGCCGATCAGCACCGCCTTCGTGCCGACGCCGCCGGCGAGGTCCAGGAGCCGTTGCACGGCAACACCTCGCTCGACCTCGTACACGCCTGGCCGTTGCACGGCACCGGAAACAGTGGCCAGGAAGGTGTCGTGCCGGCGGAACCACCGGGGGCCGTAGCGGGCGATCTGCGCTATGCGGGCCAGCGTCTCCACGTTCTGCACCAGCATGTCGTCACGGCGGTCATTGGTAGGCAACGGTTTACGGCCGTTGACGGCGGCCATCACCGCCGACGATTCCCCCGCCGTGAACGTGTCGGGCGCTTCGACGCAGGTGATCGGATACCGGTCGGATTTTCGTTGCGGGACAACGGCTCCGTACAGGTAGACCCGACGAGCGCCGACGGCCTCGGCGGCGAGTTGCAGGCCGTCCAGCACCAGGTGCGGGCACCGCTGGAGCAGCACCTTGTCCTTGTGGCTGGCCGGTTCGCCCTCGGCGGCGTTGGCGATCACCACCGGCCGGTCGGCGACCGAGGTGCGGGCCAACTTGCGCCAGGTCGGGAAGTTGGCTCCGCCACGGCCGGCCAGCCCGGCCTCGGCCAGGGCGGCGATGAGCGCCCCGGGCGTGTGCTGCCACGGCAGCGGGCCGTTGCGGGCGATGTGCTCGTCCTCGTCCCGCGCGGCGGCGTCGAGCAGCGGCCTCATGTGACGAACCTCCAGGTCGCGGCGGTGGCAACGGCGGTGGCGCAGCCCACGGCCAGCACGCCCATCCACAGCTGGGTGGCGTCGGTGCCGGTGCCGAGCCCGTGGGCGAGGGCGATCGGCCAGATCGCATAGCCGGTCCAGTGCACGGCCCGCCAGGCCCGCAGCCCGAGGCGAGCCCGGTTCAGACTGGTGATCAGCACGATCAGCAGCAGGTCGAAGGCCAGCGTGCCGAGCCCGAGCCAGAACGACCGGTAGGAGCCGACGAACGGCACCAGCAGGTCGATCGGGTTGAGGTTGGCGTAGGAGTCGAACAGCAGGGTCAGCACGTGCGTGAGGACCAGGCCGAGCCCGATCAGGCTGGCGTTGCGGTGCACGGTGGCGACCGCGAAGCGGGGCAGCCCGGCGAGGGGTTTCCCTTGTCTGGTGGCGATTCCCAGCGTCACCGAGACCGTGAGCATGAGCAGCGCCATCACGCCGGCGCCACGGGCGATGTACCAGATCACGGCCAGCCGCCGAGGGTCCGGACCGAGCCGTCCGCCGCGACCAGCCGGGCCGGCACGTCGTGGGCCCGCAGCAACGCCAACGCGTCGTGGCCTTTGACCAGCGCGGCGGTGGTCAACGTGTTCGCGTCGGCGCAGTGGTCGGCGACAACCGTGACACAGCGCCAGATGCCCGGCGCGGGCTGACCGGTGCCGGGATCGAGGATGTGGTGCAGCAGGCGGTCGCCGCGCCGCCACTGCCGGCTGCGCGTGCTGGAGGTGGCGATCGCCTTGTCGGCCGGCATCGTGATCACGCAGGACGGATCGTCGGCGCGGTCCTGAACCAGGATCTGCCAGCCGTTGGCCGGCGCGGGGCCCGCGGTCGCGATGTCCCCGCCGAGGCTGACCAGCACGCCGGTGTCGAGGGCGTCGGCGACCAGCCGTGCGCAGCAGTCGGCGGCGAAGGCCTTGGCCGTCGCACCGAGGTCCAGGACAACGCCCTTTGGCACGGTCAGGGTGTTGCCGGTCAACTTGACGCTGCGCCAACCGGAAACCGTCACCGCCAGGGTCACGCCGTCGACGTCCACTGTGGAGAGATCACGGTCGTAGCCGAGGGCGCACAGCGCGCTGCCGACGGTCGGATCGACAGCCCCGCCGCTGTCCTCCGCGGCCTTGAGCGCCACCTCGACCAGCGTCGCCAGCAGCGGGCTGACCCGCACCGGGCCGCTGCTGCGGGCGGCCGCCATCAGCTCCGAGTCCGGCCGGAACCGGCTGCACGCCAGGTCGATCTCGGACAGCATCGACTCGACCAGCACCCGCGCCGCCGCCAGGGTCTCCGGTTCCGTGACGACAACACGGGCCGTGGTGCTCCAGACCGCCCACTCGTCGGCGTTCACCGGGGCGTTCATGATCCCCCCGTTCTGGCCATGGGCTCCGTGCCCGTGGACAGCTGGCTGTCCGAAGTTGACGTGGTGGTCGCGCTGTCGGAATGGCTGACCACGGCGGCCACCGCCACCGCGCCGCCGACACCGACCAGCGCGAGCGCCGCGGTGATCACGGCGGCGCTGCGAATCCCCTGCTCCCGAGCGTTCATGCGTCCACGGTGCGCCGCCGAGCTGTGGACGAGCTGAGCCCTCGCTGTGCCATTTCCTTGACCGTGACCGAGCCGACACCTAGGGTGACAAATTGTTAAGGAGGTTTACTAATAATGTCTGAGTCCGCACCGGAGCAGTCACCTTCCCGCCGCCGCTTCCTCCTCGGCACCGCCGCCGTCGCCGGCTCGGCCGCACTGCCACCGCCGAGCTTCGACGCCGGCCCGAAACCCTTGGTGTTGGCCAACAATGTCGGCTACGAGCCGACCGCCTCCAAGCGCGTGGTGATCGCCGCGGCCAAGGCGTCCACCGCGCCCAAGCCGTACCAGGTGATCGACACCGCCACCGGCAAGACCGTGTCCCGCGGCCTGGCGCGCTACGTCGGCCCGGTCAAGGACTGGCTGGCCGACCAGGTGCCGGCCGTGCCCAGCTACTACTGGGTCGCCGACCTCACCTCGTTCAACCGCACCGGCCAGTACACCGTCACGGTCGACGGCGGCAGCTCGCAGCCGTTCCGGATCGAGCCGAACGTGCTGGAGCGGCGCACGATGTCGCACCTGATCCACTACTTCAAGGACTCACGCAGCTCCGGCCAGTACGACAAGGCCGACCGGAAGCTGCCGCTGAAGTCCGGCGGCACCTTCGACGCCAGCGGCGGCTGGTACGACGCGGCCGCCGACTGGGGCAAGCACTTCACCCAGCTGTCCAACCTGTCGTACTTCAACACGCTGTCCATCCCCCTGACCGCGTGGGCGCTGGCCGCCTCGCACGACCAGGTGGCCAAGCGCGGCAACACCGACCTGGTGGCGGCGCAGGGCTGGCTGCAGGACGAGGCGCTGTTCGGCGCCGACTACCTGACCCGTGTGCACACCCGGGGCGGCTCCTTCTACAGCTCGGTCGGCCAGCCCGAGGCCGACGACCTCGGCGCCGACCCGACCCAGCGCAGCCTGAGCACCCGGCAGGTCGACTTCCGCGAGGGCGGCGGCCTGGCCATCGCCGCGCTGGCCCGCTGCAGCACCTATCCGGTGTCCGGCGACTACACGTCTGTCGAATATCTGGCCGCGGCCGAAGACGCTTTCGCTTATCTCCTCGTTTACAACGTGTCACTGCTGAATGACGGCAAGGAGAACATCCTCGACGACTTCAACGCGCTGCTGGCCGCCACCGAGTTGTTCAAGGCGACCAAGAAGGACGCGTATCGGGCGGCGGCGGACGCGCGTGCGGCCAGTTTGTGCTCGCGGCTGGTGTCGTGGCAGGGCTATCACGACTACTGGCGGGCCGACGACGCCGACCGCCCGTTCTTCCACCCCTCCGACGCCGGCCTGCCGGTGGTCAGCCTGCTGACCTACCTGGACATCGCCGACGCCGCGACCAGGGCCAAGGTGCTGGACGTGGTGCGGCGGTCGCTGCAGTTCGAGTTGAACGTGACCGGCGAGGTGCCCAACCCGTTCGGCTACGCGCGGCAGCTGGTGCAGGACGGCAAGGGCACGCGGTACAGCGGCTACTTCTTCCCGCACAACGTCACCCCGCGCACGGACGACGCCTGGTGGCAGGGGGAGAACGCCCGGCTGGCCTCGATGGCCTCGGCCGCGCGCCTGGCCGCCGGTTTCTTCGAGAAGACTCCCTCTGGGGGCCCGTTCGCGGCCAGCCTGCGGGCGTACGCCCAGGACCAGCTGAACTGGATCGTCGGCGTCAACCCGTACGACGTGTGCATGCTGGAGGGCACCGGCCGCGACCAGCCGCTGTACCTGGAGTACGCGGACGGACAGCCGGCCGGCTCCTGGCGCTGGCTGCGTTCGGCCGGCGGCATCGTCAACGGCATCACCGGCAAGGGCGACGACGGCCGCGGCCTGGCCTGGGACCCGGGCGAGGCGTTCACCGGCCACAACACCGACTGGCGGTGGCTGGAGCAGTGGCTGCCGCACTCGACGTGGTTCCTTTACGCCGCTTCGATCGGTTAGGCAATAGGGCGAAGGGTAGGGCCGGGCAGCGATGCCCGGCCCTACGTACTTGTTCGGGCCTGTTTCACGGGAATTCCTAGAGTGAGTTGACACTGTGATGGCCGGTTGCTTGACTGGGCCCCAGGTGACGTGAAACACCCGGCAAGGGACCGAACCATGCGTATTCCACTGCCTTTCCGGCGGTATTGACCTTTCTCGCCCCGCGAATCATTCGATCACCGGCTCTTTCGTCGATCCGAACCGGGGGAGATCATGAAGCGGCAGGTTCTCGAACAGCGGGCGCCGGCACGGGCCCGGCGGCCACTACGCGGCCGGGACGGACAGCTCGACCAGATCGTGGGCGCGATGCGCGCGGTCGACCAGGGCCGGCAGACGCTGCTGCTGGCCGCCCCGGTGGGCGCCGGCAAGACACGGCTGCTGATCGAGGCCGCGGCGCTGGCCGAGGGCCGCGGGTTCTCCGTGGTGGACGGCATCGTGGACCGGCCGGAGATCTCGGTGCTGGGCCTGCCGGTGGTGCGCCAGCCGCATGCCGTCGCCCCCGACGCCAGCCGGCTGAGCTGGCTGACGGCGCAGTTCGAGCGGCACGTGGAGACCCAGTTGCGGCGGGGTCCCGTGCTGGTCACCGTGGACGATCTGCACTGGGCGGACCCGCTGACCGTGACCGCCCTGCGCGATCTCATGTCACGGCTGGACGACCGGCCGGTGGTGTGGATCTTCGCCATGCGGTCGGAGGAGTTGGACTCCCCCAACGGCTTGCTGCTCGGGGCCATGGCCGGCGCGGTCCGCACCGAGTGGCTGGCCGACCTGGGCGCGCTGCCGGACGACGTGGTCACCGAGGTCGTCACCGACCTGCTCGACGCCACCCCGGACGCCGAGGTCGCCTCGCTGTGCGAATGCATGGGCGGCAGCCCGCGCTCGGTCGTCGACCTGGTCCTCGGCCTCCAGGCGGACGAGGCGCTCCGCATCGAGGCCGGCATCGCGCGGCTGGCCGACGGGCCGCTACCGTTCAATCCACTGGCCGTCGCCCTGGACGAATCCCGCCTGCCGCACCGGTTCCTGTCCTGCGTGCGGGAACGGCTGGCCCGGTTGGATCCGACGACCGTGCAGGTGCTCCAGGTCGCCGCCGTGCTCGGGCGCACGTTCAGCCCGCAGGACCTGGCCGACATGCTGTCCACGCCGCCGGCGACGCTGCTCAAGCCGTTGCAGGAGGCACTGACCGCCGGGCTCATCGGATGTCTGTCCAACGCCTTCGAGTTCCACCGCGAGCCGGTGTGGCGGGCCGTGTTGGACACCGTGCCGCAGCTGATGCGCTCCCTGCTGCACAAACAGGCCGCCGCTTTGCTGCCCTCCGACGCGGCCGCCATTCACCTGTTGCACTGCGGCCCCGTGGCCGACGGGCAGGCCGTCGGCGCCATTCGCGCCGCCGCCGACCGCCTGTTGGGCCACTCCCCCGAAACCGCTGCGGCCCTTGCCGTTCGCGGTCTGGAGGTGGCCGACCGGGAGTTGCCCGAGCACGCCGAGCTGGCACGGACCGCCGTCGCCGCGCTGACCAAGGCCGGGTCTCTCGACCGGGCCATCGCGTTGGCGCGGCCGGGGCAGGACCTGGCCGTCGCTCTGCTGCTCAACGGAGACGTCGCCCGGGCCGCGCGGATCGGCGCCGGCCCGGTGCGGCTTTCCGCACTGGCGTACGGGAATCAGGTCGCCGCCGAGAAGGTCGCCACCGGCTGGGACGGCGTGTCCCTGACCGTGCGGGCGGTGGCGATGTGGCGGCGGGGTCGGCTCGACGACGCCCTGGCCACCGTGCAGAAAGCCACCACGCAGGAATCCCCGTGGTACTTCGATCCGCGCTGGGCCATGGCGTGGATGCAGATCCGGGCGCGGTTGCTGGTCGAGGCCACCGAGACAATACGGTCCATTGAGGACGATTGCGCCGGCGCGAAGGTGTTGGCCAGCGTGCCCGTCGCGCTGCGGGCGTGGCTGTACTTCGCGCAGGGCAGCCTGGCCGAGGCGGAGGCCGAGGCGCTGGCCGGTGTCGGCGTCGCCGCCGACACGCAGATGCCCTTGTACGAACCGCATCTTCGGGCCGTGCTGGTGCTTTCCGCGTTGCGGCGCGGCGATGTCGCCACCGCCGCCGACCGCCTTCAGGCCTTCGAGTCGCTGCCCTGGTCGTCCATGCGGGTGTGGATCACCGCACAGGTCGCCGCCGCGCGCAGCGGCCCCGAGGCGGCCCTGGCGGTGTTGGCCGAGGTTCGCACCGATCCCTCCCGTCGCCGCGAGTTGTTGTTGGAGGACCCCGCCGCCGCGGCCTGGTGCGTGCGCACCGCCCTTGCCGCCGGCGACGAGGTCTTCGCCGAGACTCTTGTCGCCTCCGCCGAGGCCCTGGGCGTCGGATGGCATGCCCGGGCCCTGCATTCCCGTGACGTCATGGGTCTGGTCGCCGCCACGGAGCGGTACTCCGACCGATGGGCCCGCGCCTCCGCCACCGAGGACCTCGGCGGCCTGCTGGCCGACTACGACCGTGACGAGGCGGTGTCCGCTTTGGACCGTGCTATGGAGGTCTACGACTCCCTTGGCGCCGCTTGGGATTCCGCCCGCGTCCGCAGCCGCCTGCGCCGACTGGGCATCCGCCGCCGACACTGGCACCACGTGCCCCGGCCGGCCACCGGGTGGGGCAGCCTCACCGGCACCGAGGAGAAGGTCGCCCGCCTCGTCGCCCACGGCCTCACCAACCGCCAGGTGGCCGCCGAGCTGTTCGTCTCGCCCCACACCGTCGGCTTCCACCTGCGGCAGATCTACCGCAAGCTGGCCATCCAGTCCCGGGTAGACCTGGCCCGCATAGCCCCCTAACCCCCTCCCGTCAAGCCCTTGTTGTGTGGAAGGGGGCATTCCTCCACTCGGAGTGGAGGAATTGAGCCTTGATCTTGCTCAGGCGGCGCCGGTCAGCTGGCTGAGCCAGCCGGCCTTGCTGATGTCGACCTGGTTGTCGCCGGACAGCACCGTGGGCGTGCCCTTGAAGTTCACCGAGTCGCGGGCCTTGTCGGTCTGGCCGCGGATCTCGGCGTCGAAGGCGCCGGCCTTGACCTCGTCCGCAAACTGCTGGCTCGTGATACCCGCTTTGCGGCCGATGTCCACCAGCTGGTCATCGGTGTAGCCGGCCTGCCCCTCGGTCGGCTGCTGCTCGTACAGCGCGGCGTGGAACTCGGCGAACCGGCCCGCCTTGGCCGCGGCCAGCGCGGCATTGCCGGCACGGAGCGAGTACCCGGCGGGCGTCGTCTCGTTGTCCAGCAGATCCAGCACGTGGTAGTCGACCCGGAGCGACCCGGCGGCGATGGCCATGGTCATGTCCTTGCCGTAGGGGTCTTCGAGGTTGTGCTTGCAGTACGGGCACAGGAAGTCCTCGTACACGTCCAGCGTCGCCTTGGCGTTGGCGCTGCCCGCCACGACCGTGCCGTCCTGCTGCACCGTGGTCGCGTACGTCCCGCCGGCCTGCGGCACATCGGCCCTCGCGTGCGTGACGACCACGCCCCCGATCACCGCCGCCGCGATCACCGCCACGGCCACCACCAGGATCAGGTTCCGCCGCCCGTCGCCCGCCCCTCGCGCCGCCGCGACTGCACCCCTGGTTCGATTCGCGCCCACCGAACACTCCTTCCCGTCCGCCCACCACGACGGCCGGGAGACGCGAACGGTTCAGCGGCCGAGCCGGGCCAGCACCGCGGGCCGCAGCGCGTCGACGTCGACGCCCAGGTTGCGCAGCACTTTCACGCCCACGCCGGGCGCTTGTCGATCTCCGCCGTCGGTCGCCTCCACACTTTCCCCTTCCTCCTTTCTGTCGCTTTCGGCGAGGATGCCCAGGAGAAGATGCTCGGGGCCGATGGTCTCGCTGCCCAGCTCCACCATCTGCCGGAGCGTGTGCTCCAGCGCCCGCTTGGCCCGCGGGCTGAACGGCGGGCGCGGGAAGTGGAACTTGCCGGGGCCGAAGGTCTCGTCGGCGCGGCGGCGGATCTCGTCGACGTCGATGCCGATGGCGGCGAGGGCCTCGGTGGCGGCCTGAGGTCCGGCGTGGTGCGCGCCGCTGGCGACGAAGACCCGAGCGATCTCCTCACGGAGCGATGGCACGGTGACCCCGTTGTCGCGCAACACATCCCCGGCGACGGTGCCGGGCATGCCGGCCAGCCCGACGATCACGTGCTCGGTGCCGATGTGGTCGTGGCCCTGCTCTATGGCCTCGTCCTGGGCCAGCACGAGGACCCGTTTGGCCGGGTCGGTGAACTTCTCGAACACGTCAGGCCTCCTTGTACTGCGCCTTGCGGCGGTTGGCGTGCTTCTCGTGCACGGACTGGCGGCTGACCGCGAGCGCGGTGGCGATGTCCTGCCACGACCAGCCCTGTTCGCGGGCTCTGTCGACGTGCAGCCGTTCGAGCTCCTCCAGCAGCCGCCGCAGCGCCACGACGGCCCGCAACCCGACGGCGGGGTCCTTGTCGGTGATCTGGCCGGCCAGTTCGGCCGGCGTGCTCTCCTCCGTCATGGTTGTCAGGTTAGCCTGACACGGGCCATTGTCAAGGCATCCTGACACCGCGGCTCAGCACGGCCGACTCGAAGCGGCGGGCCAGGGTGTCGGCGGGATTGGCGACCAGGCAGACGAGATCACGGCCGAGCGGCGGGTCCAGCGGCACGACCACGCCGGCGAAGCGGGCGCCGATGGCCGACCGGGGCACGATCGCGATGCCCACACCGGCGGCGGCCAACGCGGCGGCGGTGACGGCCTGCCGAGTGCGCATCTCCACCGTGAGGACCACACCGTGTTGCGCCGCAACGGAATCCAGCCAGCCGGCGAATCCGTTGTCGGCGTTGAGGTGCACGACGGGCTCGTCCCGCAGCTGCTCGAACGTGACCGCCGGCTGGTCGGCGAGCAGATGTCCTTGCGGCAGCACGACGACAACGTCCTCGTGGCCGATCAGTCCACTGTGGCCGGTCCAGCGGCCGGGCATCGGACCGACGGCGATGTCGGTCTGACCGGAATCCAGTTGCTGCGCAAGGACATCGGCGCTGGTCGCCTCGGTGAGAACGATCCGCACGTCCGGATGACGCCGTCGCCACTGCCGCAGCACCGGGGCCAGGAGGCTGGCCGTCAGGCTCTCGGCGCAGCCGATGCGCAGCTGCCCGGCGACCCCTTTCGCGACGTCACGACCGGTCGTGACGACCCGATCCGCGGCGGCGAGGGCGGTTCGGGCATCCGCCTCGATCGCCCGGCCGGCGGCCGTGGCCCGGACGCCTCGGGGCAGCCGCTCCACGACGGCGGCCCCCAGTTCCTTCTCCAGCGCGGCCAGTTGGTGCGAGAGCGCCGGCTGCGACATGTGCAGCGCGGCCGCCGCCTCGGTGATCGAGCCGGCGTCCAGCACCGCCACCAGGCATTCCAGGGCACGAAGCGTAGGCATTCGCTGATTCTATGGATACCCTCGGAAACATTCAGATCGCGACGGGATTCCTACGGTGAGCTGCGGCGTTACCCAAGACGTGAACCTCACCGACAAGAAGGTCCTGATCATCGGCGGCGCCTCCGGCATCGCCGCCCGGCTCAAGTCCGACCTGGTCGCCGCCGGCGCCGACGTCGTCCTGGTCGGACGGAACAGCACGCCCGCCGTCGACCTGACCGACGAGGACTCGATCCGCCGCCTCGCCGAGGAACTGGGCGAGGTCGACCACATCGTGTCCGTGTCGGCCGCGCACGCCAACGGGCCCGTCACCGAGCTGGACATGGGTGCCGTGCACACCGCGCTGGACGTCAAGGTGGTCGGGCCGATCATGGTGACCAAGCACTTCGCCGGGCGCATCCGCCCCGGCGGCTCCATCCTGCTGTTCTCCGGCGTCGCCGGCTGGCGGCCCAGCCCCGGCCTGGTGGTGATGGCCACCGGCAACATCGCCGTCGCCGCGCTGGCCGAGGCCCTGGCCGTCGAGCTGGCCCCGATCCGGGTCAACGCCCTCTCCCCCGGCATCATCGACTCGGGTTCCTGGGACGGCCCCGACAAGGAGTCGTTCTTCGCCCAGGTCGCCGCGGCCAACCCCAGCCGCAGCATCGGCCACCCCTCCGACGTCTCCGCCGCCGCGTTGACGGTCCTGGCCAACCCCTTCATCAACGGCGCCACCCTGCACGTGGACGGCGGCGGCCGGTTGGCCTGACTGTGATCGTCAGCGAAAAATGAGCAGCCCCCGATTCCAGCCTAGCGAGGGGGTGCGACAGTGCCCGGTGAGTGGCCGACCACTCATCGGCCGTCCAATCGAAACTGTCGGCGCCCAGTGTTTGGATCGATTCGGGGGCTGCTCCGCACTAGATGATCTTCTGCGAGCTGTTGGCCGTCATGGTCACTGTTCGGGACCAGGTGCCGGACTTCACGACCGTCTTGGTGCCGCCGACGCTGTGCAGGGTGAGGCCGGTGACCTTGCCGTTGCGCCACTCCAGGTCGAGTGTGAAGCCGCCGCGAGCGCCGACGCCGGTGACCCGGCCCGACCGGGCCCACCCGGCCGGCAGGGCGGGCAGCAGGTCGATCTCCCCGGGGCGGGACTGGACGAGCATCTCCAGCATCGCGGTGGGGGCGCCGAAGTTGGCGTCGATCTGGAACGTCGTGCGCTCGCCGAAGGAGTACATGTCGAACAGGTTGGCGGCGCTTCCGTTACCGAAGTTGACCGACGGCGTCATGACGGTGAGCACCATCTGGTACGCCTTCTCGGCGTCACGCAGGTGGGCCCAGCACGCGGCCCGCCAGGCGCAGGCCCAGCCGAAGCTCTGCGTGCCGCGGGCGGTGAGCAGGTTCCGGACGCCGTCGACGAGTTCCCTGGGGCTGGTGTCGACGCGGATCCGGTCGCCGGGGAAGAAGCCGATCAGCGGCGAGAGGTGCCGGTGCTTGGTGTCGCCGAGGTTGTCGGGCGACATCCACTCCTCCAGCCACCCCGTCTTCGGGCTCACGACCGGCAGGTACAGCTTGTCCCGCATGGCCGTGATGGTCTTGGCGTAGTCCTGGTCCTGGCCCAGAACGTCAGTGGCGGTCTGGAAGTGGGTGAACAGGTCCCACGCCAGCTCCTGCGAGTACGTGTTGCCGATGCCGTCCTGCGGCCCCTGCTCCGGCGACCAGTCGTGGTCGTCGTACAGCTTGCCGTCCTTCTCGACCAGCCGCGCCTCCCAGAACTGCACGGCCCCCTTGAGCAGCGGGTAGATCTTCGTCAGGTACGCCTTGTCCTGGGTGAACTCGTAGTGCTGCCACAGGTTGTTGCACAGCCACGCGTTGCCGGAGGGGTGCCACCACCAGCCGCTGCCGCCGTAGGGGTTGGTGGAGAAGGCGACGGCCCAGCCGGCGATCCTGCCGCTGGTGTTGCGGAAACGGTTTCGGTTGTCGTTGAACGCCTTCTGGGTGGTGGCGGTCCACGACGGCAGCTGCGAGACGCAGTAGTCGGCGAAGGCGTCGAAGCAGCGGCTCAGGCCGGCCCGGTCGGGCAGCCAGTAGTTCATCTGGACGTTGATGTCGGTGTGGTAGTCGGCGTACCAGTCCGGGTTGTTGTTGGACACCCACAAACCCTGGAGGTTCAGCGGAAGGCTGTCCCGCGAGCCGGAGATCACCAGGTACCGTCCGAACTGGAGGTACATGGCCTCCAGCTCGGGGTCGGGCTCGGCGTTCGGCGCGGCCCGCTGCCACAGCCGGGCCCAGGTGTCCATGGACCGCTGCTGGGACGACGACCGTCCCAAGTCGACGGTCATCCGGTTGTACAACGCCTGGTAGTCCGCGACATGCGTGTTCAGCAGCACGGTCCCCGCCACGCCGACGGCCTTCGCGGCCTTCTGCCGGGCGATTGCCGACGGGTCGACGGCGGCGTCCTTGAAGGCGGTCGCGGCCGTGGCGGCGTAGTTGGTGCCGCCGCACACGATGATCAGCACCTCGCCGCAGCCGGTGAAGGCAACCTTGTTGCCCTGCACGGAAACGCTGCCGCCCTTGCCGGCGGCGGTGACCACGCTCGCGTACTTGAGGCCGTTGTCGAGGGTGCCGGCGAAGGAGATCGCCCCGCTCGCGCCGGCCGTGGTCTCGCCATGGGTGCCGGCCAGCGAGACGGAGCCGGTGTAGCTGCCGCCGCCGGACTGGGTCAGCCGGATCACCAGCACGTCGTCGGGGTGGCTGCAGTACACCTCGCGGCGGTAGTGCACGCCCTTGTACGTGTAGGTCGCCGTCACGACGCCGTTGCTGAGGTCGAGCCGCCGCCGGTAGTCCTTCACCGCCGACAGCGCATGCGCCGGCACGTCGACGCCGACTCTGGCCAGTTGTCCGTAACTGCCGAAGTGGGTGGAGTCGTAGTTGAGCTGCCCGTCGTCCTGGACGACGTCGTTCACGTCGCCGTTCCAGAACGTGATGTCGGTGAGGTAGACGAAGTCGCTGCCGGGATCCCCGCCGACCAGGCCGCCGAGCCGTCCGTTGCCGACGGGCAGGCCCTGCTCGATGATCCGACCTTCTTCGGCCGGCGCGGGGTACCACAGCGCCGTGGCGTCGTTGTCCGCCACCACCTCGGCGTCCGTCGGCCGGACCGGGTCGGCCTGCGCGGTGAACGGCCGCAAACCCGTCATCGCAGCGGCTACGCCCAAAACGCCGCCGAGGCGTAGCGCGTCCCGTCGGGTGTGGCCAGCTGACTCGGTCATTGTCGACCTCCTGCAGGTGTACCGGGTGTCGGCCGTAGCCTGCTCAAACATCCGATGAATGTCAATAAATCCTAATAAATTTGGCCGGTGGCTGACCTGTTCTGCCGACGAACCGGGATGCCAGGGGCTGGGGGATGCAGGGAAGGACGCCTTACCCGCGTTGAACGAGGGTAAGGCGTCCTTCCCTGCATCAACGGATCGCGGCCGTTCAGGCAGTTCGGCTGGACCGGGTGGTCGCACGGCGGGCGCACTCTGGGCCGTTCGGCGTAGCGTCGAGGACGAGCGGCACCCGGCCCCCGCGCTCGGTCGGGTGCCGCCGACACAATCCGTTGCGGGGCAAGCCAAGTCTGCACCTAGGGACATTGCCGGCGACGACCCGGGCGGCCAGGATCCCCGGCATGTCCCTGAAATCCTGGGCCGTTGCCACGGCGACGGTCGCCATGGTGGCCCTGGCCGCGCCGGCCGCGGCGGCGGTGTCCACAATCGACGGCAGCTACGCGTTCAACGGGAACGGGTGGGCCGGCACGCTGACGGTGAGCAACTCGGCCACCGGCTCGCCGGCGATCACCATGCACTACAACGAGTTGGGCCGCGACGAACGGCTGTCCGGCAGTTGGTCGACGTCCACCCACACGCTGACCATCACGCGACCACTGGCCTGGAACGACAGCCAGACGTACACGCTGTACCTGGGCGACCACAAGGCGAATTCGCCGGTGTTCGGCGGGTTCTTCACGCAGTCCGATGTGCCCGGTCAGCGCTACGGCGTGTACGCCAAGGACTATCTGCCGCTGGGCACGCCTCGGCTGCAGGCGTTCAAGGCCAGTGACACGCTGCCGGACGACCTGGTGGGCTACTACGGCTTCAACGGCAACGGGTGGACCGGCACGATGAGCGTGCAGTTCACGCAGTGCCGGGTCCCGGAGATCAACCTGTGGTACGACGAGCTCGGCCGCTCGGAGCCGATCGCCCAGCGCACCTGGGATCCGGCCACGCACACGCTGACGTTCGTGCGGCCGCTCAGCTTCGGCGGCGTCACACAGACCTACACGCTCTACTTCGCCGACCGCCTGCAGAGCACCAAGATGTTCGGCGGCTACTTCACGGAGTCGGACGTGCCGGGCCAGCGCTTCGCCGCCTTCGCCTGGATCCAGCCGGGCGGCGTCGGTTGCTAATGACAGTCCTCGGTGGACGGTAGCGTGCCGTCCGCCAGGTAGGTGTCGATCGCGCCCGCGGCGCACGGTGCGTTGTCCAGGGCGCCGTGGCCGTCCACGGGCGCGATCACCACGTGCGATCCGGCGATCCGGGCACCGAGGTCGGCGGCCCAGGCCGACGGGTTGATGGGATCGTCGGCCGTCGCCGTGACGAGCACGGGCGAGGCCGGAAAGACGTGGCCCGGCAGCCGATCGGCCAGCGCCGGACCGACGGGCCAGCCGGTGCACGACTGCAGGGCGTCCCACTGCAAGGAAACGCCGCCGGTGTGCGGGGCCGCCGCGCGGACCTGGCGGGCGAGGGCCGCGAGCCGCCCCGGATCGCTCGGGTGGTCCGCGCACGTCTGGGCGCGACTGGCCGTGTAGTCGGGTTCGGTGTAGGTCAGGGCGACGTAGGGCGCGAAGTCGCTGGCGTTGCCGTCGTGAAGTGCCTGCGCGAGGCCCGGCCATGCGAACGGATAGCCGAGCAGGAACTGACCGACGGCGATACGCACCTCGTCGCCGGTCAGGCCGGGCACGCCCCGTGTCCCCAATTCATCGAGCACGGCGCCGATGTCCTGGCCGGCCACCGGGCACTGCTCGGACGTCTGGTCGCACCAGGCGGCGAACCGGTCGAACGCGGCCTCCTCGGCGCGCGCCGTGTCGAGCACCCGTTGCCCGGCCGGCAGGAACGGGTCGACCGCGGTGTCCAGCACCATCCGGCCGGTGTGGGCCGGGTGGCGGGCGGTGTAGATGACACCCAGCTCGGCGCCGGTCGCCTGGCCCAGGAAGTCCAGCCTCGGCGCACCGAGCGCCATGCGCACGGCTTCGAGGTCGTCGGCCTGCTCGGCGAGGCCGCTGTGGGCGATCAGCGGACCGGTGGCGGCGGCACAGCGCAGATACACCGACGCCCCGTGCCGCGTGATCTGCCCGGTATCCGTTGGCGTGGCGGGGAACTCGGGCACGGCCGGGTCATGCGTGGACAGTGGGCAGCGCACCGGCGTGCTCGCGCCGAGGCCACGCGGATCGACCAGGACGATGTCGTGCGTGCGGTGCGTCTGCGGCAGCCGGGCCAGGTAGTGGTCGCCGTGTTGTAGGAAGAAGTCGATCTGGCCGCCGCCGTACCCGTCCATCTCCTGCGAGTCGGCGAACACCGGCCCCTGCGAGGCCTCCGTGGCGGGAATCCGCAGCAGCGCGAGCGTCACGCCGCGGGCGGCGAGGGTGGCGCACTCCGCGTGGTACTTCGCGGCCTGCGGCTGCGGGCACGGCGACCACTCCACCTCCGGCGCGGCCGACACCGGCGCACGCACCGTGACCAGCAACAACGCGGCCGCGACAGCAGTGATCACGCTTCGCATCACACCCCCATAATGTTTGATGATCAAACATTATACTGGCACACATGCTCGCTCGGGACGACATCATCGCCGCACTCGGCGCGGCCATGGCCGACCTCCAGGCCGCCATCGACGCCGACGACCAGGCGCTGGCCGACCGCCTCGGCGTGCACCGCACCGACCTGCGCTGCCTGGACCTGGTGTTCCGGCACGGGCCGCTGCCCGCCGGCCGGCTGGCCCGCATGCTCGGGCTGACCCCCGGCTCCGTGACCGCCCTGGTCGACCGGCTGGCCAAGGCCGACTACGTGCGCCGGATGCCCGACCCGACGCACGGCCGGCGGGTGCTGATCGTGCCCACCGACCGGGCCGCCCGCATCGTGACCGAGCTGCTCGGGACACGGCTGGCCGAGGCCCATGCCGAAGTCGCGGACTTCAGCAACACGGAACTCGACGCCATCGTCCGGTTCCTGCGCTCGGCAGCCGATCGGCACGAACGGTCTGCCGCCCAGCTCCGCGGACAGAGCTGACCTACTACCCCAGCAACTCGGCGAACCGCTCCGGGCTGATGTTGCCACCGGAGAGGATCACGCCCACACGACCGGAAAAGCCGCCGTGCAGCACGGCGGCCAGCGAGGTCGCGCCGCTGGGTTCGAGCACGATCTTCAAGCGCTCGAAGGCAAAGCGCATGGCGGCGCGGATCTCGCCCTCGGTGACGAGCACGACGTCGTCGACCAGCTTCTGGTTCACGGAGAAGGTCAGCTCGCCGGGGGTCTCGGCGGCCTGGCCGTCGGCGATGGTGCGGGGCACCGGGATCGACACCCGGCGCCCGGCGGCCAGCGACAGCTGAGTGTCGTTGCCGAGCTCGGGTTCCACGCCCACCACCCGAATCCGGCGGTCGAGCCCCTTGGCCGCAGTGGCGCTGCCGGCCAACAGCCCGCCCCCGCCGATCGGCACCACGATCGTGTCGAAGGAACCGGACTCCTCGATCAGCTCCAGCGCGGCGGTGCCCTGCCCGGCCATCACGTGCGGGTGCTCGTACGGCGGGATCAGCGCCAGGCCCCGCTCCTCGGCCAGCGCATCGCCGATGGCCACCCGGTTTCCGGTGTACCGGTCGTAGGTGACGATCTCGGCGCCGTACCCGGCGGTGGCGTCCAGTTTGGACTGCGGCGTGTCCTCCGGCATCACGATGACCGCGCTGCTGCCGAACTCCCGGGCGGCCAGCGCGACGGCCTGGGCGTGGTTGCCGGACGAATAGGCGGCGATGCCCCGTGTCAGCTGCTCCGGCGACAGCCGGGACACGGCGTTGTAGGCGCCGCGGAACTTGAACGCCCCGATGCGCTGGAAGTTCTCGCACTTGAGGAAGACCTCGGCCCCGACCCGCCCGTCGAGGGTGCGGGAGCGCAGCACCGGCGTGCGGTGCGCGACGCCCTTCAAGCGGGCGGCTGCTTCCTGGACATCGTCAAGGGTGAGCATGCTCCGACACTATCCGCCGGATCGTGTGCAGCCGACGCTCCGTGACCTCCGCCATATCGGCCCTGGCCTTGGCCAGCACCGACGGCGGCGCGGTGTCCGGAGTCCCGGCGTCGAACGGCGGCTCGGGCGCGTACTGCATGTACAGCTGAAGTCCTTGAGCCACCCCGTCTCCGCACAGCCGGGCGGCCAGCGTCAGCGCGCCGTCGATCCCGGACGTCACGCCGGCGGCGAAGATCCAGTCGCCGTCCACGACGACCCGCCGGTCGACGGCCTCGGCCCCGAACTCGGGGAGCAGGTGCAGCGAGGCCCAGTGCGTGGTCGCGCGCCGCCCGGCCAGCAGCCCGGCCGCCCCCAGCAGCAGCGCCCCCGTGCACACGGACAGGACCACGTTGCCCGACTGCTCTCGCAGCCAGGCAAGGACTTCCTCGTTCTCCATCAGCACGTCCACGCCCCGCCCGCCGGGCACGTGCAGCACATCCAGCGCCGGCGCATCGCCGATAGCCGCGTCCGGCACGATCGTGAGGCCGCGAACGTCCCGCACCGGCTGCCCGGTGATGCCGTAGACGCGGTGGTGCCCGCCCGGCAGGCGGGACAGCACCTCGAACGGGCCGGTGAAGTCGATCTGGTCCATGTCGTCGAAAACCAGCGAGCCGATGTTCATGACCCCAGCCTCACCGCATCGGACGAGGAGAACGAGTGGCAGGACTGCCCTACTTCGCTAGGATTCTGCCATGCATCGGATCGTCGCCCTGGCCCTGGCGGACGTGGTCGCCTTCGACCTGTCCGTGCCGGCGCAGATCTTCGGGCACCGCGACGAGCGGGACCGCTACGACTTCACGGTCTGCTCCGAACACCGCGGCCCGGTGCCGACGACCACCGGCTTCAGCATCGAGGCCACGGCCGACCTTAAGGCCCTGACCAGCGCGGACACGGTCATCGTGCCAGGCTTCTTCCCCCTCGGCGCCCCACCCGAGCCGGTGCTCAACGCCCTCCGCGGCACCAGGGCCCGCATGGTGTCGGTGTGCACGGGCGCGTTCGCGCTGGCGGCGGCCGGCCTGCTCGACGGCCGCACGGCCACCACCCACTGGCGCGACGCCGACGAGCTGAGCCGGCGGTTCCCGAAGATCGACGTGCGGCCCGACGTGCTGTACGTCGACGAGGGCGAGGTGCTGACCAGCGCCGGCGTCGCGGCCGCGATCGACCTCTGCCTGCACCTCTACCGCGTCGATCACGGCGCCGACCACGCCGCCCGGGTCGCTCGCCGCATGGTCGTCGCCCCGCACCGGTCCGGCGGCCAGGCCCAGTTCGTCGACCGGCCGATTCCCGAGGGCACGGGTCTGGCCCAGACCTGCGCGTGGGTCGTCGAACGCCTGCACGAACCGACCACTGTGGACGACATGGCCCGGCATGCCGGTTATGCGCCAAGGACTTTCGCGCGGCACTTCCGCGCCGAGACCGGCATGACGCCGTTGCGCTGGCTCACCGCGCAGCGCCTGCTGGAGGCCCGCCGGCTGTTGGAGACGACCGGGCTGAGCGTCGACGAGGTCGCCCGCCGCGGCGGCCTCGGCACCGCCGCCAACCTGCGGCTGCACCTGGCCCGCGAGGCCGCGACCACGCCGACCGCGTACCGCACCGCTTTCCGTGGCAGCACAATTCGCTGACAGGTTCCTCACAATCGCCTGCGACAGTGGCCGGCATGAAGCTCGCGCTCTACGCCGGAGCCGCCCTGGCCGCGATCACGCTGGCCGCCTGCGGCTCTGAACCCCAAGCACCGCAGGTGGCCTCGCTGGCCACGACCGACGCGCCCAGGAGCAGCGCACCGTCCACTTCGGACGACTCGCAGCGGCCGCAGCTGCGCATGGACAGCTCCGACGAGGACGTCAACGCGGCCTGGCGAGGCTACAACGTCTGCCTCAAGGACAACGGGCACCGCATGCTGACCGGCCGGGGCGACGACCACGCCGGGCCGGCCGACGCCAATGGCCGCACCGACGGCAACAGCCCGGACATGAACGACGACAGCCCGGCCTCGGTCAACGCCCGCAAGGCGTGCAAGGACAAACTGCCGCTCCAGCCGCCGGAGTTGGACCAGTCGAGGAATCCTCACTACCTCGACCAGTACCACATGTACATGACCTGCCTGACCAGCCACGGCCTCATGGTGCACGCCACCGACCCGCTCGGCTCGGGCTGGACCTACGACGACGGCGTGACGCAGAAGCTCACCTCCGACCAGCAGACGAAGGTCGAGCACGACTGCTCGCTGTCCTCATTCAAGCTGGGCTAGGCCGTCCTCCAGCAGGCCAAGGTCCTGGGCCGCGGCCAGGGCCGCCGCCTTGCTGTGCACGCCCAGCTTGCGGAACAGGCTGCTCTGGAGGTTTTCCACCGTGCGCACGGAAATCCCGAGCAGCCGGGCGGTCTGCTTGGCCGAGTGCCCGCGGCCGATGGACGCAATGATCTCCTGCTCGCGTCGGGTCAGCGACAGCTGCCACCGCCACCACGTGCGGTCCGCGCCGCGCGTGTTGCCCAGCAGCGAACGGGAATGGGCCGCGTCCACCATCAGGTAACCCTGGCTGGCCGCCCGCACGGCCGGCACGATCAGGCCGTCCATCCGCGCGACGGGCAGCACCGCAACGCCTTCGGCAAGCGCTTTCATGGCGTGCTGCAACGGAAGTTGCCGGCTGGCGACCACCACCGGCACCGACCGGCCGACCACGATCGCCTGCCAGTCCTCGGGTTCCGGGTCGATCAGCACCGTGGCCACGCCCTGCTCGTCCGCGTCGACCACGGGAATGTCGTGCTCGCCGAGGATGCGTCGCACCCGGTCGGCGATCATGCAGCCGGCCGTCCGCCCGGTGACGCACACCCGCAGCAGGTCCCGCAGCTGGCTGCTCTTCTGTCGGGGCAGCTCGATCACCGAGGCCATCAGCCCGAGCCGAGTGGCGCTGGCGGCGGCGTGGGCCTGGTTGTGCACGTCCAGCTTGGCGAAGATGCGCTGCTTGTGGTGCTCCACGGTGTGCAGGCTGATGCCGAGCTCGTAGGCCACCTGGCGCGGCGCGTAGCCGGCGCTGATCAGGTACAGCACCTCCAGCTCGCGAGTGGTCAGGGCCTGTCGGCTTCCCTTGTCCAGCCGCGTTATCTCCACCGCGGCCGACGGCACCTTGATCGCCGCGACGAGCGCGTCGAGCCCTCGGGTGTAGGACACCAGGGCGCTGATGCCGGACTCGTAGGCGCGGATCACGTAGGCCGCGGGCAACACCTCGTGCACGCCGACCATCCGCAGCCGGCGCCCGGGTTCCAGCAGCAGCGACACCAGCCGCTCGTTGCTCCACCGGGGCGTGTCGGCCTCGAACACGGCCACCTCGGGCCGGCACAGGTGGCACAGCTGCGCCAGTTCGGGGGCCGACGCCACCGTGCCGGCCAGGGCGATGCCCGGCTCGCGGGTCAGGTGGGTCGCCAGCAGTTCCCTGACCAGCCGGTTCTGATGCTGGAGGACGACGTTCACCTGGGGATGTGCGAGCATTGCCGATTTCTCCCTCCGCCGCCCCGACGAGGTAACCGCAGAAAACACCCAGGAGCGGTGCCGGTCAATACGACCAAAAGCACCATCCCGGCGGGCGTACAGACCAACCTCGAGAACCCGCAGTCATCGGATGAAATCGATTGCAACGGGTGTCTCTTCGTATGGCCCTCCACTATTCCGAGAAAGGGGGTTGCATCTGTGGCACGGTGGCGGCGTCAACAAGAACCCACTAGACGGCGGCCGAGTATGGCAGCGGTACGTGCAGGCGGCAACAATTGGCCCGTTAATTACCTAGGTATTCGTTCACGGCGGCGGCCGGCATTCGTGGCGACGCTGGTTCGATCGGCGCACGGCGCGCCTGCCAACGGTGCAGCCGGCGCTCCGCGGCGTCAACCGCGTACTAGGGAGAACACGCCATACCGGGCCGGACCACTGCGGACCTAGCATTCGGACACCAACCTGCTGGGGGTGGCGATGGGCCTGCTCGCATCGACACGGTTCCACTGGACGCTGCCGGCCGACGGCGATCCGGCGGAGTTCTGCCATGCGGCGCAGGATGGCGGCATGGACCAGGTGCTGCTGCCGTCGGCATTCCATCGGCCGGATCCGATCGCACTCGCCGCACATCTGGCAGGCGCCGTCAAGAACATCGGATTCATGATCTGCCCACGCACCGACATGCAGTCTCCGACACACCTCGTGCGACAAGTGAACACGCTCTCGTCGGTGACCGACGATCGGGTGAGCGTGCTCGGAGCCTGTCCTTACGACAACGATTTCCGTGCGCATGACGAGTTCTGGACGGTGTGCGACGCGTTGTGGCGGGAACGCCGAATTCCCGTCGAACGGGATCGGCCCGAACTGTATTTCAGCGGTAGTTCGGGCGCGGCGTCCGACCTCGCGGTCCGGCACGGCGACGTGCTGCTGCTCCTCGGCGCCGCGCCCGATGTGGTCGCCGGGCGCGGGAGCCGCGTGCGCGCCGCCGGCCGCGAGGTCGGGCTGCTGTTCTCCGTGGTGTGCCGGCGAAATCGGGCCGAGGCGGTCGACGCCGCCCACGCGTTGACCGAGATCGCCGGTGAGAACGTCTACGCGGTCAGGGAACGCTTCCGGCGGCTGACCGCCGAGGCGGTGGCGCTGACCGGCGGCTGGTGCGCCTCGCCACCCGAGAACGCCGATCACTGGCCGCGGCCCTACCTGTGGACCGGGGCCATGCCGTTCCTCGGCCCGCTGGGCCTGGCGCTGGTCGGCACGCCCGATGAGCTGGCCGGAGCGGTCCTCGACTACCGGCGGGCCGGCGTCACGCACATCCTCGGCCACGGCGACGAGATGGAGCTGTTCGCGCAGGAGGTCCTGCCGCGGGTGCGTGACCGCGAGCGGTGAGTTCGGCCGTTTCGCCGGTGCGGTCCGGATGTGCCCGGTACGGTGGAGATCGTTTGGCGATGACGTGCATGGGGCCGGCGTCGCCGGGCAGTCCATCGTTTCGAGCACTGGAGCGAATGTTGAAGCGACTTCCCATCGCCGCCCTGGCCGCGTTCGCGGCGATCACCGCCATGGCCCCCGCGGCGTCGGCGCAGATCGGCCCGCTGCACGTGGTCGCCATGGGCGACTCGTACGCCTCGGGCACCGGCGCCGGCGACTACCAGGCCGGCACCGAGGGCAACTGCTGGCGTAGCAACAACTCCTACTCCGAGCAGATCGTCGCCCGGGTCCGGGCCCGTGGCCAGAGCGTGCAGTTCACCAACGTGACGTGCAGCGGCGCGGCCACCTCCGACCTGTACAAGGACTTCCTCGGCCAGGGTCCGCAGCTGGACGCGCTGCAGGTCGACACCAACGTGGTGCTGCTGACGATCGGCACCAACGACATCGGCTACGCGGCGTACGGCGGGCTGTGCATCCAGGGCGACTGCTCGGGCGCGCCGACCCAGGCCATCACCGCGAAGCTGCCGGACATGGCCACGAACGTGGGCCGGCTGTTCAAGGACATCCACGCCCGCAGCCCGCACGCGAAGATCGTCCTGTCCGCGTACGGCAGCCAGCTCAACCCCGACGCCAACGCCGCCGGCAAGCTGGATCCGATCTGCGACGACACGGTGTTCAGCGCGCAGGAGCGGACCGAGGGCAACGCCGTGGCCAGCCAGCTGGACAAGACGTTGCAGGACACCGTTTCCCGGGCCCGGGCCTACGGCGTCGACACGGCGTTCGTCAGTGAGTACGCCGCCGATTCCGTGCACCTCAACAGCACCTTCGCCGGGCACTCGCTGTGCCAGGCGGGCACGCCGTTCTACCGCGGCTTCGACGCGCTGGCGCCCGGCCAGGAAGGCCCGGACGCCGTGCTGCACCTGAACAAGGACGGCCAGACCGCGCTGGCCGACCTGATCCTGGCCCAGGTCTGAGTCATGCCGGCTCGCCCTCGGGACCTCACAGGTCACCGAGGGCAAGCCGTCGCGGCGGGACCGCACCCTCCCCGACTGGAGCTGGCCGAACGCTCCGGGGACGTGGCGGAGCAAGCGCATTCCCACCTCGCGCTGGCCCGGGCCGACGACGACCGGCCGGCGCTCGCGCACGCCGTCCGATCGCTTGAGCTGTACCGGGATCTGGACGAGCCGGTGTGGCAGGCGACCGCGCTCAACCAGATCGGGGTGCTGTCCGCGCTGACCGGCGAGTACGACCAGGCCCGCACCGCCTGCGAGGCCGCGCTGGTGCTGCACCGGCAACACGGCAACCGTGACGGCGAGGCCAACACCCTGGACAGCCTCGGCCGTCTCAGCGACGGCGACGACGCGGTGCGGCACTTCGAGCAGGCCTTGGCCCTGTACCGGGATCTCGGCAACATCCACGACGAGGCCGACGTCCTGGGCCGGTTGGCGCAGCTGCGTGACGCCGACGGCGATCGCGTGCGGCGCGAACTTGAATCGTTCGGCCGATAATTCGTGATCGCACGGCCGATGCCGGCGGCGCGTTCCCGCGGCAGCATGGCCGTATGCACGTACTCGACGTCGACGGCACAGACATCCAGGGCGAAGGCGCCCGGCTGCGGGACACCGGTTCCGCCGTGCCGGTGGAGCTACCCGGCGGCGTGCGGGCGTGGGCCGTGCCACGCATGGAGACAGTGAAGGCGTTGCTGCTGGATCCCCGTGTCTCCAAGGATCCCGAGCTGCACTGGGCGGCGTGGCGGGCCGGGGAGATCGCCGCCGACTGGCCGCTGCGGATCTGGGTGTCGGTGCGGAACATGTTCACCGCCTACGGCAAGGACCACCAGCGGTTCCGATCCCTTGTCGCGTCCGGCTTCACGGCGCGGCGGACCGCCGAGCTGCGGCCGTGGATCGAGCGGATCACCGACGGCCTGCTGGACGAACTCGCCGCCCACGGCCCGGCCGTGGATCTCCGGGCCATGTACGCCTACCGCCTGCCGGTCGAGGTGATCTGCCAGCTTTTCGGCGTGGCCAGGGAAAAGCGGGACGACCTGCGGCTCGTGGTCGACTCCGTCTTCGACACCACCCGCAGCCCGGCCGAGGCCGCCGCCAGCGCCGAGGACATGTACCGCATCTTCACGGAGTTGGCCGCCGACAAGCGTTCCCACCCCGGCGACGATCTCACCACCGCCATCATCCAGGCCTCGTCCGACCGCCACACGCCGCTGACCGACGCCGAGGTCGTGGACACCCTCATCCTGCTGTTGACCGCCGGCCACGAGACCACCGTCAACCTCATCGACCAGGCCGTCACCGCGCTGCTCACCCATCCCGAGCAGCTGGCGCTGGTGCTTGGCGGACAACGGTCCTGGGCCGATGTCGGCGAGGAAACCCTGCGCTGGCAGGCACCCGTGCCCTATCTGCCGCTGCGTTACGCCGTGGAGGACATCGACCTCGGCGACGTCGTCATTCCCCGCGGTGAGGCCATTCTCGCCGCCTACGCCGCCGCCGGCCGCGATGCCGCCGTTTTCGGCGACACCGCCGACGATTTCGACCTCGCCCGTGACATCAAGCAGCACGTCTCCTTCGGCCACGGCGTGCACCACTGCCTCGGCGCCCCGCTGGCCCGCATGGAGGCCACCATCGCCCTGGAGGCGTTGTTCACCCGCTACCCGGGCCTGCACCTGGCCGTGCCGGGGGACGAGCTGCTCCCGATGCGCTCGTTCCTGTCCAACGGGCATCGGGAGCTGCCGACGCTGCTGGGCTAGGCGCTCGTCCAGAAGTTCCGCAAGAAAGCCGCAAGGTCCCCGGTCCAGTGTCTGACCGGGGGCTTCGGGAATCGACGACGGCCCCCTCCGTGACGCTTCTTTCGAGATGGGGGTTCGTGATGCCGGTTGTGTCACCTGATCGACCGTTCCTGAGAGGTTCGTGGCGCACTCGATTGGCGGTCGGGTTGGCGGCCGCCTGCCTGGTGGTGACGGCGCTTCCCCAGGTGGCGATGGCGTCGCCGCCGACGCCGAACTTTCCGGCGGCCATCGACGACTACGCGGCCTACGACGGGCAGGACCAGTGTCTGCCCATCCAGAAGGGCACGGTCGGGCTGCGGGACCTGCTGAACCGGGCGTACGGCAAGCACGACTCGTCCATTGCCCGCGCGTGCGACTCGGGCGACACGAGTGAGCACAAGGAGGGCCGCGCCCTCGACTACATGCTCAGCGTCAACGACCCGGCGGACAAGGCCGACGCCGAGGACATCATCAGGTGGTTGCTGGCCACCGACAAGTACGGCAACAAGAACGCGATGGCCCGCCGCCTCGGGATCATGTACATGATCTGGAACCACCAGATGTGGCGGGCCTACGACTCGCCCGACCAGTGGCGGCCCTACACGGGACCCAACCCGCACACCGACCACATCCACTTCAGCCTGAGCTGGGCCGGCGCCAAGGAGCAGACGTCCTGGTGGACCGCGCCCGAGGTGAGCCAGGAGCCGCGGGGTCCGCTGTACAACCGCACGCGGTGGGCCGTCGGCACCTGGGACGCCAGCGCCACCAAGGTCGACGGCAACGTGAACCTGATCGACACCGCCGCCGCGAGTGTGCCCAACAGCAACATGTACGTGTTCAACGTCGTGAAGGGCTCCGGAATCTGGTACCGCGGCCGCACCGCCGCCGGCGTCTGGGCCGGCTCGGCCACCCAGATCGACACCAACCCCAACATCACCGCTGTGGCCGCCACCGGCCTCAACGACGGCACCTTGCACGTCTTCGCCATCGTGCCGGGCAGCGGCGTCTGGCACCGCACCCGCGCCGTCGACGGCACCTGGTCGAACGCCTCGCTGGTCGACAGCAACCCTTACAGCGTGGCGATTGCGGCCACTGCGCTGCCCAACGGCACCATCTCGCTGTTCACCACGATTCCCGGCAGCGGCATCTGGACCCGTGCCAGGGCCGCCGACGGAGCCTGGGCTGCCTCGGCCACGCACGTCGACTCCAACCCGTACATCACCTCGGTCGCCGCCACCAGCCTTCCGAACGGCACCGTGCACCTTTTCGCCGTCGTCCCGGACAGCGGCGTCTGGTACCGCAGCCGCACCGCCGGCGGGACCTGGGCCGCCGCCGCCGACCTGATCGACGCCAACAGCGCCATCCTGTCGGCCTCTGCCGGCAGCCTGCCCGACGGCACCCTCCATGTCACCACTGTCGTGCCGGGCAACGGCATCTGGGACCGCACCCGCTCCGCCGCGGGCGCCTTCACCAACGCCACCCGCATCGACACCAACAAGGACATCTTCGCCACCTACACCGCGGGCTTGAACAACGGCACCGTGCAGGTCGGCGGGCTCGTCAATGCGGCCTGACCTCCCTGCGCGGCAAAGGAACTCCCCCATGAACAGACAGATGACCGGACGGCTGCTCAGATCCGTCGCCGCAGCCGTCGTCACGATCAGCGTCCTGGCCGTCCCGGCCCTGGCGGCAACTTCCGGCCCTTCGGACGTCGCGGCGCGCTTGGCCGGCCTCCCGACCCTGCCGTGTGATCCTCAGGGGGCCAACAGCCGCGACGGCCAGCTGGCGGCGACCCTGAACGGCGAGCTGACCGGGACGCTGGCCGACAGCATGACCGCCTACCGGACGTCCTGCGCCCGCGTGGTCGTGAAGGCCGTCCATGACCGTGGACTGTCGGAACGGGCGGCGGTCATCGCGATCACCACCACCATCGTGGAGTCGACGCTGAAGAACGTCGACGGCGGCGACGCCACCAGCATCGGTCTCTTCCAGCAGCAGAACGGTTGGGGCAGCCGGGAGAACCGGCTCAAGCCCGTCTGGGCGACCAATGCCTTCCTCGACGCGATGGAGCACGCCTACCCCGGTGGCTCCTGGCAGACGTCGCCGATCGGCGACGTCTGCCAGGAGGTCCAGCGGTACGGGCCCCCCCACCCGTAAGCGCCCCC